>JBJHCE010000009.1:0-45337 GCA_050485865.1 Gemmatimonadales bacterium | reverse complement strand
CGGTGGACCTGGACTACAAGGGACTCGGCAACACCGGGAGCTGGTTCATCGGGCGGCTGCAGACCGAGCGGGACAAGGCCCGGATCATGGACGCGCTCCAGGGGGCCATGTCCGGCTCGAACCCCCTCTCGCGGGCCGAGCTGGACCGGCTCATATCCGGGCTCGGACAGCGGGTCTTCCTCCTCCACAACGTGCACGAGGGGGCCCCGGTCCTTTTCGAGACACGCTGGGTCATGTCGTACCTGGCGGGGCCCATGACGCTCCGGCAACTGCGCACGCTGGCGCGTGCAGGGGATGCGGAGGGTGCGGGCGGAGGTGCCGTCGGGACGGGGGCCCCTTCCCCTTCCCCGGCCCCGCCTGCGCCACCCCCCCCGGCCGAAACGCCGGCCGCCGCAGCTTCCTCGGCTCGCCCCCTCCTTCCGCCGGGGATCGGCGAGCACTTCCTGGCGCCCCTGCGGGGGAGTGGTGGTCTCACCTATCGCCCTGCCCTCGGCGTCTTCGTGGACGTGGCGTACCGGAACGCCCGCGCCGGTGTCGACGAGACCCGCCCCGTGCGCCTCGTCGTTCCCTTCGGAGCAGGGCCCGTGCCCCTGGACTGGGACCGGACGGAGGAGGTGGAGCTCGAACTCGACCACCTGGAGGACGTTCCGCTGAACGGCGCGGCCTTCGCCGCTCTCCCCCCCGAGGCCACCCAGGCGAGGAGCTACGCCGCCTGGGGGCGGGACGCACAGCGGTGGGTCCAGTCGAACCTCCCGCTTGCCCTCTTCGAGTCGAAGGCGCCGAGAGCCCTTTCCCGCCCGGGCGAGTCGGAGGCGGAGTTCCGGATGCGCCTGGCCGACCTGCGCCGCGAGGCCCGCGACGCCGAGATGGACCGGATCCGGAAGCGCTTCGAGTCGCGCCTCTCGACCCTCCAGGAGCGGGAGCGTCGGGCGCTCCAGGTCGTCGAACGCCGAGCCGGAATGGCGCAGCAGCGGACCCTCGACGCCGCCCTCCGCGTGGGCGAGGGACTGCTCGGCGCCTTCATGGGGCGAAAGACCACGGCCGCCCGGACCGGGACCACGATCCGGTCTGCGGGTCGCGTGCTCCAGCAGCGCCAGGAGGTGGCCCAGGCCGGCGAGACCGTGGAGGCGATCCGGGCCCAGGCGGAGGAGCTCGACGCGGAGTTCCGGGCGGAGCTCGCGAAGGTGGAGGGGGCACACCAGGAAGAGGTCCCCCTCGAGGAGGTCCAGGTGCGCCCCACCCTCACGGGGATGTCGGTGCGTCTCTCCGCCCTGCTCTGGCTTCCGGAAGACCCGGGTGGGCTCCCCCTCTGGCGCTGAGCCCGTCCGCCTCCGCCTCCACCTCCGCCTCCGCCTCCTCCGTCGCCCCCGGCTCCGGGACCCGGAAGGCCACGATGAGCCCCATGACGAGCATGGAGGCGCCGGCAATCCAGGTGGTGGCGGCATACCCGGTGGACGCGTAGATGAGGCCCGCCACGGCGCTCCCCCCGGCAAACCCCACCTGCCCGATGGCCACCGTGAGGCTCAGGAGCGTCCCCCGCCGGTCATCGGACACGAGCGCGGTAAGCAGCGCCGAGAAGGGGCCGATCCGCATGGCCACGAGGGCCATGACCAGGAAGAACCAGGGGTAGGCCACCGGAATCGACCCCACCACCAGCGTCGTGAGCGGCATCACGAGCGCGAGCCCGGTGCACGACACGAGGATGATTCCCTTCCGCCCGATCCGGTCCGAGATCCTTCCGGCCTGCGGGCCCACGAGGACGTTCGCGATTCCCCCGGCAAGGAAGAGGAGGGCGATCTGGTTCGCCGAGGCATCCAGCTCCCGCTCGAGCCAGGTGGGGAGGTACACCACGAAGAGCGAGACGCCCAGGAACATCATGAAGAAGGCGGCCGTGGCAGCCCGGATGTCGCTTCGGCCCAGCATCCCCCGGTACTCCCCCACGGCCCGCCCGAAGGAGACCGGGTGGGCACTCCGCTCCACGTCGGGCTGCGGGAGGCGGAAGAGGACCAGGCAGAAGGTGGCCGCCATCGACAGGGCGAAGAGGAGAAAGGGAACCCGGAAGCCGAAGGCGCCCGCCAGCACCACCCCCATGGGGATCCCCAGGATCTGCCCGAAGGCGATTCCACTCATGACCCACCCGGTGGCCCATCCGCGCCGCGCGTACGGGAAGTGGTCCCCCACGTAAGAGACCGCCGCGCCGCTCAGGATCCCCCCGGCGAGCCCGGCGAGCACACGCACCAGGATGAAGCTCCAGTATCCCTGCACCCCCACGTGGGCGAGGAGTGCCAGGGTCATGAGCCCCGATCCCATCAGGAGGATCCGTCGCCGTCCCACCCGGTCCGAGAAGGGCCCCGAGATCACGGCGAAGATCCCCACCATGATCGAGTACGCCGACACGAGGGTCCCGAGAAGCCCCTCGGCGATCCCGAGTTCGTCGCCCACCAGGGGCAGGATCGGGGAGATGATCATGACCTGGCTGCTCGCCGAGAAGACGAGGAGCCAGAGGGTGAGGACGACGAGGCGGGGGTGGGGGGTCGGGACGGTCACGAAAGGGGCCGCCCGGTCCGGCGCCGTCAGGCCGGATCGGTGGGCGGTGGCTCCCGGTGAAGGACGTAGGGATTCCGCTGGTCGGTGGGGTACACGACGGTCCGGAAGAGGTTCACGTGCGGCGGCGCCGCCGCCACGTAGCGGATCACCTCCGCCACGTCCTCGGCCCGGAGCGGGGTGTACCCCTCGTAGACCTTCTTCGCCCGCGCCACGTCGCCCCGGAAGCGCACCTCGGAAAACTCCGTCTCCACGAGCCCCGGGTCCACCGTCGACACCCGGATCGGCGTGCCCACGAGGTCCAGGTTCATCCCCTCGGCAAGCGCCTTCACCGCGAACTTCGTGGCGTTGTACACGTTCCCCCCCGGGTAGACCGTGTCTCCGGCCGTGCTTCCCACGTGAATCACGTGCCCCCGGCCGAGGGTCACCATGTGCGGGAGGATGGCCCGGGTCACGTAGAGGAGCCCCTTCAGGTTCGTGTCGATCATCTCGTCCCACCCCTCCACGTTCCCCTGGTGGACGGGCTCGAGTCCTCGGGAAAGCCCGGCATTGTTCACGAGGACATGGGGGATGCGACCCGCTTCCGAAAGCTCCGCGGCCCAGTCCTCCACCGCCGGGCGATCCCGCACGTCCAGGGCCTTCGTGCGGATCTCGACGCCGTGGGTCCGGACCAGTTCGGCGGCCAGCCCGTCGAGTCGCCCGGCGCGGCGGGCGGCGAGGAGGAGGTGGGCACCCGACGCCGCGAAGGCCCGGGCGGTGGCGGCCCCGATGCCCGAGGAGGCCCCGGTGACGAGGACGAGCTTCCCTTCGAGGTGGTTCATGACGGGGAATTGAGGGGGATGCGGAGGGCGGCGTCAACCGCGGCCCGGGCGGCGGGGCTCGCCAACTGCGTCCGGAGGTCGTAGTTTGCTCCCGCTCCAATCCGACCGAACCGGCACCCGCGCCCGCGAAGGGGGCCGGTGCCACCATGTCCCGACCCTGCCGGACGCGTGCTGGGCGGGCCCTCGAACCACCGGGTACTTCGATGCAGCTCCAAAGAACCTTCGTCGCTGCGGCCGCGCTCACTGCGCTCGTCGCCACCACCGGCTGTTCCCCCCGCCAGGCCCCGGCCACGCCGGCCCCGGCTCCCGCTCCCGCAGCCGCCCCCGCGGCCCAGCAGGCCGGTGGTGGCCAGCAGGGCCGCCAGCAGGGCGCCCGGGCCTACAGCTCGGTCATCACCGCCGAGGCCCGCACGAGCGAGGGGCTCTTCAAGGCCCACATGGTCGGTGACCGACTCTTCTTCGAGATCCCGCAGGAGGAGCTTGGCCGCGACATGCTCATCATCGGGCGCCAGGAAGAGGGCGGCTTCGGAAACCGCGGCCAGCGCAGCGTCGTCTGGGAGCGCCGGGACAACCGGATCGACCTCCGGACCCTGAGCTACTCGATGCGGGCCGATCCCGATCTCGCCATCTGGCAGGCGGTGAGCGCCATCGAGCGCGGAAACATCATCGCCACCTTCGAGATCGAAACCTTCGGGCCCGACTCCTCGATGGTCATCGACGTGACGCGCATCTTCACGACGAACATCCCGGAGTTCATCCAGGTCCAGGGGATCCAGAGCGACCGTACCTGGATCGAGTCGGTCCATGCCTTCCCCGAGAACGTGAACGTGACCGCGGTGCAGACGGGAGCGAACAGCCCGGGTGGTACCCCGGCGAGCACGATCAAGGTGGTCTGGTCGATGATCCGGCTCCCCCTGGACCCCATGATGCCGCGGCTCCATGACTCCCGGGTCGGGATCCAGTCCTTCTCGTGGGTGGACTACGGGAGCGACCCGCACAGCGCCGAAACGCGGCGCTTCATTCGCCGGAACCGCCTCGACAAGCAGGACCCGAACGCCGAGATCTCGGACCCGGTGCGCCCCATCGAGTACTGGGTCGACCGCTCCACCCCCGAGTGGCTCGTCCCCTGGGTGATCAAGGGGATCGAGGCGTGGCAGCCCGCCTTCGAGGAGGCCGGGTTCTCGAACGCCATCGTGGCGCGCATCGCGCCCACGCCGGAGGAGGATCCCTCGTGGTCGCCCCACGACATCCGACACTCCATGATCTACTGGCGTCCGTCCACGACCCAGAACGCCACCGGCGGAAGCGTCAGCGACCCCCGCACCGGCGAGATCCTCCGCGGTGACGTGAACATGTTCCACAACGTGATGAACCTCACGCGGAACTGGTACTTCGTGCAGGCGGGGCCGCTCGATCCCCGGGCCCAGCAGTTCCCCATGCCCGACTCGATCATCGGCGCCATGGTGGAGTACGTGGTGGCCCACGAGGTGGGGCACGCCCTGGGCTTCCCGCACAACTTCAAGGCCTCGGCCATGTACCCGGCGGACTCGATCCGCTCCCGCTCCTTCCTCGAGCGGAAGGGGAGCCACGTGGCGACTCTCATGGACTACTCGCGCCTGAACTACGTGGCGCAGCCCGAGGACAACATCCCGCCCGAGCTCCTGATCCCGAAGGTGGGGCCGTATGACAAGTACGCCGTGATGTGGCAGCACAAGCCCATTCCCGGCGCGACGACCCCCGAGGAGGAGTGGGAGACCCTCGACTCCTGGTCCCGGATGCAGGACACGATCCCCTGGTTCCGGTTCACCACGCCGGGGGCGGGGAACGACCCCCACGCCGTGACCGAGGCGGTGGGGAACGACGACGCGGTCCGGTCGTCGGAGCTCGCAATGCGGAACCTCGAGCGCGTCGTGAACATGCTCCTCGACGTGGCGGAGAAGCCCGGTCAGGACTACTCGCTCCTCCAGGAGCTCTGGAACAACACGATCTCGCAGTGGGGACGCTACAACGGACACGTGGCGTCCATCATCGGCGGTGCCTACACGCAGGAGCGCTACGGCACGGGCCCGCGCTTCACCCCGGTGGAGCGGGAGAAGCAGGTCGAGGCCATGCGCTACCTGTCCCAGAACGCCTTCCAGGTGCCCCAGTTCTTCCTGAACGAGGACATCCTCCGGAGGATCGAGTCCGACGGGATCGTGAACCGCTTCTCGAACTCCCAGGCCGGCGTCTTCGCGACGCTCATCAACGAGGCTCGCCTCTCCCGCCTCATCGAGTACGAGGCGATGGCAAGCGGCGGCTACCAGCCCTACACGGTGGCCGACTTCCTCGGGGATCTCCGCTCCGGCGTCTGGAGCGAGCTGTCGGGGCAGAACCCGCAGGTGAACGTCTTCCGTCGCGGGCTCCAGCGCACCTTCGTCCAGGCCATGGACCAGTACCTGAACCCCGAGGGGCCGCGTGCCTCCTCCGATGCACGTCCCCTCGTCCGGGCCGAGATGTCGAACCTGGCCACGGCGGTGGGCCAGGCCGCGAGCCGGTCGCAGGACCGGATGACCCGTCTCCACCTGGAGGAGATGGAGCGCGAAATCCGCCGGATCCTGGAAGCCGGATGATGCGCCGGGCCTTCCCCGAAATCCGCCCCTCCCGCTTCGGCGGGGGGGGCGGTGCGCGTTTCGCGTCCGCTCTCCTTGCCCTCGCCCTCGTGGTCCCGGCCCTCCCCGCCGCGAGCCAGGAGCTCCGCACCCAGTCCGAGGAATCGGGCTTCACGGAGTTCACGAGCTACGACAACATGATGACGTACCTGCAGGCGGTGCAGGCGTCGAGCACCGAGATGCGCCTCGGGATGTACGGGGAGACCCGGGAGGGGCGCGCACTCCCCTACGCGGTCTTCTCGCGGCCGGCGGTGACAGAGCCCTGGGAGGCGTGGACCCTGGGGCGCCCGATCCTGGTCCTTGCCGCCGGGGTCCACGGACCCGAGCGGACCCTGCGGGAATCGGTGCTCCTCATGGTGCGCGACTTCGCCACTCCCGGAACCCCGATGAACCAGGTCCTCGACGACCTCGTCATCATCGTGGTGCCCCAGATCAACCCCGACGGGTTCTCCCGCCCGGGGAGCCCCATGCGTGGCAACCTCTGGGGGCTCGACCTGAACCGCGACTACATGAAGCTCGAGCAGCCCGAGATCCAGGGGTACGTGCAGAACATTCTCCTGCGCTGGGCCCCGCATCTCTTCATCGACGGCCACAATGGCGGGGCGCCGCCCTACAACATCGCCTACCAGTGCCCGAGTCACGCGGCACCGGACCAGCGGATCACGGCGCTCTGCGACGACCTGATCTTCCCGGCCATCGACCGGAAGCTCGAGACCGAGGGGTACTCGTCGTTCTACTACGATACCGGGCGGAACGAGAACCGCTGGGTCGCCGGCGGAACCGACCCCCGGATCGGCCGGAACTACGGCGGCTTCATGAACACCGTCGGGATCCTCTTCGAGTCCCCCCCGGGGATGCAGACGCTGGCTGACGGTGTCCGGAGCGGGGTCCTTGCCTACGAGGCCGTGGTCGAATGGGCGGTGGAGAACCCCGAGCTCCTGATGGAGACGGTCCGTACCGCCCGGATCGAGGCGGTGGAACTCGGTAGCGGTCCCTCCGGTGAGGTGCCCCTCCGGGTCGAGTACGAGCCCGCGGACCGGACCGTCACCTACCAGCTCGTGACCCGGCAGCAGGGCGAGGAGCCGGTGATCCGGACCATCGAGAGCGACTCGCTCATGATCCGTCCCGTGGCGACGCTCTCCCGCGAGCGGCCCTGGGCCTACGTGGTCCCCCGCGACGCCGTGGGCGCGGTGGAGCTCCTGAGGCGTCACTCCATCACGGTGGAGGAGCTCCAGGCCGATACCGAGGTCGAGGTCGAGGCCTACCGGATCGCCGACATCACCTACGAGCGGGCCTACAACCACGCCGCGTCCACCCGGGTGGAGGTCCACGGCGTCGAGACCCGCACGGTGACGCTCCCCCGCGGAAGCTACATCGTCCGCACCGGCCAGATGCAGGGGCGGGTGGTCGCCCACCTCCTCGAGGCCGAGTCCACGGATGGGGTCGTGTACTGGAACCACATGGATGCGTGGCTCCCGAAGCCCGAGGTGGCCCGGTTCAAGGCCGGAGACGGGGAGCCGCCCGTCTTCCCGATCCTGAGGCTCATGGCGCCCACCCCGCTTCCGACGCGCCTGGTTCCCTGACGCTTCGGAACCTGCTGCCAGTGACGCGGGGAGGTCGGTCCACTCGGACCGGCCTCCCCGCTTCGCGTTCGGGGTCCGGGGGCGCCCGGTCCGGTCAGTCCTCGATGGCGGCGATCACCCGGGCCACGAGCTCGTCCATCCCCCCCTGGCGAAACCACCGGGCCACGATCACGAGGTCGTGCTCCGGGTCCACGTAGACCATGTTCGTTCCCGCACCCAGGTGGTAGTACGCCGACTCCGGCGCCGAGGGGAGCGCCGCCTGCCCGGTGTTCAGGAAGAAGTTCATGAACCCGTACCGGTCATTTGCCGGACCGGGGGTCCGGGCCCGGGCGAGCCACTCGGGCGAGAGGACCACCTCGTCGCCCCACTGGCCGCTCCGGAGGTGCAGGAGCCCGAAGCGGGCCAGGTCGTGGGCGCTGATGAACAGCCCGCCGCCCCAGTGGCTCCCCCCGCTCACCACCTGCACCGCCTGCCCGTCGAGGAGGATCCAGGAGTTCTCGTAGCCGAGCCACCGCCAGGTGGGGGAGGCCCCGATGGGGTCCATCAGGTGCTCGCGGAGCACCTCGGGAAGTGGACGTCGCCAGAGGTTCGTGGCCGCGAGCGCCAGGAGGTTCACCCGCACGTCGTTGTACTGGTAGACGCTCCCGGGCTCGTTCCGTTCCCGGGTGAGCCAGCTGTCGGCGTTCTGCGCCGGACGGTCTCCCCAGTCGGGCTTGCACCAGAGCATCCCCTCCCAGTCGGAGGTCTGCCGGAGGAGGTGTTCCCAGGTGATCCGCCCGTGGCGCTCCCCGGCGAAGGGGAAGAAGGGCCCGGGCACCTGCGGGAATGCGCCTTCGGGTTCCCGGGGGGCCACGCACTCCGGGTTCATGGGCTGGATCGGCCCCATGGACGGCGCCACCGGGGCGTCCACGTCGAGGAGCCCCCGGTCCCAGGCGAGCCCCACCGTGGCCGACACGAAGGACTTGGCCACGCTGAAGGCCAGGTCCACCCGCTCCGGCGTCCCCCACTCGGCCACGATGTGGCCGCCCCGGACGATGACCCCGGTTGCACCGCCCCGATCCCGGAAGGGACCCACCGCCTCGCCGAAGGGCTCCCGCCCGAAGGACCGCTGGTGATTGAGCGCCAGGTCGGCAGGGGTGTTCACCTCGAGCTCCTCGGCGAAGCGCACCGCTTCGGCGAGCCGCCCCGGGTGCATTCCCACCGCTCCCGGTTCCACGCTTGCCCACGCACCCCGGGGCGGGACGTACCCCCCCACCTGGGCGGAGAGCACCTGCGCACCCGCAAGAAGGAGGGCGGCGGCGGCGAGAAATGGGAGGGCGGAAGGGCATGCCCGGGCGTGGGAGGTCAGGATCGTGCGCATGACGGGAAAGGGGTGCGGGGTCGGGGGAGCCCGGCAGGCCGGGGGAACGGCGTGAACGTGGCGCCGACCTCGCCCCCCCACAACCCCGCGGGTCCCCCCGGACGGGGGTGGAACCCGGGTAACGAAGACCGGTACGCCCTTGCGCTTCCGCCCGACGGGGGGGAACGTCCGCTCCTCCGACCCGAATCTCCCCGAACGCCTGGCCCGATGCTCCGTTCCCCGGCCCCGCCCCTGACCGCCTCTTCCGTCCGCCGCGCCACCGCAGCGCCCCGGCTCCTCGCCGCCGCCGCCGGCGCCCTCCTCCTCGGCAGCGGGTGCGGCACCCCCGACGGGGCACCCGGCCAAAGTCCCGGGGCCCGGGCCATCCTCGTGAGCATCGACGCCCTGAACGAGGAGATCGTTCGCCGGACCCTGACCCGGGAGGAGGCGCCGGCCCTCTACCGCCTCTTCGACGAGGCCACCTGCGCCGACCACGCGGTGAGCCACTTCCCCTCGGTCACGGCGTCGAGCCACGCCACCCTCTGGACCGGCGCCTACGGCGACGTCCACGGTGTCACCTCGAACACGATGCCCCGCATCCCCCGGGACGCCCACACGATCCTCGAGACCTGGAACGGCTTCCACTACCAGACGCTCGCGGCCGAGCCCCTCTGGATCGCGGCCGGGAAGGCGGGAGTCCCGGTGGCGGGCCACCACGTGACCCAGGCGCCGGGGGTACCCGGCCACCCCGCAGTCCGCGGCACACGCACCCCGGAGCAGGACGCCCTCCGGGCCGAAGCGGAGCGGATCCTCGCCCGCACCGACGTGAACGTGATGAACGGCTACAACGAGCGCCCGGTGCAGCAGCGGGTGATCCGGGGGGGCGACGTCCGGTGGACCGAAGGCGCCGAGTGGACCGGGCCCGAGGGGCTCTCCTCGCACCTCCCGCCCCGCACCTTCGAGCTCGAGATGGGCCCCATCGGCACACTCCACGGCGCGCTCGTGGCCCTGGAAGGCGCGTCCGCCTACGACGCCCTTCTTCTTTCGGGAGATGCAACGGGATCGAACGCGAAAGTGGCCCGCCTGGCGCCCCCCGAGTCCGAGTCCCTCGCCTCGGGACGCGCGCTGGCCCGCCACTTCTCCGACCCCCTCCCGGTTCCCGCCCCGGGGGGGCGCGCCTGGATCCCGGTTCGCCTCTTCGAGGTGGCCCCCGACGGATCGGACTTCCTCCTCTACCAGCCGCCGGTCCACGTGGTGGAGGGGAACCGGGCCGACATGACGGCGGCCTACGAGGACGCCATCGGCGGGTGGACCGGAAACTCCGGCTACCTCGTGTACCGACAGGGCGGGTTCGGCCCGAGCCTCGCCGACGGGGGCGACGGGACCGCCGAGGCCCGCTACCTGGAGACGGCGGAGCACCTCCTTCGCCAGTTCCAGCGCGGCTCCGAGTGGCTCTGGCGGACCCATGACCCCCGGGTCCTCGCCGACTACTTCCCCCTCTCCGACGCCATCGACCACGAGGTGCTCGGGCTCCTGGACCCGGCGCGCCCCGGGTACGACGCGGAGCTCGCCGAGCGGGTCCGTGAGTTCCGCGCCCGGGTGTGGGGGCTCGTGGACCTCCGCCTGGCCCACCTCATGGAGCTCGCCGAGGGCTCGGGCGCGGCGCTCTTCGTTTCGGGAGACCACGGGATGCGGGCCTCCTGGAACGCCTTCCACGTGAACCTGGCCCTCCGGGACGCCGGGCTCCTGGCCCTCGATCCCGACGGGAACATCGACCTCTCCCGGACCCTTGCGGCGTCACCGAACGGGTACTTCATCCGGGTGAACCGGACCGAGTCTCCCGGAGGGATCGTTCCCCCGGAGGAGGAGGCCCAGGTGCTGGACGCGGTGGTCCGGGCGCTCCTCGCCGTTCGCGACGAAGCGGGGGAGCGGGTGGTGACCCGGGTCCTCCGCCCGGCGGACCACCCGGAGATGGGGATCGGCGGCCCGGCCGGGGGTGACCTCTACTGGGGAACGGCGCCCGGGATCCGGACCACGAGCTCGGTGCGGGGAACCGGGGCGCTCCAGTCGAGCTTCCTGACCGCGGGCCACGGCTTTCCCCCCGACGAGCCCGACATGTACACCGTCTTCTGCGCCTGGGGGGGCGGCTTCGAGGCGGGGCGGATCCCGGCGGTCCGGACCACCGTCGTGGCCCCCACGGTGGCCGAGTACGCCGGGATCCCGACACCGGCAGACGCCGTGGCCTCCTCGGTCCTCCCGGCGCTTCGCCGCGGGGGAGACCCCCTGGAGGCGGCGCTCCGGGAGCGGATCGCCCTCGAGGGAGACACCGTCGACGTGGCCGTGGCCTTCCACGACCTGGAGACGGCAGCGCGCCTCGGCATCCTCGACGACGAGGTCTTCCACGCCGCTTCCACCATGAAGGTCCCGGTCCTCTACGAGCTCTTCCGCCGCCATGACCTGGGGCTTCTCGACGTGGACCGGGAGCACCCGGTCACGAACACCTTCCGGAGCGTGTACGACGGCTCGCCCTTCACCCTCGAGACCGACGCCGACGAGGGGCTCGTGGAGGCCCTCGGGAGCACCCTTCCGCTTCGCCGCATCGCCCGGGGGATCATCGTGCGGTCCTCGAACCTGGGCACGAACCTCCTCCTGGAGCTCCTGGGGCCGGAGGCGGTGCAGGAGCGGATGGACCGCATGGGCGCCGGAGCGATGAAGGTGCGCCGGGGGGTGTCGGACATCCCCGCCTTCGAGGCCGGGTACTCGAACGAGACCACCGCCCGGGGGCTCCTCCGGGTCATGGAGATCGTGGCCCGGTGCGAGGGGGTGGGTCCCGAGGTGTGCCGGGACATGCACGAGATCCTCGAGGCCCAGGAGTACCGGAGCGAGATCCCCGCCGGGCTCCCCGAGGGGACCCGGGTGGGGAACAAGACGGGCTCCATCACCCGGATCCGCCACGACGCCGCCATCGTCCACCCCGGGGGGCGGGCGCCCTACCTCCTGGTGGTCCTGACCCGGGGGTTCGAGGACGGGGAGCGGGCATCGGCGCTGGCGGCGGACCTCTCCCGGATCGTGTGGGAGGCGGTGACCGGGGGGTGAACCCCCGGAGGGGCCGGGGCCGCGTTACCGACCGTCCCTGCGCATCTCCCGAAGGGCCTGCTCGAGAAGGGCCCGGGGGACGATCTCCCACCCCGGAGTGAAGTCCACCGGCGGGGCCAGGGTGCCGCGGCGCTCGAGGTCGGCCATGAGGAGGTCACGGACGCTCTCGTCTCCGGCGTGCAGGACCGGGGCAGTGGCCACCCCCGGGAACCCTCCGCCTCCGCCCTGGCGGTAGTTGTTGAGCGCAAGGGTGAAGCGGTCGTCGTCCGCCACCGGGCGCCCGCCCCGCTCGAGGCGGGTGACCCGCGCCCCCACCGGACGGGTCAGGTCCAGGGTGTACTGGACGCCGTGGACGACGTCGAAGTTGTACCCGGGCCATTCCGGGTTCACGAGGCGGTCGCAGCGGGCCTCGGGGCAGGGGAGGAAGTACCGGGCCGAGTGCTCCAGGTACGCGCGGAGGGTTGCGCCGTCGATCTCCACCGCGCGGAGAAGGTTGTTGTCGTAGGGGTAGAGGCGGGCCAGGTGCGCCACCGTCACCTCGCCCTCCGGGAGGCCGGCGTCCAGGTTGAACGCCGCGACGGCGGAGAGCTCCGCGCCCGAGACGGCGCGCTGCACGTCGCTCATCCAGCGGAGGAGGGGGGTGTCCTCGATCCGGGCGCGGCCTGCGGGCCAGGGCTCGGCGTTCGTGGCCACCACCCGGTTCACGAGGGCCAGGGTGCGCGCGTGGGCCTCCGGGAGGAGTTCGGCGAAGCGGGGGTCGCCGCCCCGGGAGACCTGGTCGGCGTCGGGGCGGAGGAGGCGGCCGGTGCTTTCCCGGACCTCCCAGCGGCCCTCCGGGTCCCGGGCCAGGCGGAACTCCACCACGGCCAGGGAGCGGGCGTGGGCGCCCGCTTGCGCGAAGCGGACTCCGTCCAGGACCGAGTCGGCGACCTCCTGGTGGGTGTGGCCGAGAAAGATGGCGTCGATCCCGGGGACCTCGCGGGCTACCTGGGCCATCTGGTTCTCGGGTCCGAGCCCGGTGGCCTCCATGTCGTAGCTCGTCCCCTCGAACCCCGAGTGGGCGGCGATGACCACGAGGTCTGCCCCCTCCTCGCTCCGGAGCCGGGGGGCCTCGGCCGCGACCCGCTCCCGGATGTCGGGGAAGCCGAGGCGGCCTTCCACGTGGTCCCGGTCCCAGACCGCGACCCCCGGGGGGAGGACGCCGATGATCCCCACCCGGAGGGGGCCCAGGTCGGTCTCGAGCTCCACCACGGTGGAGGGGGGCCAGACCGGTTCGCCCGAGGCCGCGTCCACCACGTTCGCCGCGAGGAAGGGGAAGCGGGCGTCGGCCACCGTCCGCTCCAGGTGCTCGATCCCGAAGTTGAACTCGTGGTTTCCGAGTGCGGCGGCGTCGTACCCGAGCAGGTTCATGGCAGCCACCACCGGGTGGATCTCCCCCTCGGCAAGGGGGGTGAAGGCGGCGGCCATGGGGCTCCCCTGGAGGAGGTCCCCCGAGTCCACGAGAAGGACGCGCCCCGGGTGGGCGGTGCGGACCGAGTCCACGAGGGGGGCCAGGAGGGCGAGGCCCCGGTCCGCGGGTTCGCCGGCCATGTAGTCCCACGGGAGGAGCCAGGCATGGACGTCCGTGGTGCCCAGGACCACCACGGTGACCTCGTCGGTCCCGGGGGCGTCGGCGGGAGCGCATGCGGAGGCGCCGACGACGAACGCCAGGGCAAGGGCGCGCAAGGGGGCCGAGGCGAAGCGTGGGGTGATGGTGAGGCCGGGGGAGGGGCCGGTGCTGTGCCTTGTGGTCACGGGTCGCGTCTTCCCTGTTCTGCGGCGGCTTCGCGGGCCAGGCGGGCCTCCTCCAGGAGCCTGGCCACGCCCTCGCCCAGGTGGACCTCGAGAAGCTCGCGGTAGCGCGGGGTGTTCCGGTAGCCCTCGCGCTCCTCGAAGAACGCCTCGATGAGGGGAGTCCAGTCGGACCCGCGGGGGAGGATCACCCCGAAGGTCTCGGACGCGTCGTCGCCCGCAGGGTGGCGCCGGAGGGGGAGCCCCCGCTCCACCCCGCGCCAGTAGGCGTAGACGTCGATCCAGGCGAGTCTTCCGGGTGCCTGGGAAATGACCTCCAGGATCTCGTCGTTGGACTCGGCGGGAATCACCCGAAAGTCCGGGATCCGGAGCTCCCGGAGGCGGTTCACCCGCTCCTCGTGGAGGGTGCCCCGGTAGGGGTAGGCCGTGAACCCCTCGAAGTACTCGGGCGCGGCCTCCATGACCGGGAGCTCGGGTACCTCCTCGTGGGTGATGAGGACCGCCACGTTGTTCAGGTAGGGGGGCGAGAAGTCGACCTCCCCCCGACGCTCCTGTGTGATCGTCACGTTTCCGATCCCGAAGACGCCGTTCGACCCGTTCCGGACCCGGCGGTAGAGCCGGGCCCAGTCGTCGTCGGCGGCCCAGGTCACGGTGAGTTCCACCTCCTCCCGTGCCTCCACCCACCGGAAGAAGTCGCGGAGGATCTCGACGGCGGCACCGGTCAGTCGCCCTCCCGCGTCCTCGTACGACCATCCCGCCGAGGGGAAGTAGACCACCACCACCTGCCCCGAGCCTCGCTCCCGGAGCTGGGCCACCGGGTCACCCTGGTCGATGGGCACCTCGCCCTGGGCCGCGAGCACGGGGCGGGAAGTGCGCTGCTGCGCCCGCGCCTGCTCCTCGAGCTGGGGTGAGGGTGCGCTGGATACCGCCGCCGAGGGCGCCGGCGCCGGGGCCCGATCCTCGGAGCGGGCGGGCTGGTCGGCGGTGCACCCCACCGCTCCCGCCCACAGCGCTGCGAGAAGGATGGAGAGGGCGGCGTGGGCGGAGACCCCGCGGGCGGGCCGGAGGGGCAGGCGGGTACGGCGACAGGGCATGGGGCCGGGGGCGATGGCGAGGAGCGTTCCAGTGGGTGAGACCCGCGCCCCGCCGCTCCGGTTCCAGCGACGCCCCGGCTCCGGGGCCCGGCTCAGGTCGTGACCCGGCCTCCGCCGTGCTTGATGTTCACCCCTTCGACCAGGAAGACCACGTCTTCGCTGATGTTCGTGGCGAGGTCGGCGATCCGCTCCAGGTTCTTGGAAATGAGGAGAAGGGACATGGAGGGACCGATTCGCCTCGGGTCCTCCATCATGTGGGTCAGGAGGATCCGGAACATGGCGTTGTAGAGGTGATCCACCTGGTCGTCGCGCCTCAGGATCTCCCGGGCCATGACCGGGTCGCTCCTGACGAAGGCGTCGAGGGCATCGGAGAGCATGTCCGACGCGAGCTCGGCCATTTCCACCACTTCGGGCGTGCGACGGAAGGCCGGCATCCCCGCCATGTGCTTCACCGCCCGCGCCACGTTCACGGCGTGGTCGCCGACCCGCTCCAGGTCGTTGGCGATCTGCATCGTCATGGTGAGGAACCGGAGATCCGAGGCCATGGGCTGCTGGGTGGCCAGGAGTTCGTGGGCCTCGCGATCGATCTCGAGCTCCAGCGCGTCGATCCTCCGGTCACCGTCGACCACCTCCTGGGCCTGCACCGGGTCCTGCTCGACGAAGGCCTGGACCGAGCGCCGGACCAGCTCCTCGGCGAGGCCGGACATCTCGAGAAGCTTCCCCTTGAGGCCGGCGAGATCCTGGTGAAAGTGGCGGGCCGTCGGGGGGCTCATCCGAACCTCCCGGTAATGTACGCCTCGGTCCGCTCCTCGCGGGGGGTCGTGAAGATCTCCTCGGTACGCCCCATTTCCACGAGCTCGCCCATGAAGAAGAAGGCGGTGAGGTCCGACACCCGGGCGGCCTGCTGCATGTTGTGCGTGACGATCAGGATCGTGTAGGCGTCCTTGAGCTCATGGATCAGCTCTTCGATCTTCTGCGTCGCGATGGGGTCCAGCGCCGACGCCGGCTCGTCCATGAGGATCACCTCCGGAGACACGGCGAGGGCCCGGGCGATGCAGAGCCGCTGCTGCTGCCCACCCGAAAGCCCGAGGGCGCTCCGGTCCAGGCGGTCCTTCACCTCGTCCCAGAGCGCCGCCTGCCGGAGCGAGCTTTCCACGAGGGCGTCGAGCTCCCCCCGGGACGAGACCAGGCGGTTCACCCGGGGGCCGTAGGCCACGTTCTCGTAGATCGACTTCGGGAAGGGGTTGGATTTCTGGAAGACCATCCCCACCTGCTTCCGGAGCGCCACCACGTCGCGGTCGGGCCCGTAGACCGTCTCCCCCTCCAGGAGGATCTCTCCCTCGTGCCGGATCTCCGGGATCAGGTCGTTCATACGGTTGATGGAGCGGAGGAAGGTGGACTTCCCGCACCCCGACGGACCGATGAGGGCCGTGACCTTCCGGGCAGGAACCTGGAGGGTGATTCCGTTGAGCGCCTGGGTCTTCCCGTACCAGAAGGAGAAGTCCCGGGCCTCGACGGCGGGAACGGGCGGCGCGGGGCGCGGGGCGCCTCCTCCGGAAGCCGCGTCCACGGCGAGGGGGGCGCCCCGGGCCGGGGCCACCGGGGCCCCGGGGCTCGGATCACGGGTCTGGGATGCGGATTCCATGGTCATCGCTGCCGGTAGGGGTTCCGGATCAGGAACCGGGATGCGAGGCTCACGGCCAGCACGAGGCCGATGAGGACGAGGGCGGCGGCCCACGCCAGGCGGTGCCACTCGTCGTACGGGGAAATGGCGTACTGGTAGATGAGGAGCGGAAGAGCCGAGATCGGCTCGTTCAGGCGCCACTCCCAGAACGGATTTCCGAAGGCGGTGAAGAGGAGGGGCGCGGTCTCGCCCGCGATCCGGGCCAGCGCCACGAGGATCCCGGTGAGGATCCCGCTCCGGGCGGCGGGGAGGACGATCCCGAGGGTCGTGCGCCACCGGGTGAAGCCGAGGGCGATCCCTCCCTCCTTGAGTTCGCGGGGCACGAGGCGCACCATCTCCTCCGTGGTCCGGGTCACCATGGGGAGGAGCATGACCGCGAGGGCGATTCCCCCGGCGAGCATCGAGAAGCGCCCCATCGACACCACGACCCAGGCCCAGACGAAGATCCCTACCACGATGCTCGGGATCCCGTTCATCACGTCGGCGGTGAAGCGGACCACGGTGGCCAGGGGCGAACGTCCGCCCTCGGCCAGGAAGACCCCGGCGCCCACAGCCACGGGAATCCCGATGGCGCCGGCCAGGAGCACGAGGAAGACGGTCCCGAGAAGGGCGTTCGCCATCCCGCCCCCCTCTTCACCCACCGGGGCCGGAAGCTGGGTGAAGAAGTCGAGGTTGATCGCCCCGGCCCCCGCCGAGAGGAGGTAGTAGAAGATGAGGAGCAGCGGGACGACCACGATCACCGCGGCGAAACCGGTCAGCGTCAGCATCACCCGGTTCACAGTGTTCCTGCGGCGCCGGAGGCGAAGCTCCGCGGGGGTGGTGGTGGCGGCGCTCATGTTCCGCCCCTGCGGGAGACGCGCCAGACCAGGAACTGGGCGGCGATGTTGACGAGGATCGTGATTCCGAAGAGGAGGAGCGCGATCTCCATCAGCGCCGACAGGTAGAGGGCCCCTGTGGCCTCGGTGAACTCGTTCGCCAGGACCGAGGCCATCGTGTACCCGGGGGCGAAGAGGGAGGCGGCAATGTCGGGGCGGTTCCCGATGACCATGGTGATCGCCATCGTCTCACCCAGCGCCCGTCCGAGCCCCAGGATCGCTCCCCCCACGATGCCGGGAAGGGCATACGGAAGGGCCACCTGCCAGGTCATCTCCCACCGGGTGGCGCCGAGGGCCAGGGCCGCCTCCCGCTGCTCCCGGGGGACGGCGGCAAGGACCTCCCGGGTCACCGCCGAAATGAAGGGGATGATCATGATCGAGAGGATCACCGCACCGGACATCATGCTGAAGCCATACGCCGGTCCCTCGAAGAAGGGGATCACGTCTCCGAAGCGCCGGGAGAGGGGCTCCTGGATCGTGAAGCGGAGAAAGGGCACGAGGACGAAGATTCCCCAGAGCCCGTAGACCACCGACGGGATCGCCGCCAGGAGCTCGGTGGCGAAGGCCACCGGTGCCGCGAGCCAGCGCGGCGCCAGTTCGGTCAGGAAGATCGCGAGCCCGACCGAGAGGGGAACCGCGATGAGAAGGGCCAGGAAGGAGGAGACGACGGTCCCGAAGATGAACGGGAGGGCCCCGAATTCCCGGAGTACCGGGTTCCACTCCTGGCTCGTGATGAACCCCCACCCGAAGGCTTCCATGGCGGGCCAGGCCGACCGACCGATCCGGTAGACCATGAAGAGGAAGAGGACCGGGAGGAGAACCCCGAAGGCCGTGAGGATTCCGTGGTAGATCCGGTCGGAGAAGTTTCCTCCGGTCGCGCGGGCCGCAGTTCGGGAGCTCACGGTGACGCCTCTCCGGCGATGGTGGCCCACTCCGCGGCGAAATCGCGGTCCGCCGGGAAGACGGCCCGGCGCTCCTCGCCGCAGGTGACGGTCTTGAGCGCCTCGAGGGCCCGGATCCGGACCTCGGGGGCCAGGGGAGCGTAGTTCAGATCCCGGACATCGCCCTCCCGCTCCAGGAGAGACCAGCGGATGACCTCCAGGAGGGCCACGGCGCGACCGCAGTCCCGCATGTGCGGAGCCACCAGGAGGTAGGTCCAGGCCGAGATCGGGTAGGCGCCCTCGGCGTCCACGTTCACGATCGAGAGGCGGAAGTCGTCGTCCTGGACACGGTCGATGAGCCCGGCGGCGGCCGAGGTGGTGGCGGCAATGGAGGGGGCGACGAACTCGCCCCGGGGGTTTCGCACCTCGGCCATGGGGAGGCGGTTCTGCCGGGCGAAGACCTGCTCCACGTACCCGATCCCTCCCGGGGCCTGGCGCACCTGGCCGGTCACCCCCTCGTTTCCGCGGGCCCCGAGCCCGGTGGGCCAGCGGACCGCGTTCCCCCTCCCTACCCGGGTCCGCCAGGCCGGGCTGACCTGGGAGAGGTAGTCGGTGAGCACGTACGTGGTTCCCGAGCCGTCGGATCGATGTACCGGGATGATGTCCCGGTCCGGAAACTCCACCCCCGGGTTCAGGGCCAGGATGCGTGGGTCACGCCAGCGTCGGATCTCACCGAGGAAGATTCCGGCAATGATCTCGCCGTCGAGTCGGATCGGCGCGTCCACCCCCGGGAGGTTGTAGGTCAGCACCACCGCCCCCAGCACCATGGGGATGCTCAGCGTTCCCGGGATCCGCTCCAGGTCCTCGTCGGTGAGGGGGGCGTCGGTGGCACCGAAGTCCACGGTGCCCTCGATCATCTGCCGGATCCCGCCCCCCGACCCGATGGACTGGTAGTTGATCCGCACCCCGTGCTCCCGGTTGTAGATCGAGAACCAGCGGGCGTAGATCGGATACGGGAAGGTGGCCCCTGCCCCGGTCAGGGTGACCTGCCCCGGGCGGACGCCCTCGGTGGGGTCGTCGCTCGTGGCAGGGGCGTCGGTGCTCCAGCATCCCGCGCCCAGGATCGTGGCCGCGAGGAGCAGGACGATGCGGGAGGGCTCCGATCGAACCAAGGGTGTGACACTCCGTCTGGGGTACTCGGGGCGCGGGTTCTCCCACGCCCGAACGTCGCCGGGACGGAACCTATCAAGAAGGTGTCACGGATTTGTAACGGACCGGTGGAGGAGATGTCACGGTGCAGGCGGCTCGGTCAGGCGGCCGCCCCCCGGGGCAGGTCCCCCAGGTTCCGGCGGAGAAGGGCCTCCGGATCCGGGTCCCGGCCCATGAAGTCCCGGAAGAGGATCTCCGGGTCCTCCGAGTCTCCGCGGGAGAGGATCGTGTCGAGAAAGGCACCTCCCAGCGTCCGCGAGAAGATTCCCTCCTCCCGGAAGCGTCCGAAGAGGTCGGCCTCCAGCACTTCGGACCACATGTAGGCGTAGTACGAGGCCGCGTACCCGCCCGGGAAGAGATGAAGGAAGGAGGCGAGGGGGTGGGAGGCGGCGAATTCCCGGTCCGGGGCGAGGTGGAGGGTCCGTTCCGTGGCCCAGTCCACCGGGTCGCCGTCACGCGCGCCGTCGTACTCGGTGTGGAGCGCCAGGTCCATGATCCCGAAGGAGAGCTGGCGCATCTGCATCCATCCGCCCATGAACCGGCGGGCCCGGGCCATCCGGTCGAAGAGCTCCTCCGGAAGGGGCTCCCCCGTCTCCCAGTGGCCGGAGAAGAGGGCCAGTGCTTCCCGCTCCCAGGTCCAGTTCTCGAGGAGCTGGCTCGGGAGCTCCACCCAGTCCCAGGCCACGTTGATCCCGCCCCGCGCCTCGATGGGGACCCGCGAGGTGCAGTGGTGGAGGAGGTGGCCGAACTCGTGGAAGAGGGTCTCCACGTCGCGGTGCGCGAGGAGGGCCGGGCGGTCCCCCGAGGGTGGGGGGAAGTTCGCGCACATGTTTGCCAGGTGCGGCTCGGGATGCGGGCCGTAGATGAAGTCGCTCATCCAGGCGCCCTGCCGCTTTTCCGGGCGGGGAAAGAAGTCGGCGTAGAACCCGGCCAGGAGCCGGCCCGCCTCGTCGTGGACCTCGAAGTAGCGGACGTCAGGGTGCCAGACCTCCTCGATCCGGACCTCGCGGACCTCGAGGCCGAAGAGCCTGTGGGCGAGGCCGAAGAGACCGTCGAGGACCCGGTCCAGCGGGAAGTACGGGCGGAGCGCCTCTTCGTCCAGGTCGTAACGTTCCCTGCGGAGCTGTTCCATGACCCACGCCGCGTCCCAGGGCCGGAGGGTATCGAGGCCCAGCTTCCCGGCGTGGCCACCAAGCTCCTCCAGGTCCCGCTTCCAGTAGGGGCGGGTGCGCTCCGCCATTTCCTCGAGGAAGCTCCGGGCCTTCTCCCCGGTCTTCGCCATCTGCACCTCCAGGCGGAAGTCCGGGTAGTCATCGTACCCCAGGAGCCTGGCCTTCTCGCGGCGGAGCTCGAGGATCCGGGGAATGAGGGGGCGGTTGTCCCACGGCTCCGTGGCCCCCCGGGCCAGATTCGCCTGCTGCACCGTGCGGCGAAGCTCCCGGTCCGAGGCGTGCTTCATGATGGCCTGGATGGAGGGGGCGTCGAGGGTGACGACCCATCCCTCGCGGCCGTCGGACTCGGCGCGCTTCCGGAAGCGCGCCAGGGCGTCGGGGGGCACCCCCTCGAGGCGGGCCGGGTCCGTCAGGTGGAGGGTCCACGCGGCGGTGGCATCGAGGACGTGCTCGGAGAAGTCCTGCTCGAGGCGCGAGAGCTCCACGTCGATGGCCTCGAGGCGTGCCCGCTCCCCGTCGTCCAGCCCGGCGCCGGCGCGGTCGAAGTCCCGGAGGGTCCGGGCCAGGTGCCGCGCCCGGAGCGGGTCGAGGGCCCGGGCCCCCGGAGATGCCGCGAAGGCGGCGATCCGCTCCCGGATTCCCCGGTCCAGGTGAAGGCGCGACCAGAAGGTGCTGACCTCCGGGAGGACCTGGCTCCAGGCATCGCGGAGCTCGGGGCTCTCACCTACCGCGAGCAGGTGATGGATCGGTCCCGTGACCCGGCGCACCCGCTCGGTGATCCGGTCGAACTCGCCCACCGTGGATGCCCAGCTCGGGGGCGTGGCACCCTCACCGCCGGAACGGAGGGCGTCGAGGGCGCGCCCCGCCTCCTCCAGGACCTGGCGCACGGCCGGCACGACATGTTCCGGGGCCATGCGGTGGAAGGGGATGCGGAAGGTGCGCTCGAGAAAGGGGTTCGCGTCGGTCACGTGGAGGCGGGAAACGGAGGTGTGGAAAAGTCGGAACGGCCGGGGCCGGCCCCCACGTTACCGCGCACCCGGGTGCGGCGCCATGGCAATTCGGGACAACCTGCGAGGCGGAAAATCAGGCTCCTCACCCAAGCGCGTCCCTGCGGCCGAGGGGGGCTTGGTGAGGCGAGTGAGGGCGAGGCGGGCGAGGACGGAGCGGTGGTGGGGTGAGGGCCATGGTGGGATCCTTGGTCGTGGACGGCGCTCGCCCCAACCGCCGGGCGATCTCGCGAACACCCAGGCCATGTGCGCGAGGAAGCGCTACCTCCTCGCGACCCGAGAAGCAGATGCAGCGGCTCGAAGGTGTCGGTGCTGATACGGCCAAGCGAGAAGGTGGCATGCCTCCAGCCTCCCGAAACCAGCGTACACCTGCGGCGTTGGAGCGCGCGGGGAACGGCGAACTGGCTCTCGCCGTGGCCGAGAACTCCTCGGCTGGGCCCGTTCCACTCCCCCGCCGCGCGGGGGAAGCTGCTGCCTCCCCGGGGGTGGGGGAGGTCGGATGGCGGACCATCGTCGATGGTGGTCCGACGCCGTCGAACATGCACTGAGTTCGGCGGACGCGGTTCCCGGTGGGAAGCAGTAGGGACTCCGCGGGATCCGTCCGGTGTGACGGCGTCGGGCCTACCGCCCCGGGCGCGGGGGTACAAGTCCATGCTGAGCGGAAACCAGTTCGATCAGGCGAGGGACCGGGTTTCCGGCCTCGTCACGATGCACCTGAACGGAGGCGTGGTAGCTCCCATAGCGCATCCCCAAACGCAGCTCCTCGGGTACCACGGGCCATGACACGAGAAGCAGCACGCCCGATTCATCGGACGACGTGACTCGGGTCATCACCGGTGTGGGGCCGCCGGGAAAGTCGGGAAGGAAGGTGCACCGGTCCTCATCGCACGCGAAAAGGGTGCGTGTGGCAGGTGCCTCACGGGTGGGATGCACGACGGGCAGGTCCTGACCGATGCCCATTGGACGTCCTGCGAAAGTCACGTAAGGAGCGGCGACCCAGCGAACCGGAAGCCGCTCCTCGGAATCGAGGAAGGCCAGCGCTGCCGCCGCAGCCTCCCGTTCCCAGTTCGCGGTGACGGAATCGCCGGTCTGGGCATCGAGGGAGCCCGCAAGGGGGGCCGTCATCGAAACCAGCACGACCGCGGCGAGCGTCGAAAAAAGCATGCGCTTCATCGGAAGCCTCCAGAATCAGAGTGCGGTCCTTGAACGAGCCTCGGGCGAGCCCGCCACCACGAGACCGGATACGGTCGGGCCGGTCGAGCGCCAATGCTCATGCCGGTTGCCCAGGCCGGTCCGCCGGGCTACGGCCGAAGGAGTTCGAGGAAATCCACTGCTGGAACTGCTCCGCGCCCCCGAGGTCTTCGTGTGTGATCTCGATGAGGTGGAAGGCTTCGTGGAGCAATGTGTCCCTGTGGAAGGTGTCGTAACCCAACTGGAAAAGCTGAACGTTGAAGACGGCCCAGTTGTCACCCGCGGGTGCTGCACCCGCGTCGTCCCGGGAAAATTCGTCGGTGAAGAAGGGATCTGCAACCTCAGGCGCGGGGAGCGCATCAAGGCACAGGGGGTTCGCGTTCCAGGCGATCGGGTTGCCGAGGTCCTGGAGTCAGTGGCTCCTGACGCTCCCGTCCACGGCGGCGCAGTTCCAGGCGGCAGGGCAATCCCCTCCCAGGAACAGAGCTGCCGGCGTCGTGGTCGTGGGTGCCTCGTCGACCGGGTGGTCCGGCAGCTCCGAATGGGTCGGCAGCTCAGCGGAGCACGAGGCCAGGCCCACCGCGAGAAGCGTGAAAGGAACAGATCTCCAAGGCGGCGTCGATCCTCCTTCGGTGGTCAGAGTGCGCCACGAGACCGGCGTCCGCGAAGAGGCTGGCATGATCCCTTGCTCCTGCTCCACTACCGCCCCCAGATGACACGGCAGGGGTCGAGGTGAAGACACCCTGTTTCGTCTGGAACGCACGAGGTCGGTCGAGGGCGAGGCGAGGTCGGACCGTCCCACCTCCGATGGGGGAGCCCTTTCTGCGCCGGGAGCTCCGGCGGAAGGCCATGGGTGAAGCCAGGGACATGCTCAAGGGAACCCGGTGGTTGCTCCTCAAGAACGCACACAAGCTCGAGGAGGCTCAGAAGGAGTCCACCCCGCTCGAGCAGGCCCTTGAGCTCAACGCCTCCCTGGCTACCGCCTGCAACCTGAAGGAGGGTCGGCGGCGGCCTTGGAGCCAGCCCGACAAGGCCGCGGCGGCCCGCTTCCCGGGCGGCTGGATCGAGCGGGGGGGGCGACCAGAATCCGGCAGCTACGCCAGATGGCCAACACCCTCCCCCTCCACCGAACCGGCCTGCTCACCTGGTACGACGTCCCCATCACCAGCGGTCCCCTCGAAGGCACCAACACCGGGATCCAGCTCCTCAAGCGCCAGGCCTGCGGCTACCGCGACCGCGCGCTCTTCAAGCTCCGCCTCTACGCCCTCCACGAGTCCCGCTTCGCACTCGTCGGATGACCCCAGGGACGCCTCCGGGGGAAGAGCCGAAAGTCAGACCACCCCGGGGGAGGCGCGTGGCGGCCCCCCCGGGGTGGCTGGAACGAGGGTGGCGCCTCCCGGACCGGCGAACGCGCAAGGGCGAGCCGGCCCGGGGGCATCCCCCGAAAAAGGGAACGCGTGGAGCGCTCCGTCAGTTCGACGTGGTGCGACCCGGCTGGCAGTTGGGCCAGGGGCGAGCCGATCCGTCAGGGGCCCGGAGAACCCGCTGCGCGGTGGAGACCCGCTCGTCGTCTTCCGAGGCCATGTAGGCGATCATGGCAAGGAGGGCCGCGTTGTTCCTCAGGTCCTCGAACACGAGCTTGTCGAAGGTGTCGCGGTTCGTGTGCCAGGTGTAGGTGCCGTAGCCCCACGAGTTTCCGCTCAGGTTGAAGGCGGCGGCGGGGACGCAGACGAAGGCGGCGTGGTCCGTGCCACCCGTTCCCGGAGACCCGGGAAGGGTCAGGCGGATCTGGTTCGAGATCTGCGGGGGGACCCGGGCGAGCCAGCGTCCCCAGTGCTCACCCGCATCCACGAAACCCTGCATCGAGATGTTCTCGATCCGCCCGGTTCCGTTGTCCTGGTTCATGAGGATCTGGATGTTCTGGACGATGTCCGGGTTCGTGGCCACGAAGCGCCGGGACCCGTTCAGCCCCTGCTCCTCACCGCCCCAGAGGCCGATCATGATGGAGCGGCGCGGGTTCGGGTACACCTCCGAGAGGATGCGCATGGCCTCCATCATGAGGAGGGTCCCGCTCCCGTTGTCCGTGGCGCCGGAGGAGGAGTCCCAGGAGTCGAAGTGGGCGGAGAACATGATGTACTCGTCGGGGAACTCGGAGCCCCGGACCACCGCGAGGGTGTTGTAGACCGGCACCTCGCCGAGCTCCTCGGAGTGGGCGTTCACCCGCACCACCGGGCCCATGTCGTGCTCGGCCAGCCGGTAGACCAGCCCGTAGTCCTCGCAGGAAAGGTCGAGGGTCGGGATCGTGCGGGTGTTGGTCTGGAAGACCTTGTTCGTCCCCGAGGTGTTCGACCAGTTGGACTCGAGGATGCCGAGGGCGCCGGCCTCTTCCAGCCGAAGCCGGAGGAGCCCGGAGGCGGGGACCCGCTGCTGGAAGGCCTGGCGGAGCTCGTTGCGCTCGGCGTTCAGGCGCTGGAGGGCGCCGGAGGACCCGAAGTCGTTGAAGTGACGGTCCGGGCGGCAGGTGGGCTGGGGGAAGGAAATGGCGACGAACTTCCCCGGGACCTCGCGCTCGATCCAGGCGTCGAGCTCCTCCTCGGTCTCCCACTCGGGGATCACGACGACGGGGCCTTCCACGTCCTGGGAGTTCGTGCCCGGGCTCCACGCGAGAATCAGCCCCTCGAGGGAGCGGACACGGGGGGCGACGAGGTCGATGTGGGTGTGGCCGCGGTTCCAGCCGCGCCAGGTGCCGTACTGCTCGTTCCGGGCATCGTAACCCCACCCCTGGAGGGTGCGCATGGCCCAGTCGTGGGCCCGGTCGATCCCCGGCGAACCGGTCAGGCGGGGGCCGATGGAGTCCAGGAGCTGCATGCCGAGGCGCTCGAGGTGGGAGTTCTCCATGGCCTGCTGCCAGATGCGCTCGAGGACCGGGTCGTCGGTGGCCCACATGGCGGCCTGGCCACCGCCGGGCTGCGCTGCGGCATGCGGGGCCGCGAGGCCGGCCGACACCACGAGGGCGGCGGCGAGGGAAAGGGCGGTTCGCTTCATGATCCTGGTTCCTGCTCGGGTAGGGAACGGCAGGGGGCGCGAGGGTGCGCCTCCCCGGGGGAGGTTCCGGCGGCGTCAGGTCCGGGGACTCAGGCCGTCGGAGAGGGTGGTCCGGTAGGCCTTGATCGCGGGGATCAGGCCGATGAGGAAGCCGGCGACGACGACGGCTCCCAGGTACGTGAGTTCGAGGGATCCGAGGGGGCGGAGCGGAATGAAGAGTCCGAACCGGGCCTCGACGGGTCCCTGGAAGAGGAGGATGCCTCCGTAGACCAGGAGGACGCCGAGAACGGCCCCGGCCAGGGCCAGGAAGCCGGATTCCACGACGAGAAGGGTCACGATGCGGCGGGGGCCTGCCCCGATCGCCCGGAAGATGGCCATTTCCCTGCGACGCGCATCGAGGGCGGTGTAGAGGGAGACGAGCATCCCCAGGAGCCCCACGATCACGACGAAGAAGGAGACGATCTTGAGGCCGTCCTCCGCGTAGCCCACGGTGCGCCACATCTCGGCGAGGGCGATCCCGGGGAGGAGGGCGGTAAGGGGCTCTCCGGCGTAGTCGTTGACCTCGCGCTGGAGCCCCAGCATCTCGAAGCGCGACGGGGTCCCGACGAAGAAGCTCGTGATGGAGCCGGGGTTCCCGTGGTCGTGATCCGCGTGGTCAGCGTGGTCGCCGTGGTCATGGGCGTCGCCGGGGGCGTCGTGGGCGTGGTCCTGGTCGTGATCGCCGCCGGCCGCCGGTTCAGGCTCCTCCGGCGGTGGCGCGAACGAGGGCATGGGAGGAACGCCGTCCACCCAGCCGGCGTGCATGGCCTCGATTCCCTCGAGCGTCACGTAGATGGCACGGTCGATGGGCGTTCCGGTGCGTTCGAGGATCCCCACCACCCGGAAGGGGGCCTCGTCGTGGTCCATGATTCCTGCGGCACCCATGCCATGGGTCACCACGATCTCCTGGCCCAGCGTGTACTCGAGGCGGGTGGCCACCTCCGAGCCCAGCGCCACGTCGTGGTCCGAGACCGGGGCGCCCCCCTCGCGGAAGGCGAGGCGCCGGCCCTCGCGGTACCCGTAGTGCTCGTAGAAGGCGTCGGTGGTCCCCACCACCCGGAAGCCCCGGTGGTTGTCGCCCAGCGAGTAGGGGATCGTCCATGCCACCGCCGGGTGGTCCCGGAAGTGGGTGTAGGTCTCCCAGGACACGTTGCCGGTGGGGGAGCCCATCCCGAAGACCGAGTAGAGGAGGAGCTGTACCGGGCTCGAGCGGGGGCCCACGATGAGGTCCACCCCGGACACGGTCCCGGTGAAGCTCTCACGCAGGCCGTTCCGGATATTCTCGATCCCCACGAGGAGCGCCACCGAGAAGGCAATGGACGCCACCGTGAGGGTCGAGGCGAGGAGCCGGTTCCTGAGGGACTGGAGGGCGAGGCGGGGGGTCAGCATGGCATCAGAGGGCCCGGACCCGGGCGCGGTTCACGTCCACGAGGGAGAGTCCCCGGTCGAAGCGCTCCTCGAGGGAGCGGTCGTGGCTCACGAAAAGGAGGGTGGCCCCGGCCTCGCGGCACGAGTCGAAGAGGAGGTCCAGGAAGACGTCACGGCGGTCGGCGTCCAGCGCCGAGGTGGGCTCGTCGGCCACCACGAGCTGGGGGCGTCCCATGAGGGCCCGGGCCGCGGCCACCCGCTGCTGCTGCCCCACCGAGAGCTCCCCCGGGCGGCTGTCCAGGAGCCCCGAGATCTCGAGGCGCCCCGCGATCCTCCGGGCCTCGTCCTCGAGGGGGCCCCGGACCCGTGCGCGCCGGGCGCGGCTCACCCGGCAGGGGAGAATGATGTTGTCGAGGGCCGTGAGGTACGGAATCAGGTTGAACATCTGGAAGATGTACCCGAGCCGCTCTCCCCGGAACGAATCCCGTGAGGCGCTCGAGAGCGCCGAAAGGTCGGTGCCGAGGACGCGCACCGCGCCCCGGTCGGCCCGGAGCACGCCGGCGAGGAGCCCGAGGAGGGTGGTCTTTCCGCTTCCCGAAGGCCCGAAGAGGAAGACGCGCTCCCCCACGGGGACCGTCAGTCGCTCGATGTCCAGGACCGGCTCACCCCTCCGGTACGAGAAGAGGAGGTCCTCGAGATCGATGGCCGGCGCGGAGGTGGAGGCGCCGGCTTCAGTCACGACCGTACGGCTTGACCGCGGTGCCGAGCACCTGGTGGCCCACGGAGCCGTAGGGGCTTTCGATGGACTCGATGTCGAGGATCCCCTCGATGTACACCGCGTCCCAGATGTTCACCTCGACCCGCCGGTCTCCCTCCATCCGCACGTAGACGATCTGGTTCGGCGGGGGCGGCGGGGTGTGGATGCACGCCCCGAAGTACGGAACGAGGAGGAACTCGGACACCCCGCTCATCCCGTCTTCGAACGGCACCATGAAGCCGGGGATCCGAACCTCCTTTCCGCGCCGCGATTCGAGCTCGGGGGTGGTCTCGCCGGTCAGGTAGTTGAGGCCGAGGAGGGTGCGCCAGTCGGTGTCGATCGGATCGAAGGCCCGGTCCACGAGACCCACGGGGACGGTCCACGCCGGGGCTGCGGGTGCGGGATCCGGGGCGTCGATGCCGGAAGCGAACGAGCCCCCGATCAGAAGGGCGGCTCCAAGGGGAAGAAGATGCGTCATGGCCGTGCGAACTCCTGGGGTCGATCGAGAGGGTTCCTCGCCTGAGAACGTATTCTCTCAGGTAGGACACGCAAGACCGGCGATTCGTTTCAATTCCGGAAGCGGTCGCGGAAGGCGAGGCGCGCCTTGCGGACCTTCGGCTCCACCACGAACCGGCAGTAGGGCGCGTGGGGGTTCCGGTCGTAGTAGCGGTGGTGTTCGGGCTCCGCCGGGTGAAACCGCTCGAGGGGGGCGAGCTCCGTCACCAGGGGCGCACGCCACCACCCCGCCGCCTCCACCTCCTTCATGACCGCACGCGCGGTCTCCTCCTGTTCCCTGGACTCGTGGAGAATCACCGACCGGTACTGGGGGCCCACGTCGGCGCCCTGCCGGTCCGGCGTCGTGGGGTCGTGGATCGTGAAGAAGATGCGGAGGAGGTCGCCGTAGGGGAGCACCCCTGGGTCGAAGGTCACCCGCACCACCTCCGCGTGTCCGGTGGTCCCGGAGCAGACCGCCCGGTAGGTGGGGTTCGGATCATGGCCCCCGGCGTACCCCGACTCCACCCCGTGGACCCCCTCGATGCGCTGGAACACCGCCTCCAGGCACCAGAAGCACCCCCCGCCCAGGGTGGCCTGCTCGAGGAACCCCGTGTCGTCGGTCATGGCGGGTTCAGCCCTGGACGAGGCGGACCCGCCCCCGGCCGAAGAGTTCGCGCAGCCCGTCGAGGGTCTCCTTCGACGGATCCACCCGGAGGGTCCGGGACCGCAGCCGGGGGACCTCGCCGTCTCCCGGGTCGGTGCCCACCCGGAACTCGACGGGGGCCCTTCCGGGCGCGCGCTCGAGGAGGCGACGGGCGTCGGTGAACACCTCCGCCCCCGGGATCGACCCGGGTTCGAGCTCCACCACCACGGCCAGGCGCCCGCTCCGCTGGACCTCCTCCAGAAGGTGCACCCCGTCCAGGAAGAGGGGCGGGTCCTCCTCGTCGCGCTCCCGGTCGGAGATCTTCCCCCGGAGGAGGATCACCGCATCGCTCGCGAGCTTCTCCCGGGACTCCTGCCAGCTTTCCCGGAAGGCCAGAACGGTGGCGGTCCCGTAGAAGTCCTCCACGGTGATCCGTCCCCACTCCGAGTTGTCCCGGCGGGAGATCTGGCGCGCCACCTTCGTGACCACGCACCCGAACTCCACCTCCCGCCCCCGGAACTCCCGGAGCGTCCCGGCGTGGGCCGGCCCGAAGGCCTGTACCGCGTCGCGGAACCGGTCGAGGGGGTGCCCCGAGATGAAGAACCCAAGGGCCTCCTTCTCCCGGGCAAGGCGCTCCGCCTCGGGCCACTCGGGCAGTTCCGGAAGGGTGGGAACGGGGCGCGCATCGGCGCTCCCCCCTCCGTCGAAGAGGGAGGCCTGCCCCGCCGCCGCCTCCGCCTCCCGGGCCTGGACCTCGGCGTAGGCGCCGTCGAGCCCGGCCAGGAGCTGCGCCCTGTGCCCGAAGGCGTCGAGGGCCCCGGCGGCAATGAGCGCCTCGCAGGCCCGCTTGTTCAGCGCCCGGGTGTCGACGCGCTCGAGGAAGTCGAAGAGAGAGGTGAATGCACCCCCCTCGTCGCGCGCCCTCAGGATCGACTGGACCGCCCCCGACCCCACCCCCCGCACCGCCCCGAGCCCGAAGCGGATCTGGAGGGCGTCGGTCACGGTGAACTTCCACCCCGACTCGTTCACGTCGGGGGGGAGGACCTCCACCGCATCCTCCAGCCCGGGCACGTAGCGAGGCAGGTCCCGGCACTCGGCAATGTACTTCACCACGTCGTCGGTCTTGTCGAGCACCGACGAGAGGAGCGCCGCCATGAACTCGGCCGGGTAGTGGGCCTTGAGCCAGGCGGTGTGGTAGGAAAGGAGGGAGTAGGCCGCGGAGTGCGACTTGTTGAAGCCGTACCGACCGAAGGTCTCGATCTGGTCCGCCAGGTCGGCGGCGAGCTTCGCATCCACCCCTCGCTCCACCGCCCGGGAGGTGAACTTCCCGAGCTCTGCCCGGATCAGCTCCGCGTCCTTCTTTCCCACCGCCTTCCGGAGCACGTCCGCCTCCGCCAGCGAGAAGCCGGCGAGCACGTTCGCGATCCGCATCACCTGCTCCTGGTAGACGATGACCCCGTAGGTCGGCTCGAGGGTCTTCTCGAGCTCCGGGTGGGCATAGGTCACCGCCTCCACGCCCAGCTTCCGGCGAATGAAGACGTCGGTCATCCCGGAGTCGAGGGGCCCCGGCCGGATCAGCGCATTCGTCGCCACCAGGTCCTCGAACCGGTCGCACTTCATGGAGCGGAGCTTCTCGGTGGCCAGGTTCGACTCGAACTGGAACACCCCCGAGGTCCCCCCCCGCGACAGCATCCGGTACACGTCGGGATCGTCCAGCGGAAGGTCGTCGATGCCCTCGTACGCCTCCCCCGAGACCGGGTGCAGGAGCGCCCCCTTCCGGGCCCGGACCATGGCCACCGCGTCCTCGATCACGGTCAGGGTCTTGAGGCCCAGGAAGTCCATCTTGAGCATCCCGGCGTCCTCGAGGCAGATCATGTCGTACTGGGTCACGACCACCGCCTCGCCGTTCCCGTTCGACCCGCTCCCCTTCGACGACTGGGTGCACACCGGCACGTATTCGTCCAGCGGCCCCGGCGCGATCACCACCCCGGCGGCGTGCACCGACGCGTGGCGGCTGAGCCCCTCCAGCGTCATGGAGTACTCGAAGAGCCTCCGGTGCCGCTCGTCCTGCTTCGCCAGCGCCTTCACCTCGGAGAGCTGCTCCACCGCCTCCTTCACCGTCATGCTCTTTCCGGGATCGTTCGGAATGAGCTTCGCGATCCGGTCCGTCTCGAAGGGCTCGAACCCCAGCGTCCGCCCCACGTCCCGGATCACCGCCCGGGACTTCATGGTCCCGAAGGTGATGATCATTCCCACCGCGTCCCGCCCGTACTTCTGCCGCACGTACTCGATGACCTCGCCCCGCCGCTCGAAGCAGAAGTCCACGTCGATGTCGGGCATCGACACCCGCTCGGGGTTCAGGAACCGCTCGAAGAGGAGGTCGAAGGCGAGAGGATCCAGGTTCGTGATCCCCAGGGCGTAACTCACGAGCGACCCCGCCGCCGACCCCCGCCCCGGCCCCACCGGGATCCCGTGCCGCCGGGCCCAGTCGATGAAGTCCCAGGTGATCAGGAAGTACCCGGCGTACCCGGTCTTCAGGATCACGTCGAGCTCGAACTCCATCCGCTCCCGGACCGGGCCCGGGAGGGGATCCCCGTAGCGCGCCTTCGCCCCCTCGGTGGCCAGGTGCACCAGGTAGTCGTTTTCCCCCGAAAATGCCTCCGGAATCGGAAACTCCGGAACGTGGTACTTCTTGTCGAAGGTGAGGTCGACGAGGTCGGCCACCGCCAGCGTGTTCCCGATCACCTCCGGCCGGTCGGGGAAGGCGTCCCGCATCTCGTCCGGGCCCTTGAAGTAGAGCCCCTCGTCGTAGCGCATCCGGTCGGGGTCGGACTTGTCCTTCCCGAGCCCGATGCAGAGGAGGGTGTCGTGGGCCTCGTGGTCGCCGCACTCGAGGAAGTGGGCGTCGTTCGTGGCCACCACCGGTAGGCCCAGCTCCTCCGCAAGGGAGAGGATCTTCCCGTTGAGTTCGTCCTGCCGGGGGGTCCCGTGGGCCTGCACCTCGAGCCAGTACCGGTCGCGGAAGACCTCGGCGTACCAGGCCGCGGCCTCCCGGGCGTCGTCGTCCCGCCCGTCGAGGAGTCCGCGCGCCACTTCCCCCGCCATGCAGGCGGAACTCACGAGGAGCCCTTCCGAGTAGCGCTCGAGGATTTCCCGGTCCACCCGGGGCTTGTGGTAGAACCCCTCGGTGTACCCGAGCGACGAGAGCTTCACCAGGTTCCGGTACCCCTCCCGGTCCCGGGCCAGGAGGACCAGGTGGTAGTACGCCCGCTCGCCCTCGCCCCGGGTCCGGTCCCGCCGGTCGCCGGGGGCCACGTACGCCTCCATCCCGATGATCGGCTTCACCCCGTTCTTCCGCGCCGCCTTCTGGAAATTCCACGCACCGAAGAGGCAGCCGTGGTCCGTGAGGGCCAGCGCCGGCATCTCGAAGTGCGCGGCACGCCGGACCAGGTCGCCCAGGCGGTTCGCGCCGTCCAGAAGGGAGTACTCGGAGTGGGTGTGGAGGTGGACGAACGACACGTGGGGAGCGCTTTTTCGGGATGCAAGGCAGGCGGGCGGCAGGGGGGTTCGGGCCCGTGGGCGGGCCGCCCCGGCGCGGGCGACCTCGCGACCCCCCTCGTAACCTACACCCGCACCGTCCCCGCGACAGGCCTTGACGCGCCCGCCCGTGGCGGGTCCGTCAGCTGCACCGGAAGGTGTCGAGAATCGTCTGGAGCTGGATCATGTACTCGTACTTCTCCCGGGCCGGGGCGTAGAGCCACGCATCCACGAAATAGAGCCGGTCCTGCCCGGTGCAGGGGAGGAGGCGGGTCAGGGTGGGGCCCCCGGCCGGCCAGGCGTCGGGGGGGCTCGCCCACGCCGCCTGGAACTCCCGCCCCTCGGCCTCCGAGCCGGCCACCGGAACGGTCCGCTCCGAGGTGAGCTCCGTGTCCACGACCTGGGGGTCGGCGTAGTGCTCGGCGGCGAAGGCCTGGCGCCATGCCCAGACCTCGTCGGCGTCGGGGAGCACCTCCGGGATCGGCGTCACCCACGAGACCGCGATTTCACGAATGAGCTCCGAGGGGGTCGGGTTGTCGTTCCGGAAGCGGAAGACCGAGTCCAGCACCGAGTAGCGGTAGACCCGGGGAAGGTCCAGCGCGAACCCCACGTGGGTGGCCAGCGAGTCGGCGAGGAGCGTGTCCCGTCCGGACACGTACATCCGGTTCGTGGCGAACTCCCGGTACTGGGCGTCGAGGCGGGCGTTCAGCGGCTCGAAGAGGCCCCGGAGCGCGTCAAGGTCACCGGAGCGGGGAAGGAGGGCCACGGTGACCGTCTGCCCCCGGGCCCAAACGTTCGGGACCTGGAGGACCGCAGGGGCCGAAACGGGAGCCGCGTCCCGCCCCCGGGCCGCCAGCGCCTCGTCCACCCAGGCGTCCCCTTCCGCCCCGATCACGAGGACGTTCCGGAAGCGCCGGAGCTGGCCCCAGTTCTGGGGGTCTTCCGGATCCTGCCAGGCCACGCGGAAGGTGCGCTCGCCGCGCACCACCTGGATCGTCGGCGAAATGGCGTCGTCGAGCTCGGTGCTCACCTCCTCCCAGAGGGCCGCCTCCGCCCCGACCACGATGGCGTGTACGTCGCCGTGGGCCCGGGGGGCGTCGCAGCCGGCGATCGCCACCAGGGTGGCCAGGGTGAGGATCCCGGAGAATCGCCCCGTGACGCGGGCTTCCGGGGACGGTGTCAGGGCAGGACGCATCGGCTGGCTCCGGAGACGAGGCGGTGCGAAACGTGGGCGCGGGAAGAGCCTGCGCCGGGGAGTCGAAACCCGGAACGCTACGGGGGTTCCACGGGAGGGGCAACCGGGACTCCCCCGCGGCGGCGGAAATCCGCGCGGGCGCTGGCCTCCGGCGTTCTTGACTTTCCTCCCGGCCCTTGTAGTATTGCCCCCGTTGCGGGAGGACTCCCCATCCTCCCTTGCCCCGCTTCGCACCGGAGGATGCTGGAATGACGGACCGTGCGGTCTGGCTCGACGAGGAGTCCGCCGAGGAGCTCCAGATTCTCGTGCTCGACGAGGACATCGACGAGGACGACGACTGGGACGACGACGAGGACGATTGGGACGACGACGAGGACGACGACGACTGGGACGACGACGACGACGACGACGACGAGGAGGACGAGGAGGAGTGGGACGAGCTCTTCGAAGGCGGCGACGACGAGCCCCGGCGCAGCCGCCCTGCCTGGGACTGACGCCTCCGGACGGTTGACCTCTTCCGAGCGCCCCGACGCCCCCGGCACCGGACCCCCGGTGCCGGGGGCGTCCGCGCATGGGTCATCGCCCGGTTCGGGGGCGCGTGCCCGCTACCCGGTACCTGCCCCTCTTCCTCCCCGCGGTCACCGGACCGAGGAGGAGGTCCGCCGGAGCCGCTTCATCACCACGATCCACCCGGCCCCCGACGAGGAAGCCGCCCGGGCCCGGATCGAGGAACTCCGCCGGGAGTTCCCCGACGCCACCCACCACTGCTGGGCCTTCGTGGTCGGCCCCCCCGGGAGCACCGCCCGGGTGGGGATGAGCGACGACGGCGAACCCCAGGGTACCGCCGGACGCCCGATGCTGAGCGCCCTTCTCCATTCCGGGGTGGGCGACCTCGTGGCCGTCGTCACGCGCTACTACGGGGGGGTGAAGCTCGGAAAGGGCGGACTCGGGCGGGCCTACGCCGGGGGGGTGCAGCGGGCCCTCGAGACCCTTCCCCTGGGCGAGCGCGTGGCGCGCTTCCCGGCCGGGCTCACCGTGGACTACTCCGCCCTCGAGGGGGTACGGCGCCTCCTCGGGGAGCTGGGGGTGGAGGTCGTGGAGGAGCGCTTCGGCGCGGCGGTGGAGCTGGACCTCCTGGTCCCGGAGGACCGGGGCGCCCTCCTTCCGGAGCGTCTCGCGGACCTTACCTCGGGCGGTGCGGCGTACCGCCCTCGCCGCCACCCCCACCCCCACCCGTCCGGCGGCTCAGGTCGATCCGCTTCATCTCCTCCACGAGGGCGTTGAGCTCGCGGATGGTCCGCTCCTGCTCCTGGACGGTGGCCCGGGCGCGGGAGAGGTCCCGGAGGAGGGTCTCGATCCACCCGGCCTGGAGGGCGTGGACCGTGCCCGGGTGCTCCTTCCGGATCCGCTCCAGGAGGGGGGTCGCCCGCTCGGTGCTCCGGACCGGGGGGTCCGCCAGGAGGAACACCAGCGCCAGCGTCCACGCCGCGTCGAGGCGGTGCCTGGGGTCGTCGCCGAAGACCAGGTAGGTCTCGAGGGGGGCGATCGCCTCCTGGTGGCGCCCGGCGATCATGAGCGCCTGTCCCTGCTCCACGAGGGCCTCGGGGCGAAGCTCCTCTTCCTCCGGCGCCACCCCGTCCGCCGGCACCGGCGCCGGCGCGTCCCCGCCGGATCCCGACCGGAGCCCGCACCCGGCCAGCGTCACGGAGACGAGGCCGAGGAGGAGGAGGCGTGCGAGGTGGGGAGCACCGCGAAAATCAGGCATGGGCCATTCTACCCCGTTCGGGGGTCCCGGGATCCGGCACCGCCTCCGGCGCCACCTCGAGCTCGGGCCACCGGGACGGCTCCACCGGGAGGAGGACCCGGAAGAGGGTCCCCGTTCCACCAGGCGCCTCGTCGGCCCAGATCGCCCCCCCGTGGGCCTCCACGATCCGCCGCGAAATGGCGAGCCCGAGCCCCACCCCCTGCCCCTGCTTCCGCCCGTCGATGCGCACCTGGTAGAACTTCTCGAAGATCCCTTCCCGGTGGGCCTCGGGGATCCCCGGTCCCTCGTCGGCCACGGAGAGCTCCAGGAAGGGAGGTGCCTCCCGGCTCCGGAGCTCCCGGTAGCGGAGGGGAAGGGGCTCCGGCGCCCGGTCGAGGGCCGCGAGCGCCACCCGGACCCGGCTTCCCTCCGGCGCGAACTTGATGGCGTTCCCCACGAGGTTCGCCACCACCTCCTGGAAGCGGTCCCCGTCCACTACCGCGGAGAGCCCTTCGCCCCCGTCGAGCTCGAGGACCAGCTCCCGGTCCCCCGCCAGGGGGGCCAGCTCGTCCACCACCGCCTGCACCAGCGGCCGTACGGGGGCGGGGACGGGCTCGTACCGCGCCGCCCCCGCCTCGAGCCGCGAAAGCTCGAGCAGGTCCGTGATCATCCGCGAGAGCCGGGCCGAGCTTCCCTTCGAAAGCTCCAGGAGGTTCCGCTGACGGTCGTTGATGGGACCGGGAAGCTCCTCGAGAAGCACCAGGATCGTCTCCTGGATCGCCGCGAGTGGCCCCTTGAGCTCGTGGGAGACATGGGAGACGAAGTCCCGCTTGAGCTCTTCCAGCTCACCGAGCTGTTCCGCCATGTGGTTGAAGTCCCGGGCCAGTGCACCCAGTTCCGAGCGGTCGTCCTCGGGAATCCGGTGCTCGAACCGCCCCCGGGCGATCTCCCGGGTTCCCCCGGTGAGGCGCGCCAGCGGGCCCACGATCGACGCCCAGAAGAGCCACCCCACGAGGATCCCGGCGAAGATCGCCGCCCCCGACGCCACCCTGGCCACGAGGCGCGCCCGCTCCGCTCGCGCCACCGCGTGCGCCGCTTCCGCCGTGACCCGCTCCTCGTTCTCCGCCAGGAGCTCCTGGCCCCCGGCCCGGAACTCGATGAGGGCCAGCTCGGCCACGTCCAGCGCGTCCAGGGCCGCCCCGGTCCGGAGCGTCGTACCCGGCGGGGGCGGCGGATCCCCCTCCACCGGCCGGACCGGGTCCATGGCCTCCGACCAGGCGGCCCACGCATCCAGCATGCGGCTCCGGGCGGCCTCCTCCGCATCCCCCAGAGGAAGTACCGCGAGGGCCACGAGCTCCCGCTGCATCCGGGCCTCCGATCGCCTCCACTCCGCGGCGTAGTCCGTGTCCCCCAGGAGGAGGGATTTCTGCGCCAGGTCCCAGGTGATCTCCGACTCCTGGAGGACGCCGAGGGAGAGGCGCGAGGCCTCGAGGCGGATCTCGGAGAGCTCGCTCGCGAGCCCCTGGAGACCGCGCACCACGGTGAGCTGGTACCCGGCCGTGCCCACGAAAAGCACGATCAGGAGCCCGAGCCCCAGCGCGATGCGGGTCGAGATCCTCACGGCGGCCCCTTCACCGGTCGATTCACCGGTCGATCCCCCACGCGTTCAGCTTGTTGCGGATCGTGCGGACGCTCACCCCGAGGCGGCGGGCGGCTTCGGCCTTGTTGTTCCCGGTGCGGTCCAGGGTGCGGAGGATGAGCTCCTTCTCCACCTCGGCGGCGGTGGCGTCGGGGGGGAAGGCGAAGTCGCTCTTTTCGGCGGCCCGTGGCTCGCGCACGTACGGGGGGAGGTGCTCCGGGGTGATGGTGCCGCCGCGGGCCAGGACCACCGCCCGCTCCACCACGTTCCGGAGTTCCCGGACGTTGCCGGGCCAGGCGTAGCCGTCGAGGAGCTCCACCGCGTCCTTCCCGAGCTCCTGGTCGCCGGCGCCGTGGCGGCGGGAGAACTCGGCGGTGAAGCGCCGGGCCAGGAGGGGGACGTCGCCCTCCCGTTCGCGCAGGGGGGGGAGGTGCACGGCGAGGACGTTCAGCCGGAAGTAGAGGTCCTCGCGCAGGAGCCCTTCCTCCACCGATTCCCGGGGGTCGCGGTTCGTGGCGCTCAGGGTGCGCACGTCGAAGGAGAGCTCCTCCTTTCCGCCCACCCGGCGGAGGCGCGCCTGGTCCAGCACCCGGAGGAGCTTGGGCTGGAGCTCCATGGGCATCTCGCCGATCTCGTCCAGGAAGAGGGTCCCGGAGTCGGCGAGCTCGAAGCAGCCGGCGCGGGTGTCGGTGGCGCCGGTGAAGGCACCCTTCTCGTGCCCGAAGATCTCGCTCTCCATGAGCTCGCGGGGGATCGCGGCGGCGTTCACGGCCACGAAGGGGGCGGCGGCGCGGCGGCCCAGGTCGTGGATCGTGCGCGCGGCGACCTCCTTCCCCGTGCCGCTCTCCCCGGTAATGAGGACCGACGCATCGGAGGCGGCAACGGAGCGGATCGTCTCGTAGACCGCCTCCATGACCGGGCTCTTCCCGATGAAGTGGCCCAGGTCCCGTTCCCCATGACCCAGGGATGCGGAGGTGGGGGCCCGTTCCGGCGGGGGCGCCTTCCCGGAGGCGGCCGTCCGCGGGGTGGAGGGTGCGGCGGGGGAGGGTTTCGCCGCCTCCGGTGGGGGTGCGGCCTTTCCTTCCGCCGCCTGGGCCGTCCGGGCCGCCTGGGCCGTCCGGGTGCGCTCGAGGGCCTCGGAAATGAGCGCTTCCAGGTTCTGGTAGTTCAGGGGTTTCGTGAGGAAGTCGACGGCGCCGAGCTTCATGGCGTCCACCGCCATTTCCACGGTGGCGTGGGCGGTGAGAAGAATGACGGTGCGGTGCGGATCGTCACCCTTGAGCGCGGAGAGGAGCTGGATCCCCGACATCTCGGGCATGACCACGTCGCTCAGGACCAGGTCCGGGTTCCAGCTCCGTGCGAGCTCGATCCCCTCCCGGGCCCGGTCGGCGGTCTTCACCTGGTATCCCCAGCGGTGGAGGCGCATCTCCAGGACGTCGCGGAAGGTGGGGTCATCGTCGACGACCAGGATGCGCACGGATCGCTCCATGGGAGGGCTCGGCAGCGGGGGAGGGTCCGGGGACGGCACGGGGACGTCCCCATGGCGGGGCGTGGACATGGGTACGGTGGTGCCGTGGGGCATTCTGGCGCAACTCCCTCGTTGGCGAAAGGAGGGGTACGTCGACGTCGGGGGGGGCCATGGACGAAGGGGCCCCGATCGCGATGGACCGGGACCCCTTCGAGTCGGATCGGGACTGCAGACGAGGGGCTGCGGCTCAGCCCCCTCCGTTGTCCTCGCCGGCGGAGGCCACGCGGGGCTGCACCGGACCGACGGGGTGGAAGTCGATGACCATGGCCACCCGGCGGTTCTGCCACCCGTCTTCGCCCGGGCCCTGGGCGCCGGGCACGATCTGGCGCTCCGGGGCCTGGCCGTAGCTCACCGCCCGCATCTGGTCGGCATGGAGGCCGCGCTCGGCGAGGTAGTTCATGACCGACTCGGCGCGGCGGAGCCCCAGGCGGCGGTTGTACTCGACGCTCCCCGACGGGTCGGTGAAGCCCTCGACGGTGATCGTCGCGGCCGGGTAGTACTCGCGGACCACGCCGGCGAAGCGGTCGAGGACCTCGCGGTCCTGGGCGCGCACCTGGTCGTCGTCGAAGGCGAAGTGGACGGGGGCGTTGAAGCGGATCGCGGTCTCGAGGCGCTCGACGGTGACGTTGAACTCGTCACGGAGCTGCCCGAGCGCCTGCTCGACCGCGGTGATCCGGGCCTCGAGCCGTCCCTCCACCTGGTCGATGCGCTGGTTCACGCGGGTTTCCACCGCCGCGTTGCCGTCCCGCATTTCCTGGCGGACCTGGGCCATCTCGGCCTCGAACTGGTCCTGCTTGACCGTGGCACACCCGGAAATGATCAGGGCCGTCCCCGCGAGGAGAAATCCGCGCCCGAGGCGGCCCGTCTGAGCTGAGCGAAGCTTCATGTCCCTACCTCCCCATGCTGCGTTGGACTCGGCTGCGTCTGGGCCCGGCCGGATCGAAACCCCTGCTTCGGGCCCGGCCCGGGTCCCGGAGAACGAAACAGCGCAGGTGGCGGGAGGGGCCCCGACGCACCGTGTCCCCGTACGGTTGTCTCCCCGTTAATGACGATACGCCGGGGACACCCTCCGCCACTGCGCTGCTGTCCCCTGGAAAGGGCAAGCGAGGTGCCACGGTGCCCCAGAATAGTGCAAATGACTGCCTGTCAATGACTTGCGTGCCCCATAGCGCGGCGTCGGGTCCGTGCCGGTGCACCGAAAGCGGGAAACCGATTCCGGGGCGGGAAGGAAATTCCTTCCGGCTGCCCCGGTCCTGCACGGTCCGCCGGAGTCGAGGCATGTCGGGGCTTGAACCGGGCCGGGGGCTCCCTTAACTTCCTTGGCCTTTCCAGGGCCTGTAGCTCAGGTGGTTAGAGCGCACGCCTGATAAGCGTGAGGTCGGTAGTTCGAGTCTACCCAGGCCCACTCCCGGAAAACGCACGGCCCGCTTCGGCTCTCGAGCCGGGGCGGGCCGTTTCGTGTCCTTCCGGCCCCGGCCTCGGTTCCGGGCTCGGTTTGCGGGTGGCGTTTGCGGGTTCCCGACTCCCGCCCCACCTTGGTCCTCCCATCCGAATCCACGAACCGACCAGGGAGACCGACCATGACCTTCGACCACCTGCGACACGGGGGGCGCGCCCTCCTCCTGGGGACGCTTGCCCTCCTCGCGGGATGCGGAGGGGCCACCGAGGCGGCCGACGAGCCGGGGGGAATGGACCCGGCCTCGGCCCGGAACGCCTTCTTCGACGCGATCGCCGAGCGGTGCGGCGACGAGTACCCCGGGCGAGCCATCATCGCCCCCGCCTCGGACGACGTCTTCCACCCGGCCTACCTGGGGATGCGGATCGACCAGTGCACCGACTCCGAGATCCGGATCGCCTTCCTGGTCGACGGCGACGAGTCCCGGACCTGGGTGCTCGAGCGGAGCGAGGAGGGGCTCCTCTTCACCCACGAGCACGCCCGGGAAGATGGCACCCTCTACGACAACTCCGGGTGGGGCGGCTGGGCCTCCGACACGGGCACGGCGCTCTTCCAGGACTTCCCCGATCACCGCTGGGATGCGGAGCGGGTGCCCGAGGCGCGGCGGAGCCACTGGCGCCTCCGGCTGGACCCCGAGAACGGCCAGTTCGTCTACTACCTGGACCGGGGGGTCCAGCCCTCGTACCGCCTGGTGTTCCACATGGGTCAGAGCCAGAAGGTGCTGGAGCTCTTCGGGGTGGAGTGAGCGCCCTCGGGTCAGTCGTCCGTACGCGCGGGGACCGGGCATGACGGCGCGGGGTGGTATCCCCCCACCCGCGCCTCGGCATCGTCGTCCCGCACCTTCAGATGCTCGATGATCGCCATCCGCTCGTCGTGTGTGAGGAGGGGGCCGATGAGTCCGCCCTGGGGTCCGCTCCCGAGGGTCCATGGCACGTAACCCTCGTTGAACTCGTGCCCGGTGTGGTGGTTGCCGGGCAGGGACGTGTCGAAGGTGAACCAGCGACCCGAGGTGGGTTTCTTCAGTCCCAGGCGGGTCGTGTCGAACTCCCGGCTTCCGACCTCGAAGGCGGTGGGACGGTCCGCGACGGGCGAGAGCAGGTCGTAGATGGTCGGCACCGATCCGTTGTGCAGGAAGGGTGGGGTGGCCCAGATCCCCGCGAGGGGGCGGGCCTTGTAGCCGGCCACGATCTGCGGAAGATCGAGGATCCCGAAGCCGTCGAGCTCACCGGCCTCCGACGGATCGATCCGGAGGTCGCGGTAGCTCCGTTCGCGGATCATCGTTCCCAGGTAGCTGAGGGCGAGGCCTACGGGAATGCGCTCAGGGTCCAGCTCCGAAAGCTGCTGCTGAACGGTGGCGGCGAGGCCATCCCGTTCCCGCTCGAGGGCGCTAAGGGTGGCTTCGAGATCCTCCCGGGAGGGGACGGATGCCGACATGACGGCGCTCCCGCCGGACGGGGGTCCGGCGAGCCGAGCCTGAACGGCGGCGATGCTGTCGGTGAGAAGCGTCTCCTGGCGTTGCCGCCAGGGGGCAAGGTTCCGATACGCCACGGCGCGGAGCTCCATCGGGGTGATCCCGGTCCGCGAGATGTCGACGAGAGCATGGGCGAAGTTCACGGCGGCGTTCGGATCGGTGCCGATATCGTCGACACAAAGCAGGGTGACGATCCACTCCGGGTCGCCGGGGCCCTTCAGGGGTGCGTTCCTGGCCTTGAGCGCTTCGGATGCGGCATGAGGCCCGTGGCACCCCACGCAGTGCTGGTTGAAGAGGCCACGTCCGGTCTCCGCGAGCTCTCGGTCGATGGGCCCCATGACATCCTCCTGCCACACCGGGGGGGACAAGCGCCGAAGCGCAAGCTCGATCGAATGGAGGTTCTCGAGGATGGCCGATGAACGGAACCGCTCCTCGGCGGGAAGGGGAGAGCCGAAGGGGTTCACGAGGGCGTAGGTGGCCCCCACGCCCATGGCTTCGCCGATGTTCCTCGCCATGGGCTGGCTCACGGAAGCGTTGTACTGCACCCAGTCGAATTTCCAGATGTTCCAGACCGGCGGGTAGTTCACCGGGGCGTTTCCAACCCCCAGGTTCTCGTGGTCCAGGTTCTCGCCGAACACCGTGTTTGCGATCCGGGCCAGGGCGTCGGTGCGCCCGTACCCCTCTCGGGTCGGGTAGAGTTTCTGCTCGTTCCAGGCGATCCCGAAGAAGGTACCGAGCACCCGGCGCATCTCCCGGTGCAGTTCCCGGCGCCCGTCCGGGTAACCTTCACCAAGCACCTCCCGCGCGAACCGATCGAACTTGATCGGGTTCGTGGCCGTGCTCAGGAGCGAGGTGATGAGGGTCGGGAGGAAGTTCCCGAAGCTCGCGTCGGTGAAGGCATGGAGCGCCTGTCCTCCATCGATGCGGACGGCCTGGGTCCTCCCCCCCCGGCTGACATGGAGTTCCCCCGTGTGGCACGCAGCGCAGGTGATGCTGAGCATTTCGTCGCCCACGGCGCGGTCGAAGTGCCGCGTGAAACCCACGGGGAGGCCGTCGGGGTTCGCCGCGGTTGCCGGGTCCACGATGAAGCCCCACCGGCGCATGCGATCCGGGTCCGCGAGGCGCGCGCGGCCCCAGGGCACTTCCAGGTGCACGAACCAGCTGTAGCGGACGCCCCTGAGCCCCGCTCCCTGCGACGTGTAGTAGTAGAGCTGCCTGTCCTCCGCCTCGATCCCGGGGCCCCAGCCCTGCTCCGGAAAGCGCACCGAGGTCGCCGGCTCGGGAGGCAGCATGGCCCGTCCGGACTGGCTGTAGAGCATCGTGGCGAAGGAGAGGGCCGCCACCAGGAGCATCACCGAGCCCAGACCGAGGACGGCGGCCCGGGCCACCCGCCCCAACGGCACGGCCCCGGCGCGCCGGAGGAACCGGGCGGCACCCTCCAGGACCGGGATCCCTCCCACGCCAGCGACGTCGGGGCCCGGGGAAGGGCGGGGCATCCCTGCGGGCGGGTCGAGCCTGCGCAGGCGGCTTCCGTGCTCCGAGGCCCAACGCGCGCGGTTGATCCCCCCGATGGGGCGGTTCTCCTCGAAGCGATGCTCGGTCACATCGATGTACTCGGCCTCGCATTCGGCGTCCGAGAGCTGGGATGCCGGAAGCAAGGTGAGGCGGGCCACCCGGTGGAAGGGCGCCTCGTCCTCGTTCCATTCGATGCTCGCGTTCTCGACCCAGAAGGAGGGCTCGCGCTTGCGATTCCGCCACGTCATCCGATCTGCGTCGAGGAACTGGACCGCGAAATCGAACGCGCTCATCCGGCGGTCCGAAACGAGGTGCCGCATGAGCTCCCGACGCAGTTCGCCGTCGGTCCCGTCGAGGGGCGCGCACGGGTTCTCCGGGTCCGGGATCGCGCTGTACTTGATGACCTGGTCCGGCCCATGCGTGAAGGGCACGCAGCTCCAGTACCGGAGCCCCTGGTACCCGGTGGCCGGGCGCTTCTTCTGACGCCCCCCGACCCGGGCGGTCCGCAGGAGCCCTCTCCACTCGGCACCGTTCAGCTGGAACAGGGTCCCGATCCGGGCGCGAACCCCCTTTGCCGCGAGGACCCGCAGGAGCACGGCAAACGCGTGGGGGTCGTTGATCGGGAAGGTGGGCGCGTCATTCATCGAGAAGTCGACGCGTCGCACTTCCCCCCCCGCCTTGTCGGGAGGGTATGTGACGGAGAACGAGAGGGCCCGGACGTCCGATGCCCGGTCCGACCGCACGCGGGACTCCGCGTTCGCGAAGCGGACGATCGCCGGGTAACGCCCGGGACGCGCGAAGGGCCCCCGGGCCAGCCGACGGGCGAGCTCGGGGTCCGACACCGTCCCGGGCAGGTCCAGTACTTCGAACACGGCGCGTGCGCAGATCCCCTTGGCGTGCGTGCCGCGCCCGAGGGGCCGGTCTTCCGCCCGGGCGAAGCGGGCCTGAAGGGTCAGAATCCACTTGACGATCTCCTCGACGTCTGCTGACTCCGTTGTGGAAGGGCGCTCGAAGTCGGCCATCGAGGTCTCAGGGGAGAGAGGTGAGGAGGGCGGCGGCTGTTCCGAGATCCGCCGTTTCGTGGCCCTCGTCGAATGCGAGGAGGACTGGTTCGAGCTCCCGGCGCGCATCGCGGGCCCGGTCGGTCTGGACGAGGAGGCGGGCAAGCGCCGAGGCGGCTCGCAGTTCGAAGGAGCGGGCCTTCTGGTTCCGGGTGTAGGCCAGGGCCTCCCGGAGGCTCCGCTCCGCGCCGGCGGGGTCTCCCCCCAGGAAGAGCAGGGTGCCGTGCGCCCGATGCAGCTCTCCGACGAAGCCTCCTTCAAGGGTTCGCTCGGCGTGCTCGAATCCCTCCTCCACGGCCCCGAGGCCGACGTCGACGGCACCCGCCCGGACCGCGGCGTCGGCAAGGATCGAGAGGAACATGGTCCGCACGAGCCCCGAGTCCAATTCGGCGAGGGCGGCGAGGCATTCCTGAACGCGCGCCACTCCTTCGTCCGCCTTTCCGAGAAGGGAGAGCGCGCCTCCCTGGAAGCCCTTCGCCCACTCCGCTTCCTGCGGGAGTTCGTACTCGTGGCAGAGCGAGATCACCTCGTCTCCGAGGGTGATGGCGGCCTCGGCTTCCCCCCGGAACAGGTGCACCCCCTCTGCAACGAGGAGGGCGAAGACGAGGGAGACGGGTTGCCGCTGGGACCGTCCGAGCTCGATCGTTTCCCGGCTCCGGGCAAGGGCGCGGTCTGGGTGGCCCAGCGACCATAGGGGCCTTGCGGACATGGCCCGGGCGATCATTCCCGGGTCGATGCCGAACATCTGGGTGTACTCGAGGTGGCGCGCCGGGTCATGGAGATCCCGTGCTCGCTCGAGCAACCGGTTCGATTCCACGAGGTCGCCGAGGAACTCGCAGGTTACACCTGCCACGTGGTGCACCGACATCAGGTACGCGGACTCCCCCACGGATTCCGCCAGCGCCATCA
>JBJHCE010000008.1:0-47024 GCA_050485865.1 Gemmatimonadales bacterium | reverse complement strand
GGTCGGCGACACCGTGCTCTACGGGAAGTACAGCGGGACCGAGGTGAACGTGGACGGCGAGGAGTACCTCATCCTCCGCGAGTCCGACATCCTGGCCGTGGTCGGCTGACGCCGACGCGGCCTTTTTCGTAGCCCGACGCCCCAGGCGTTTCACACGATCGCAATAGAGGAAGGAGATCGATATGGCAGCCAAGGATCTCGTCTTCGACACCGAAGCCCGCGCCAAGCTCAAGGCCGGTGTCGACAAGCTCAGCCACGCCGTGAAGGTGACCCTCGGCCCCAAGGGTCGGAACGTGGTCCTCGACCGGAAGTTCGGCGCCCCCACCGTGACGAAGGACGGTGTCTCGGTGGCGAAGGAAGTGGAACTCGAGGATCCCGTGGAGAACATGGGAGCCCAGATGGTGAAGGAGGTCGCCACGAAGACCTCCGATCTCGCCGGTGACGGCACGACCACCGCGACGGTGCTTGCCCAGGCCATTTTCGGCGAGGGGCTCAAGAACGTCACCGCCGGTGCCGACCCCATGGCCATCAAGCGGGGGATCGACCGGGCCGTGTCCAGGGTGGTGGAGGAGCTCCAGTCCCTCTCCATGGAAACCAAGGGGAAGAAGGAGATCGCCCAGGTCGGGACCATCTCCGCGAACAACGACCCCGAGATCGGCGAGCTCATCGCCGACGCGATGGAGAAGGTCGGAAAGGACGGCGTCATCACGATCGAGGAGGCGAAGGGCCTCGACACCACCCTCGAGACCGTCGAGGGGATGCAGTTCGATCGCGGGTACCTGTCGCCCTACTTCGTGACCGATCCGGAGCGGATGGAGGCGGTCCTCGAGGATCCCATGATCCTCATCCACGACAAGAAGATCTCGAGCATGAAGGATCTTCTCCCGGTGCTCGAGAAGGTCGCCCAGATGGGACGCCCGCTCCTGATCATCGCCGAGGACGTGGAGGGCGAGGCGCTGGCCACCCTGGTGGTGAACAAGCTCCGCGGCACCCTCAAGGTCTGCGCCGTGAAGGCTCCGGGCTTCGGCGATCGCCGGAAGGCCATGCTCCAGGACATCGCGGTCCTCACCGGGGGCCAGGTGATCTCCGAGGAAGTGGGCTTCAAGCTCGAAAACGCCGTCCTCTCCGACCTCGGTGAGGCGAAGCGCGTGGTGGTGGACAAGGACAACACCACGGTGGTGGACGGAGCCGGCGAGGCCGACAAGATCAAGGGCCGGATCGAGGAGATCCGTGCGGCCATCGAGAAGTCGACCTCCGACTACGACCGTGAGAAGCTCCAGGAGCGGCTCGCGAAGCTGGCCGGCGGGGTTGCGGTGATCAACGTGGGTGCCGCCACCGAGACCGCCATGAAGGAGAAGAAGGCCCGTGTCGAGGACGCCCTCCACGCGACCCGCGCGGCCGTCGAAGAGGGGATCGTTCCGGGAGGCGGCGTGGCCCTCCTCCGGGCCCAGGCCGCCCTCGGTGACTTCAAGGTCGAGCGGCTCGACGAGCAGGTCGGCGTGGACATCCTGCGCCGCGCCCTCGAGGCACCGATCCGCCAGATCGCGACGAACGCCGGGGTCGAGGGGTCGATCGTGGTCTCGAAGATCCGCGAGGCGAAGGACCCGAACCTCGGCTTCAATGCCGCCACCGAGGTCTACGAGGACCTGGTCGAGGCCGGGGTCATCGACCCGACCAAGGTGGTTCGGACCGCGCTTCAGAACGCGAGCTCCATTGCCGGACTCCTCCTCACCACCGAGTGCGTGGTGGTGGAGCACCCCGAGGAGGACAAGGGCGGTGCCGGAGCCGGCGGCATGGGCGGCATGGGCGGGATGTACTGAGCCCGGATCGCGCCGCGGCGAACCATGGGCGGGGTGGGGTGCTTCGGCACCCCACCCCGCTCGTGCGTTCGAGAGGCCCGGGGAGGGTGACCGCGGGGCGTTGACCCCTTCCTCCCGGGGGCATTAGAGTCCGGACCCCGGCAGGGGATGCCCCCCGCGCCCACGCCCCCGACACGCACCCGAGCACACACCGGCCCATGGCCTCCGAACTCATCCGCGCGACCCTTCCCGACGGAAAGGTACTCGAGCTTCCCCGTGGCGCTTCGGCCCACGATGCGGCCGCGGCCATCGGCCCGGGGCTTGCCAAGGCCGCCCTCGCGGCGATCGTGGACGACGAGATGGTGGATCTGCACCGCCCCCTCCCGGGCGACTGCTCCCTCCGCCTCGTGACCGAGCGGGACCCCGATGCGCTTCCGCTCCTCCGGCACTCCGCGGCCCACGTCCTGGCCACCGCGGTGCGGAGGGTGCGGCCGGGCGCGGAAATCGGCTTCGGGCCGGCCATCGAGGAAGGCTTCTACTACGACTTCGGCGTGGAGGCACCCTTCACCCCGGAAGACCTGGAGCGCTTCGAGGAGGAGATCCAGGCCGTGATCGAGGCCGATTACCCCTTCGAACGGAAGGTGGTGGACAAGGCCGAGGCACGGGAGCTCTTCCATGACGACCCGCTGAAGCTCGAGCGCCTCGAGGAGTTCGCCGACGACGAGACCATCACGGTCTACCGGGACGGCCCCTTCCTGGACCTCTGCCGGGGTCCCCACATCCCCTCCACGGGGCGCCTCAGGCACGTGAAGCTTCTTTCCGCCGCCGGCGCCTACTGGCGGGGCGACGAGCGCCGGCAGATGCTCCAGCGCATCTACGGAACGGCGTTCTTCCGGGAAAAGGACCTGGCCGAGCACCTGGAGCGCCTGGAGGAGGCGAAGCGGCGCGACCACCGGGTCCTGGGAAGGCAGCTCGACCTCTTCACCGTGGACGCCCGCGTCGGGTCCGGGCTGATCCTCTGGCAGCCGGCAGGGGCCACGATCCGGAGCGAGATCGAGGACTTCGAAAAGGAGCTCATTCTCCGACACGGCTACGAGCTCGTCTACACCCCCCACGTGGTGAGCGAGCGGCTTTTCGAGATCTCCGGGCACCTGGAGAACTTCCGCGAGAACATGTTCGGGGCCATGGAGGTGGAGGGGGCCCGGTACCGCCCGAAGCCCATGAACTGCCCCGGCCACATCTGCGTGTACCAGGCGGCGCAGCGCTCCTACCGGGATCTCCCCATCCGCTACGCCGAGTTCGGCACCGTGTACCGGTACGAGCGGAGCGGGGTGCTTCACGGGATGCTTCGCGTGCGTGGCTTCACGCAGGACGACGCCCACGTCTTCTGCACCGAGGCGCAGGTCCCTTCCGAGATCGAGGCGCTCCTGGAGCTGGTCGACGAGATGCTCGCCACCTTCGGCTACCCCTACACCATCGAGCTCGCCACCCGCCCCGAGAAGGCGCTGGGGTCGGAGGAAGCGTGGGACCGGGCGGTGGAGACGCTCCGCGGGGTCCTCGAGGCCCGGGGGCTCGCCTACGAGGTGGACGCGGGGGGAGGCGCATTCTACGGTCCCAAGCTCGATTTCAAGCTCATTGACGCCATTGGCCGGAAGTGGCAGGGCCCGACGGTGCAGCTCGACTTCAACCTCCCGGAGCGGTTCGGGATCGAGTACATCGGAGAGGACAACGAGCGGCACCGTCCGGTCATGCTTCACCGGGTCCTCGTGGGCTCGATGGAGCGCTTCGTGGGCGGGCTCATCGAGCACTACGCCGGGGCCTTCCCGGTCTGGCTCGCCCCGGTGCAGGTGCGGATTCTCCCCATTTCCGAGCAGTTCGCGGAGAATGCCGCCGGCTACGTGGCGGCGCTCCGGGCCCGGGGGATCCGGGCGGAGCTCGCGGCCCGGGAGTCGCTGAACTACCGGATCCGCGAGGCCGAAATGCGGAAGATCCCCTACATGGGGGTCATCGGAGAGCGGGAGGTGGAGCAGGGAACCGTGGCCGTGCGCCGGCGGGGCGAGGGGCGGAAACAGGAGTTTCTCGACCGGGAGGCCTTTGCCGCCCGGGTCGAGGAGGAGATCCGGACCCGGGCGCTGGGGTAGTCCGGAAGCGGGGGCCTGGGGGTCACGTCTTGACCGATCGGCCCTTCCGAGTATCTTCCGACGAGGAAAACACGGAAGCGAGGGGTCGCCCCTCCACCTTTCGGCCCGCCCTGGATGGGGTGGAGATGCCGCCGGGTCTCGACGAGAACGAAGCACGCGCCCCCTGGGGCTCGGGCCTCGTCGATGCGGCCCGGACCTGGTTCGGGCCGTTTTTCGTTCGTTCGGCTGCCACCGCCGAACCCAGATCGGAGGGTCGAGCCATCAAGGAGCAGAGGGTCCGCGTCAACGACCAGATTCGCATCAGCCCCATCCGCCTCATCGGCGCCGACGGGGAGCAGGTTGGGATCGTGGCACTCGACGAGGCCAAGCAGCGCGCCGAAGACGCCGGGCTGGACCTGGTGGAGGTCGCGCCCGAAGCCCGTCCGCCCGTATGCAAGTTGATGGACTACGGGAAGTACCGGTACGAGGAGCAGCGCAAGGCCCGGGAGGCCCGGAAGAAGCAGCACACGGTCTCGCTCAAGGAGGTGAAGTATCGCCCCGGGATCGAGGACCACGACTACGACTTCAAGACCCGTCACGTGCGCCGGTTCCTGGACGACGGTGACAAGGTGAAGGTGACGATGATGTTCCGCGGGCGTCAGCTCTCGCACCCCGAGCTCGGGCTCGAGGTGCTCCAGAGGGTGGCGGCGGCGGTGGAGGACCTGGGGAAGATCGAGAGCCAGCCGACCCGCGAGGGCCGGACCATGTCCATGGTGATCGCCCCGCTCAAGGAGAAGTGATCGCGACCGAGGGGATCGTCCCCTCGCCGGTCCAGGGAACGGGAACGACCACCGGTAGCAGGAAGGAGCGAACAGGCCAATGCCGAAGATGAAGACGAACCGGGCCGCCGCGAAGCGGCTCAAGCGCACCGGAACGGGGAAGCTCCGTCGCCGCCGCGCGAACAAGAGCCACATCCTCACGAAGAAGACGAGCAAGCGGAAGCGGCGGCTCCGGCAGGCGACGGTCGTGGCCAAGCAGGACGAGGGGCGGATGAACCGTCTCCTCCCGACTCTGTAAGCCAGGAGGAGAGGAACCATGCCACGCACCACCGGGGCTCCGGCCCGCAAGGATCGCAAGAAGAAGGTTCTGAAGGTTGCCAAGGGGTACTTTGGCGGCCGGAAGAAGCTCTACCGTACCGCGAAGGATGCCGTCGAGAAGGGCTGGCAGCACGCGTACCGGGACCGCAAGAAGAAGAAGCGGAACTTCCGGAGCCTCTGGATCACCCGGATCAACGCGGCCGCCCGCCAGAACGGGATCTCCTACTCGCGGATGATGGACGGCCTTTCGAAGGCCGGCATCGAGCTCGACCGCAAGGCGCTGGCCGACCTGGCCGTGCACGACGCCGCTGCGTTCGGGGCACTCGCCGAGCAGGCGAAGGGCGCCCTCGAGGCGAACTGACCAGGGCCTGGTCCGGACGGCTCCCGCCGCCCGGGTCCGGGTTCCGAAGGCCGAGGTCCGTACGGGGCTTCCGGGGGTTCGCCCCCGGGGGCCCCGTCGGCGTTCCGGGGCGGGTTCCCGGTGCCCCCGATGGCCCCGGGGTGTACCGCCGGCTCCGGTTTCCCGTAGAATAGGGCCGCCCGGGAGATCCCTTCCGGGAAGACGACCTGAACCCGAGGCGTGGGGATGAGCGGGAGTGGCAACCTGATCGGGGCGCTGGCGGCGCTCGAGGCCGAGGCGGTGGCGGCGGTGGAATCGGCGGGGACCGCCGCCGAACTGGAGGAGCTCCGGATCCGCTACCTGGGCCGGAAGGACGGCCGCATTTCCGGAATACTCCGGCGCGTCGGGGAGATCCCTCCGGAGGAGCGACCGACGCTCGGTGCCGCGGCGAACCGGGTGAAGGGCCGCCTGCAGGAGGCCATGGACCGGCGGGCTTCGGAGCTCGGCGACGGGGCGGAGGCCCCGGGTCCGGGTTCGGGGGCAGGGGCCACGGGTCCGGCGGCGGGCCCCGGTCGTCCGGCGCGGGGCCGCGCATCCCTCCCGGATCTCACCCTCCCGGCCAGGACCCCCTTCCCGGGGGGGCGCCACCCGGTGACCCGGGTCGTGGACGAGCTCTGGGAGATCTTCCGCGGCATGGGGTTCACCCGGGCCCGGGGCCCGGAGGCGGAGACCGAGTGGTACAACTTCGAGGCGCTGAACACCCCCCTCGACCACCCGGCCGCAGACGAGCAGGACACGCTGTATCTCAAGGGTGGAAACCTCCTCCGGAGCCACACCTCGCCGGTGCAGGTCCGGGTCATGCAGAACCACCGCCCGCCGATCCGCATCCTGGCGCCCGGAATGGTCTACCGGCGGGACACGTACGACCCCACCCACGCCCCCGCCTTTCTCCAGCTCGAGGGGCTCGTGGTGGACGAGGGGATCACCTTCGTGGACCTGAAGGCCACCCTGGCCGAGTTCGCGCGCCGGTACTGGGGCCCCGGGACCCGGGTCCGGTTCCGCCCGTCGTTCTTCCCCTTCACCGAGCCCTCCGCCGAGGTGGACGTGAAGCGGAGCTGGGTGGACGACGACGGGATCGAGCACGAGACCGACTGGCTCGAGATCATGGGCGCCGGAATGGTGGACCCCGCCGTCTTCGAGGCCTGCGGCATCGACCCCGAGCGCTACACCGGTTTCGCCTTCGGGATGGGCCCTGGCCGGATCGGGATGCTCAAGTACGGGATCCCCGACATTCGCGCCTACTTCGAGAACGACGTCCGCTTCCTTCGCCAGTTCGCCGACCGATGAACGTCTCACTTCGCTGGCTCCGGAGCCTTGCCCCCGACCTCGAGGGCACGCCCGCCTCCCTTTCCGAGCGCCTGGCCGCCCTGGGCTTTCCCGTCGAATCGGTGCACGCCCTGGGCGCGGGTCTCGGCGACGTGGTCGTGGCGCGGGTGGAATCGGTCCGCCCCCACCCGAACGCCGATCGTCTCCGGCTCTGCGAGGTGGAAACGGGCTCGGGGATCGTCCAGGTGGTATGCGGGGCCCCGAACGTGGAAGCCGGAGGGTGGTACGCCCTCGCTCCCGTGGGGGCCACCCTTCCCGGGGGGATGACCCTCCGGAAGGCGAAGATCCGGGGCGAGGTCTCGGAGGGGATGCTCTGCTCCGAGATCGAGCTTGGGCTCGGCAAGGGGAAGGACGGGCTCATGACGCTGGAGCTCGACCCCGACTCCCCGGCCCGGCGCCCCGGGGCCCCGCTCGTCGAGGCCCTGGGGCTCGACGACGTCCGCCTCGACGTGGAGGTCACCTCGAACCGCCCCGACCTCCTCTCCCACCGGGGGATCGCCCGGGAACTCGCGCCTGCGGGCGACGCCTCCCTCGTGGATCCGGAGGTCCCCGGGGCCGCGCCGGTGGCGCAGGCGATCCTGGAGGTGGGACCGGAGGGCGGAGCGGCGGCCGGGGTGTCGATCCGGATCGAGGACCCGGAGCTCTGCCCCCGCTACCTGGGGCTCGTGATCCGGGGCGTCCGGGTCGGCCCCTCGCCCTCCTGGCTCCAGGACCGGCTCCGGGCCGCCGGGGCCCGCCCCATCAACAACGTGGTGGATGCCACGAACCACGTCCTCCTGGAGCACGGACAGCCCCTGCACGCCTTCGACCTCCACCGCCTGGGTGGGGGCGCCATCGTGGTGCGCCGGGCCCGGGCCGGCGAGACGATCCGCACCCTCGACGGGGTGGACCGCGCGCTCGAGGAAGGGATGCTCGCGATCTGCGACGCGGAGCACCCGGTGGCCGTGGCCGGAGTCATGGGCGGGGAGAACTCGGAGGTGGGCCCAGGGACCACCGACATCCTCCTCGAGTGCGCCCTCTTCACGCCGGGGCCCATTCGGGCCACCCGCAAGGCGCTTGGCCTGTCCACCGACGCCTCCTACCGCTTCGAGCGGGGGGTCGACCCCGACGGACTCGTGGCGGCGCTCCTCCGGTGTGCCCGCCTCGTGGTCGCCACGGCCGGGGGCAGCGTGGAGGGGCCGGTCCTGGACGTGGCCCGGGACCGGCCCGGCCGCCGGGTCCTCACCCTCCGCATCCCGCGCATCGCGCAGGCGCTGGGGGTGCCCTTCACGGCCGACGAGGTGCGCGCGCTCCTGGAGCCCCTGGGGTTCGGGGTGGAGGATGCCGGGGAGGAGCGGCTCGAGGTCACGGTGCCCGGGTGGCGGAGCTGGGACGTGACCCGGGAAATCGATCTCGTGGAGGAGGTCGCGCGGCGCCACGGGTACGACCGCTTCCCTGACGACCTGGCTCCCTACCGCCCCGGGAGTGTCCCCGACGACCCCCTCTTCCAGGTGGAGGACGGCCTTCGGGATCTCCTTTCCGGGCGGGGGTTTCTCGAGGCGCAGACGCCGGCCTTCGCCCCCGAGGGAGAGGGGACGGTGGAGGTGCTGAACCCCCTCTCGACGGAGGAACGGAGGCTTCGGAGCGCACTCCTTCCGGCGCTTCTCCGGCGGGTGGAGTACAACCTGGCCCGGGGGAACCGCGACGTGCGCCTCTACGAGCTCGGGACCGTGTTCGGAGATCCGGCTTCGGCCGGGGCGCTCCCCGACGAGCGGACCCGCCTCGGCGTGGTGCTGCACGGCCGGAGGAGTCCGGAGCACTGGGCCGACGGGGAGGCCGACGCCGACCTGTGGGAGCTGAAGGGGATTCTCGAGGCGGCATCGGCACGCCTGGGCGCGGGGGCGCTTCGGGTCGAGGGGGCTCCGGACGGGGCCTCGGCGCCCTTCGACGCCGGGTGGGCATTCCGGGTGGTGGACGACGCCGGGGTGGAATGGGGGCAGGGGGGCCGGGTCGACCGGCGGAGGCTCGATCTTCCCCCCTGGGCCGGCGCCGTATGGGCCGCCGAGCTCACCCTTCCGGTGGCTCCGGCTCCGGCGGAGCCGGTGCGCCTCGTGCCCCTTCCGACCCACCCGGGGGTGGAGCGCGATCTGGCCCTCCTCGTGGAGGAGGGGCGGCCGGTGGCCGACGTGCTGGCCCTGGTGGACCGGACGGCGGGGGAGCACTACCGTGGAAGCCAGGTGTTCGACGTGTACCGGGGAACGGGAATTCCCGAGGGCTTGCGCTCCGTCGGGGTGCGGCTTCGATTCCGCGCGGACGGGCGGTCCCTCACCGACGGCGAGGTGGACGCCGCCATGACCCGGGTCCAGCAGGCACTCCAGGAGGAACTCGGTGTCCGAATCCGCGGTGGATGACCAGGTCGAGCGGCAGGCGCTTCAGCGCCTCGAGGGGGCCGTCGGGCGCCTTCTCGAGGAACTGGTGGGGCTCAAGGGGCGGAGTGATGCCGCCGAGGCCCGGGTCGCCGAGGTGGAGACGCTGCTCCGGCGTTTCACGAAGGGGACCGCCGACCCGGCCGACCTCGAGCGCCGCACCCGCGCCCTCGAAGCGGAGAACGAGGAGCTGAGGGCGAGGATCGACGAGGCCCGCGAGGGGGTGGACCGCCTCCTGGCCCGGATCCGGTTCCTGGAGGAGCAGTCGTGAACGACGCCCAGAAGAAGTCCACCGTTTCCGTGCGGATCGCGGGGGAGGAGCACGTGCTGCGGTCCTCCGCCGACCCGGAGTACACCCGGGCCTGTGCGGCCTTCCTCGACGAGCGGGTCCGGGAGATCCGGGAGCGCTCCGGCCTCGTGGACAACCACCGCGCCGTGCTCCTGGCCGCCCTGGCCATCACCGACCGGTACTTCGGGCTCCGCGACGAGCTCGACCGCCTCCGCAAGGAGGTGACCTCGCGCTCCACGAACCTCGCGCGACGCATCGAGGAAGAGCTTCCGGAGTAGGGCGGGACCGTTCGCGGCAGCGGGGTCCGGCTTGCCGTCGGCCCCGGCGGCTCCCTATTCTACCCGGGTCGCGCCGGGCCTTCCCCGTGAGGCGTCCGGCGCACGGGCACCCCTTATTCGATACACGCCCGGCGGGTCCTTCCCGTCGGCGCTGGAGATCATACATGGAGACCCCGCTGGCCGTGGGGCTCGCAGCGGTGGTCGCCCTCCTGATCGGCCTCGCCGTCGGTCATGGGTGGGGGCGGCGCCGTGAGCTGGCCCGTCGTGAGCAGGAGCGGGCCGAGGCCCGGGACGAGGCGCAGCGCATCGTGGCGCGCGCCCGGGAGGAGGCCGAGTCGGTCCGGAGGGGCGCGGAGCTCGCCGGAAAGGAGGAGGCGGCCCGACTCCGCGAGGGATGGGACCGGGAGGAGGCCCGTCGCAGGGAGGAGCTCGAGCGCACGGAGCGCCGCCTCGAGGAGCGCGCCGATTCCCTCGACCGGAAGTTCGACCTCCTGAACGAGCGGGACTCCGGTCAGGAGGCCCGCGCCCGGGATCTCCGGGAGCGCGAGGAGGGGCTCCAGGCCCGGGAGGCGGAGGTGGGCGCCGCCCACGCCGAGGCCCGCACCCGCCTCGAGTCGCTCGCCGGCCTCTCCACCGCCGAGGCGAAGCAGCGCCTCATGGCCGAGCTCGAGGACGAGGCCCGCGCCGAGGCGGCCCAGACCCTCCGGTCCATCCGCGAGGAGGCCCAGCGCGACGCCCGCCGCGAGGCGCGGAAGATCATCGCGCTCTCCATCCAGCGCATGGCCGCCGAGGAGACCCAGCAGGCCACGGTCTCGGTGGTCCAGCTCCCCTCCGACGACATGAAGGGGCGCATCATCGGGCGCGAGGGCCGGAACATCCGGGCCTTCGAGCAGGCCACCGGGATCGACGTCATCATCGACGACACCCCTGAGGCCGTGGTTCTCTCCGGCTTCGACCCGATCCGCCGCGAGGTGGCGCGGATCGCCATGGAGAAGCTCATCGAGGACGGCCGCATCCACCCGGGCCGGATCGAGGAGCTCGTGGACAAGTCCCGGGGCGAGGTGGAGGAGGGGATGCGGGAGGCGGCGGAACAGGCCCTCTACGACCTGGGACTCCACGACGTCCACCCCGAGATCGTGAAGGTCCTGGGCCGGCTCAGGTACCGCACTTCCTACGGCCAGAACCAGCTCACCCACTCGAAGGAGGTGGCGCGCCTGGCCGGAATGATGGCCGCAGAGCTCGGTGTCGACGTCCAGCTCGCCAAGCGCGCCGGCCTCCTCCACGACGTGGGGAAGGGGATGACCCACGAGCACGAGGGGACCCACGTGGAGCTCGGCCACGCCCTCTGTTCGAAGCACGGCGAGCCCGACGTGGTCCTGAACTCCATTCGCGCCCACCACGACGAGGAGCCCCACCGGCACGTGGAGGCCTTCCTCGTGACTGCGGCCGACGCCATTTCCGGCTCCCGCCCCGGGGCCCGCCGCGAGATGTTCGAGACCTACGTGAAGCGCCTCGAGCGGCTGGAGGCGCTGGCCATGGAGTACCCCGGGGTGGAGCGGTGCTTCGCGGTCCAGGCCGGGCGCGAGGTCCGGGTCCTCGTGGAGCCCGACAAGGTCTCCGACGAGGAAATGGCCCGCATCTCGGAAAAGGTGGCACGGCGCTTCGAGGAGGAACTCCAGTACCCCGGCCAGATCAAGGTCGTCGTGATCCGCGAGACCCGGGCGGTGGACTTCGCCCGCTGATTCCACATCTTCCGGGGTCCCCTGCGCACCCCGCGCCCCGTTCTCCTCCCCAGAGCCCGCCATGCCCGCCGAGATCATTTCCGGAACCGACGTCGCCCGCGAGATCCGCGCCGAACTGGCGGAGCGCGTCGCCGAATTGAAGGACGAGGGACTCGTCCCGGGGCTCGCGGTGGTCCTCGTGGGCGCCGACCCGGCCTCCCGCGCCTACGTGGGAATGAAGAACCGCGCGGCGAAGGAGGCGGGAATCCACTCCCGGCAGATCGACCTGCCGGAGACCACCTCCACCGACGAGCTCCTGGGGTGGATCGAGGGGCTGAACGCCGACCCGGAGGTCCACGGGATCCTCGTTCAGCTCCCCCTCCCGGAGCACATCGACGAGAAGCGGGTTCTCGAGGCCATCGTCCCCGGAAAGGACGTGGACGGCTTCCACCCGGTGAACGTGGGGCGCCTCGCGGTGGGAGACGCGGAGGTCCTCGCACCCTGCACGCCCAAGGGAATCGTCGACCTCCTCCTCCGCTCGGGGCACGACCCGGCGGGGAAGCACGTGGTGATCGTGGGCCGCTCGAACATCGTGGGGAAGCCCATGGCCTCGCTCCTCCTCAGGAAGGGTAGGGGGGGAGATGCCACCGTGACCGTCGCGCATTCGCGTACGGCCGATCTCGGCGCCGCGACCCGCCTCGCCGACATCCTCATCGTGGCGGTGGGTCGCGCGGGGACCGTCACCGCCGACATGGTCCGCCCCGGCGCCGTGGTCGTGGACGTGGGGGTGAACCGTGTGGAGGATCCGGGCTCGGAGCGGGGGTACCGGCTCGTGGGCGACGTGGACTTCGACGGTGTGCGTGCGGTGGCCGGAGCCCTCACCCCGGTGCCCGGGGGCGTCGGTCCCATGACCATCGCCACCCTCCTCTCCAACACGGTACAGGCCGCGGTCCAGCTCCGGGGCCAGGAGGTCGGCGCCGGGTGACGGGGGAAGGCGACACGCTGGACCTCTTCTCCATGGCGCCGGCGCCGGAAGAGGTCCCGGAGGGTCGGGAGCCGGGCGTCTCCGGGGCCACCGAGCCCGAGGTGGAGGCGGGGCCCCGGGTCTGGAGCGTCTCCGAACTCAACGCGGCGCTCCGGGCCCTCCTGGAGGACGCCCTCCCCGAGCTCTGGATCGGGGGCGAAGTGGCGAACTGGACCCGGGCCCGGTCGGGGCACTGCTACTTCACCCTGAAGGACGAGCGGGCCCAGCTGCGCTGCGTCATGTGGCGTCCCCAGGCGGCCCGCCTCCCCATGGACCCGGAAGAGGGGATGCGGGTCCGGGTCCAGGGCTCGGTGACCCTCTACGAGGCCCGGGGCGAGACCCAGTTCGTGGTGCGTACCCTGGCTGCGGAGGGGGAGGAGGGCCTCTGGAAGCTGGCCTTCGAGAAGCTCCGCCGGAAGCTCGAGGCGGAGGGGCTCCTGGACCCGGCCCGGAAGCGCCCCGTTCCCCGGTTCCCCGCGAGCGTGGGGGTCGTGACCTCGCCCACGGGAGCGGCGCTCCGGGACATCCTCTCGGTGATCGGGCGCCGCGCCCCCTGGACCCGGGTGGTGGTTCGCGGGGCCCGGGTACAGGGGGAGGGCGCCTCGGCCGAGGTGGCCGAGGCGGTCCGGGCGCTGGGGTCGAGCGGCCAGGTGGACGTCCTCATCGTGGGGCGGGGTGGAGGCTCCATCGAAGACCTCTGGGCCTTCAACGAGGAGCCGGCGCTCCGGGCGATCGCCGATTGCCCGGTTCCGGTGATCTCGGCGGTGGGACACGAGACCGACGTCACCCTTTCGGACCTGGTGGCGGACCTCCGGGCCCCGACTCCCTCGGCGGCGGCGGAGGCGGCGGTCCAGGATGCCTCCACCCTCCTGGACGCGCTGGCCCGCCTCCGTCCCCGCCTGGCCGGCGGGCTCCGCGGGCAGGTGGAGCGCCGCCGTCTCCGCCTCGAGCGCGGGCGGAACCGGCTGGACCGGGGGGCGCGCAGGCTGGTGGAGCCCCGGCGCCGAAGCCTGGACCAGCTCGGCGAGCGCCTCGCCCGCGCGGTCCGCAGGGTGATCGAGCTCCGCCGCGAGCGGCTGGCGACGCTGGCCGCCCGCGCCGAAGCGCTCTCCCCCCTGTCCACCCTCCGGAGGGGATACGCCGTCCCCCGAAGCCCCGGGGGCCGGGTACTCCGGTCCGGCGAGGACTTCCGCGCGCACCCCGACTTCCAGCTCCGCCTCGTGGACAGCCTCGTGGACTGCCGCGCGGTGGAGGTCCGCCCCGATCCCCTGGAGGCGACCCCCGCCGCCGGGGGCGAACCCCTTTCCGACGAACCATGAACGACGAGAAGCCGACGGGCGACGAAGCCCCCTCGCTGGAATCCCGCCTCCGCCGCCTGGACGAGATCGTGGCCCGCCTGGAGGGGGGCGAACTCGAACTCGAGGAGGGGCTCGCCCTCTTCGAGGAGGGGGTCCGCCACGTGCGCGAGGCCGAGGCGCTCCTGGCCCGGGCCGAACTCCGGGTGGAAGAGCTCGTGGGTGAGGGCGACGGGGCCCGGACCCGCCCCTTCGAGGGGGGAGGGAGCCCCGAATGACGCCGGGCGCTCCTCCCTTCGACCTCGGAACCTTCTTCTCGGACGCGCGAGCCCGGGTCGAGGCGGCGCTCGCAGGCGCCCTCCTGCGGATCCTCCCCCAGCTTCCGGATGCGCTCCGTGGCCCGGTACGCCAGGGAGTCATGACCGGGGGGAAGCGCCTCCGGCCGATCCTCTGCGTCGAAGGGTGGCGCGCCGCCACAGGGACGGGAGAGGGGGGAGCGACCCCGGAGGCCGAGGACGCGGCCCACGCCCTCGGCGCGAGCCTCGAGCTCATCCACGCCTACTCGCTGATGCACGACGATCTCCCCTCGATGGATGACGCCCCCTTGCGTCGGGGCGAACCCACCCCGCACACCCGCTTCGGCGAGGGGCCCACCACGGTGGGCGGCGCAGCGCTCATTCCCGCCGCCGGCCTCGAGGCGTGGCGGGCCGCCCACCTCCTCGGGTGCTCCGACGAGGCGGCCCGTGAGGTGGTCCGGATCCTGGCCCGGGCCGCCGGCGGAGGCGGGATGGTGGGGGGACAGGCCCTGGACCTCGAGGGGGAGGGGCGTGCCCTCTCCCGCGAGGAACTCGACACCCTTCACCGGGCCAAGACCGGGGCGCTCCTCACCGCTTCCCTCTCCATGGGCGCGGTGGCCGGGGGCGCCGCCCCGCGCCTCCGGGACGCCCTCGAGGCGTACGGCCGGGCCATCGGCCTCGCCTTCCAGGTGGCCGACGACGTGCTGGACGCCACCGCCGACGAGGGTGCCCTCGGGAAGAGGCCGTCGGACCAGGCGCTGGAGAAGTCCACGTACGTTCGCCTCCACGGGGTCGAGAGCGCCCGCGCCGAGGCCCGGGCCCTCGTGGCGGAGGCCCTCCGAGCCCTCGACGAGGGCGGGATCCCCTCGCCCCCCCTCCGGGCCCTGGCCCGCTACGTGGTGGAGCGGGACCGCTGAGGCCGCGCCCTCGGCCCGCGGGGGCGGTCGAGAACCCCGGCGCCCCCCGGGGGTAGGGCACCGCCGGCCCTTTCTTCGTATCTTGGAAACCGCCGGCCGCGCCCCCGCGGCACCACCCGCCCCCCGGGGCGCCTCCAGGGCGCCGTCCTCCTCCTTCCGCATCTCCCGATAGAAGAGAACTCCCGACCGTGGCACGACTCGACCAGATCCAGGGCCCCGCGGACATCCGCGACTTCGACCGCGACGAGCTGAAGGCCCTCGTCCGCGAGCTCCGCGACCGGCACATCGACGTGGTCGCCCAGATCGGCGGGCACTTCGGCGCGAGCCTGGGGGTGGCGGACCTGACCGTGGCCCTCCACCACGTCTTCGAAACCCCCCGCGACAAGCTCGTGTGGGACACCGGGCACCAGGCCTACATCCACAAGATCCTGACCGGCCGGAACGACCGCTTCCCCACGATCCGCCAGTACAAGGGGCTCGCCCCCTTCCTCCGCCGCGACGAGTCCGAGTACGACACCTTCGGTGCCGGGCACGCCGCCACCTCGATTTCGGCGGCCCTCGGCATGGCCGCGGCCCGCGACCTGAACGGCACGGACGAGAAGGTGGTGGCGATCATCGGCGACGGCTCCATGGGGTGCGGCCTCGCCTACGAGGCGCTGAACAACGCCGGCCACACCGACCGGGACTTCATCGTCGTCCTGAACGACAACGACATGTCCATTGCCCCCAACGTGGGCGCGATGAACAAGTACCTCACCTCGGTCCTCACGAACCCCGTCTACGACCGGGTGCGCGAACAGGTGAAGGGGCTCCTCCAGCGAGGGCCGCGCTCGGTGTCGGCGGTGATGGCCTCGATCGCCGGGAAGATGGAGGAGTCGGTGAAGCACCTCCTGGTACCCGGAATGCTCTTCGAGGAGCTGGGCTTCCGGTACATCGGACCGGTGGACGGCCACGACCTCGATGCCCTCGTGGACACCTTCGGGCGGGTGAAGGGGATGCACGGGCCGATCCTCGTGCACGTGGTCACGAACAAGGGGAAGGGGTTCGCCCCCGCCGAGGCCGACCCGGTCAAGTGGCACGCGTCCGGCCCCTTCGACAAGCTCTCCGGCGCCGGCACGGGGAAGAAGGTGGCGGGGCTCCCGCGCTACCAGGAGGTCTTCGGGGCGGGGCTCACCGAGCTCGCGCGCCTCGACGGGAAGGTGGTGGCGATCACCGCCGCCATGCCGGGGGGTACGAGCACGAACGTCTTCGACGCGGCCTTCCCCGAGCGGCACTTCGACGTGGGGATCGCGGAGGGGCACGGGGTGACCTTCGCGGCGGGGCTCGCCACCGGGGGGATCAAGCCGGTGGTGGCCATCTACTCCACCTTCCTCCAGCGCGGCTACGACAACATCGTCCACGACGTGGCGCTCCAGGACCTCCCGGTGGTCTTCTGCATGGACCGGGCGGGGATCGCCGGCGAGGACGGCCCGACGCACCACGGGGCGCTGGACCTGAACTACATGCTCGCGGTCCCGGGCATGGTGGTGACGGCCCCGAAGGACGGTGCGGAAATGCTCGCCCTCCTGCGGCACGCCCTGGAAACGAACGACGCTCCCTTCTCGATCCGCTACCCCCGGGACGCCGTTCCCGCCGAGGTCCCGGCGCTCGAGGGGATCCCGGGGGTGGAGCGGGGGAGCTGGGAGATCGTGCGCGAGGGTGACGGGGGGGTGGCGATCCTGGCCGTGGGGACCATGGTCCTCCAGGCGGTGGCGGCGGCGGAGGCGCTTGCCGACGAGGGGATCGACGTGACCGTGGTCAATTGCCGGTTCGTGAAGCCGTACGACCGGGACCTCCTGGGGCGGGTCCTCGTGGAGAACCGCACGATCCTCGCCGTGGAGGAGGGGGCGGTGGCGAACGGGTTCGGTGCCTTTCTCGGGCGCGAGATCGCCGACGACCCGGGGCTCCCGAAGCCCGGGCGCTACGCCACCATGGGGATCCCCGACCACTTCGTGGAACACGGGCCCCGGAAGGTTCTCCTGCGCGAGCTTTCCCTCGATGCAGAGGGGATCGCCGAGCGGGTGCGCGGGCTCGTGCGCGGGCGCGGCCGCGAGGAGGGGGGCGCCGAGGTGGGTGCCGCCGCCCGCGCGTCGGGAACGGGGGGGTCCGGGTCCGGCACCGGCGCGGGAGGGCCGGGGTGACCCCCCTCCCGGCCGCGTGGGGGGGCGGCGTGCACCGGGTTGGGTTCGTCGGCAGGGGAAGGACCGGCGAGGTGAACGGCACCGTCGAGGCCCTTGCCCGGTTCCTCACCGCGCGGGGGATCGAGGTGGAACTCGAGGCGGGAATGCGGGCGCCGGAAGGGGTCCCCTTCCAGTGGCTCCGGCAGGTCCCCGACGTGGACCTCCTGGTGACGCTGGGCGGCGACGGCACCCTCCTCCGGGGTGCGCGCATGGTCATGGAAAGCGGTGTGCCGGTGCTCGGGGTGAACCTGGGTACCCTCGGGTTTCTCACCGCGCTGGGGGCGGACGAGGCGGAGTCGGGGCTCGAACGGGTGCTCGAGGGCGAGGCGATCCTCGACGACCGTTTCACGCTCGAAGGGATCGTGGTGGCGCCGGACGGCTCGGTGCGGGGGGGGGCGCTCGCCCTGAACGACCTGGTGCTCCACAAGGGCGGGGTGGCCCGGGTGGTGCGCCTGGAAATGGCGGTGGGCCCCGACGACGCGCTGGACTCCATCGGGAGCTTCTCCGGCGACGGGGTGATCCTCTCCACGCCCACCGGGTCCACGGCGTACTCGCTCTCGGCGGGGGGGCCGGTGGTGGCGCCGTCGATGGATGCGGTGGTCGTGACCCCGATCTCGCCGCACACCATGGCCATGCGCCCCCTGGTGCTCTCGGCCGAGGCGCGTCTCGTGCTCCATGCCTTTGACCGGGCGGACGACCTCGTCATGACCGCCGACGGGCAGGAGGTGGTTCCCATTGGCGCAGGCGACCGGGTCATCGTCCGGAAGGGCGCCCACCGGGTCCACATGGTGCGCCTCCCGGGGCAGACCTTCTTCGGCACCCTCCGCAGGAAGCTGAACTGGGCGATCTGAGCCACTGCGCTTCCCCGGGGCTCGAGATCGCGGCCCGGGCGGGGGACGCGGCCCCGGCTGCCATGGCCCCGCCCCCGATCCTTCGCCATCTTCCGCGCACCATGCTTCTCGAACTCCGCATCCGGGATCTCGCGGTCATCCGCGACCTGACCCTCCGGCTCGAGCCGGGATTGAACGTACTCACCGGCGAGACCGGGGCGGGGAAGTCGATTCTCGTGGGGGCCCTCTCCCTCCTCCTGGGGGAGCGGGCCGACTCGGGGGCCGTCCGGGCGGGTGCCGACCGGGCGCTCGTGGAGGCGGTCTTCGACCTGGCGGAGCTCCCCGCGCTCCGGGCGCGGCTCGCGGAGGAGGGGTTCCCCGACGAGGGTGGGTTCCTTCTTCTCCGGCGCGAGGTACAGCGCGAGGGGCGGAACCGGGCCTGGATCAACGGGTCCCCGGCCACTGCCGGGGTGGTGGGGTCCTTCGGGTCCGCCCTCGTGGACCTCCACGGCCAGCACGACCACCAGGCGCTCCTCAAGGGCGACGAGCAGCGCGCCATGCTCGATGCCTTCTCCGGCGCGGGCGAAGCCGCAGGGCGCGTGCGGGAGCTCCACGCCGGGCTCCAGGAGCTTCGGGGCGAGCTCGAGGGGCGGGAGGCCCGGGCGCGGGAACTCGTCCAGCGCGCCGACTTCCTCCGCTTCCAGCTCGGGGAGATCCGCGACACGGGCCCGGAAGAGGGCGAGGACACCCGCCTCGAGGAGGAGATCGCCCGGGCCGACCACGCCGAGGAACTGGTGCGGGAAGCGGAGTGGATTCACGAGGCGCTCTACGCCGGCGAGGGGTCGGCGGCCGAGCTCCTCGGGGGCGCGCGGGAACGGGTGCGGCGCCTGGCCCGTCTCGATCCTTCCCTCGGCAACCTCGCGGAGCTCGTGGAAGGGGCCTTTCACCAGGTGAACGAGGCGGGGCGGGAGGCCGGGCGTTACGCCGCAGGCGTCGACGTGGACCCGTCCCGGGCCGAGGAGCTCCGGGCCCGCCTGGACCGGCTCCACCGCCTCCGCCGGAAGTACGGCCCCACGCTCGCCGACGTCATTCGGACCGCAGACGAGGTCGAGGCGGAGCTCGGCGAGCTCGACGGTGCCGGGTTTGCCCGGGAAGCGCTCGAGCGCAGGATCGCCGAGGCGGAGTCCGGGCTCCGGGAGGCCGCCGAGGCGCTCACCGGCCTTCGGACCGAGGGGGCAGGGCGGCTCGCCGAGGCGGTGCGCACCCTCCTCCCCGAACTGGGGATGCCCGGGGCCCGCTTCGAGGTGGCGCTGGATCCCCTGGCCGAGACCGGATCCGGCGGGGCGGAGCGGGTGCGCTTCCTCGCGTCGGCGAACCCGGGGTTTGCACCCGCCGAACTCGCCCGCATCGCCTCCGGGGGTGAGCTCTCCCGGATGATGCTCGCCCTCAAGGCCGTCCTTGCCGGGGTGGACCGGGTCCCCACCCTGGTCTTCGACGAGGTGGATGCTGGGATCGGGGGCACGGTGGCGGTGGCGGTGGGGCGGAAGCTGGCCGAGGTGAGCCGGAGCCACCAGGTCTTCGTGATCACCCACCTGCCGCAGGTGGCGGCCCGGGGCGGGTGCCACTTCCGGGTGGACAAGGTGGAGGAGGAGGGGCTCGCGGCGACCCGGGTCACCCCACTCGAAGGGGAGCACCGGGTGCGGGAAATCGCCCGTATGCTCGGTGGGGACCCGGAGTCGGAGACCTCGAGGCGGCACGCCGGGGAGCTCCTCGCCGGATAGCCACGCCCGGAAATCACACCCGGTTCGTCCCGCAGGGCGCGTTCCCGCGCCCGCTTCAGCGCCTCCGGAGGATCCGGGCGCCCATCTCGAAGCGGGTCTCCACCGGGGCGTTCCCGCTCCCGGTCACCGCCCGGATCCCCCGGAACCGGAGTTCCACGGGGAAGGGGAGGGCGCTCACGAAGGGCTCCTCCCACCCGGCGAAGCGGAGCTCGACCACCGCGCGCGCCGTGGTCCACTCCGGAAGGACGCGCTCCGTCGGCGCGGTTCCCCCCGTTCCGTCGGGATCTTCCCCGGCCCCGGCGGTCGGCGCGAGGCGCCACCGGGACACGGCGGCGCGCTCGTACTCGAGGCCCCCGCCCAGGGAAATTCCGTCGGCGATGATGATCCGGGGGGTGATCCCGACCCGGAGGCGGTCGCCCGGGGCCCCGGTACCCTGGAGGCGGCGTGCGGCGGCGTTCCAGCCGTCGTCCGGGTCGGCGGCCAGGACCACGCCCGAGTTCTCGAAGAAGGTCCGCCACCCCAGGTCCACGAGGACCCCGGCCCGGTCCCCGGCCAGGAAGTCCGTGACCCACCGGAACCCGAGGCCCCCATGGCCGGAGAGGGGCTCCATCGGGGTGAAGACGGTGAACGAGTCCACGACGCCGATCGCGACCCGGAAGGTCCCCTCGATGGCGCTCCGGACCCGGACCCCTTCCGGACCTTCCGAGTTTGCCGGGGTTCCGGACCCCAGGAGTCCCACGACCAGGTGCACCTCCATGTCGCCCAGCGCGTAGTCGGTTTCCGGGGTGGTGGAGGGAAAGCCGCTCGCGGGCCAGACCGGGTCGGAAAGGCGGGAACGCAGCCCCGACGGCGAGACCCGCGTGGCCAGGGGCAGGCTCTCGGGGCCGGGAGCGCCCCAGGTGGCGAGCTCTGCGCGGATCCCCTCCCAGCGGGTCCGGAGTGCGGTTCCCGTCGGGGTCCCCGCCATGGGGAAGAGGTCGAGACCAGCCCACGCCGCGTCGAGCTGGTCCAGGAAGCCCCCGACCCGGGCCTCGGCGGCCCGCCCCTCGATGCATGCCTCCGCATCGTCCCCTTCTTCGCCGCAGAGGCTCGCCACCGAGGACTGGAGCGCCGCGAAGGCGGTCCGGGCCTCGGACTGGAAGGTGCTCACCAGGGTGGCGTCGGCGCCCCGCGCCGGGTTCTCGCCCACGTTGGCCCCGGCCCCGGTGGCCTGGAGGTGGGCGTCCACGCGCCGGCGTACGATGGGTACGGTGACTCCCACGGTGACCCGGTCCAGGATCCCGTACCCGACGCGGAGGGGAACCCGCTGGTCGTTCACCTCGAAGACCCCGGCAAAGCGGCCCGCCCTGAGCTCCGCCCCCGGGTCCTCGAGGAGGACCCGGAGCGCCTCCTGTTCGGCGGCAAGGGCGGTGAACCGCGCGGGGGTCAACGCTGCGTCGAAGGCTCCCCGCCCGAGGGCCACACGGCCATCGCTCCCGAACCGCTCTGCCGCCTGCGTGAAGCTTCCCGCCCCCTCGAGCAGGAAGGCGCCACGCGGGGCGAGGAGGGAACCCACGTGCTGCGCCAGACCCGCCGACGGGAGCGCCAGGAGCGCGGCCGCGAGGGCCGGAAGGACGAGGAGGCGACGGTGCATGGGGACCCGGGTTGAAGGAGTGGGGTGCCGCCTCCGGGGCACGGGCCCCGGAGCTTCCTCGATGGGCGCGGCACAGGGCAAGATACAGGGTGCGGAGGGCTCGGAGAACCGGCCCCCCGGAGGGCGGGGGGAAGGGTTGACATGGACCGGGGCTCCAAATAGCCTATGGAGCGCTCTGGAAACGGCGTTCCTCGGGTCGCCGAGGGACGTTCCGGGCGCGAAGGAATACGCGGGAATAGCTCAGTTGGTAGAGCACCACCTTGCCAAGGTGGGGGTCGCCGGTTCGAGTCCGGTTTCCCGCTCTTCCGAATCGGGGAGGCCCGGCCCACGGTGTCGGAGCCTCCCCGTTTCGTTCGGTCCAGACAGCCCCGTCTCCTCCGGGAAGCGCGGATCCTGACCCCAGTTCGGCGCCGTAGCCAAGTGGTAAGGCAGAGGACTGCAAATCCTCGATCGTCGGTTCGATTCCGACCGGCGCCTCTTTCCTTCCCGGGGGACCTTCCCCCCACCGACCGCCTCCGGGGGCGCCGTACACGGGGCGTGCGAGCTCCATCGGCGTCGTGGACCCCGCGGCCCCACTCAACCGGGTCCTCGGGGTCGGAGTTCTCTCAGGCGGTGGCGGTGAACCTGCGGCGACACATGACCCGCCACATCCCTGCTGCCTGAATCCCGCGACAGGACGGACCGGATGGAATCCACCGGATGAACCGAATCGAGCTCGATGGAAGGTCCCTCGCCCTGGGTGACGTGGAGCGGGTATCCCGGGGGGGAGGGGGCGCCCCGACCGTGGGGCTTGCCGAGGGAGCCCTGGGGCGGATGGCCGCGTCCCGGGAACTGGTGGTCCGGAAGGTGGAGGCCGGCGAGGTGGTCTACGGGGTCACCACGGGGTTCGGACGCCTGGCCGAGGTGGCGATCTCGAAGGACGACCAGGCAGAGCTCCAGCGGAACCTCCTCCTGAGCCACGCAGCCGGCACGGGTCCCCACCTTCCGCCCCCGGAGGTACGCACGATGCTCCTCCTCCGTGCGAACGCCCTCGCACGGGGGCACTCCGGGGTGCGCCCCCTCGTGGTGGAGCGCCTCCTCGAGTTCCTGAACCGGGACCTCCTCCCCGCCGTCCCCGAGGCGGGCTCCGTGGGCGCGAGCGGGGACCTTGCCCCCCTGGCCCACATGGCCCTTCCCCTGATCGGGGCCGGGGACTTTCTCGGCGCAGGCGGCACCCCCGAGCCCGCCGACCAGGTCCTCCACCGGGAGGGTCTCCCGCCTCTCGAGCTCGAGGCCAAGGAGGGACTCGCCCTCATCAACGGGACCCAGGCCACGACCGGGATCGGCATCCTGGCCTTCCTGCGCGCCGCCCGGGCCCTCGAGGCGCTGGAGGTGGCGGGGGCCCTCTCGCTGGAGGCACTCCGGGGGACCCCCGAGGCCTTCCGGGACGAGGTCCACGAGGCCCGCCCCCACCCGGGGCAGCGGGAGAGCGCCCGAAGGCTCCGGACCCTCCTCGAGGGATCCGAAATCCGGGAATCCCACCGTTTCGACGATCCGAGGGTCCAGGATGCCTATGCGCTCCGGTGCATGCCCCAGGTCCACGGCGCCGGGCGGAGCGTCTTCGGCTACGTGGAGGAGGTCCTGGCCCGGGAGGCCAACGCCGCCACCGACAACCCTCTCCTCTTCCCCGAGGCCTGGCCCTCGGTGGGGCCCGGGTCGGACCGGGGCGACCGGAAGGGTGTCGAGCCCGGCATCGTGGTGAGCGCCGGGAACTTCCACGCGCAGGTCGTGGCCCAGGCGCTGGACTTCCTCTCCATCGCGCTGGCGGACCTCGCCTCCGTGAGCGAGCGGCGTCTCGAGCGCCTCCTGAACCCCGACCTCTCCGGCATGCCGGCCTTCCTCACGCCTCGACCCGGGCTCCGCTCCGGGTACATGATCCTCCAGGTCACCGTGGTGGACCTCCTGGCCGAGCTCCGCGTGCTGGCCCACCCCGCCTCGGTGGACTCGGTCCCCACCTCGGCGAGCCAGGAGGACCACGTGTCCATGGGAATGGCCGCCGCGCGGAAGGCCCGCCGGGGGGTGGACCTCTTCGAGCGGGTCGTGGCGGCGGAACTCCTCGCCGCCGCCCAGGGGATCGAGTTCCGCCGGCCCCTGCGCTCGAGCGCGCCCCTGGAGGCGGTGCACGCCCGCATCCGGGCCGAAGTGCCCGCGCTGGACGAGGACCGTCCGCCGGCCCCGGACCTCGAGGTGGTGCGTCGGCTCGTGACCGGGGGAGAGATCCTCGCCGCCGCCTCGACGGGCAGCGGTTAGCCCCGGACGAGCCGATCCAGGATGAAGAGGACGAGGAGGAGGGCGAAGGGCGTTCCCACGAGGAGGAGCCGCGGGAGGACCCCGGCGGGCACTTCTTCCTCGCTGTCGGGAGGGGGCGGATGGGATTCGGACATGGCGTGTGGCGGGGAGGGGCAGGGGCTTGCAGAGGCGACTTCCCGCCGCCCCTCTTGTTTCCCCGGCGTCGGGAGTGTAGGCTGTATCAGTTCAATTTCTCGGGAACCCCAACCATTCCACGGGGTTCCGGCGCAGGCCCGGCGCCGCTTGCAGCACCGGGATCCGCCTTTTTCAGGTTCCACCTTCCCGTGAGACCGTGACGAACGATCGACGGCTCGGGGTGCTGGAAGTTCTTTCCAGCGGCTCCGGATTCATTCGGCGCAAGGAGGCGGGGTACGCCCCGTCCAACGACGACATCTACGTGAGCGGCAAGCTCATCAACCGGTTCGGACTCCGCACCGGTGACGAGCTGTCCGGCACGGTGGGTGGCCGACCCCGGAACGGGAAGGCCCCGCCCATCCAGCGCCTGGACCTCGTGAACGGCAAGAAGCCCGACGAGGCGAGGAACCGCCCGGTCTTCGACCGCATGGGCGCCCTCCACCCCGACGAGCAGCTCCGCCTCGAGTGCGAGATCGTCGGACCCGGAGGTCAGGCCGACTACACGACACGCGTCATCGACCTCTTCTGCCCCCTGGGCAAGGGGCAGCGCTCCATGATCGTGGCCCCGGCCAAGGCCGGAAAGACCACGATCCTCCAGCGCGTGGCGGAAGGGATCGTCCGCAACCACCCCGAGTGCCATCTCCTGATCCTCCTCATCGACGAGCGCCCCGAGGAGATCACCGAAATGGAGATGTGCGGGTTCGGCGAGGTCATCTCGTCCTCCTTCGACTTCCCCCCCGACCGCCACGTGGCCCTCGCCGAGATCACGATCGAGCGCGCCCGCCGCATGGTGGAAATGGGCGAGGACGTGGTGATCATCCTGGACTCGATCACCCGATTGGCCCGCGCCCACAACCAGGTGGACGAGGGGAGCGGTCGCACCCTGACCGGTGGCCTCGACGCCACCGCCCTCGAACGCCCGAAGCGCCTCCTCGGAAGCGCCCGGAAGGTCCCGGGGGGCGGCTCCCTCACGATCGTGGCCACCGCCCTCGTGGACACCGGCTCCCGCATGGACCAGGTCATCTTCGAGGAGTTCAAGGGGACCGGAAACTCCGAGCTCATCCTCTCCCGGGACCTGGCCGACCGCCGGATCTTTCCGGCCATCGACGTGATCCAGTCGGCCACCCGCCGCGAGGAGCTCCTCCTCTCGGAAGAGGCGCTCATGCTCTCGAGGGCGCTCCGGCGTCAGTTCGCCGGGATGAACCCCGCCGACGCCATGGCCGAACTCCTGGGGGTCATGAAGCGCACCCGAACGAACGCGGACCTCCTGGAGCTCAGTCGGGCCGGTCGGGGCTGACCGCCATCCCCGAAGGGAGGCGCCCCGCTTCCACGAGGCCCTTGAGTTCGCGCAGCGCGTGCCGGAGCTGCTCCCCCTGGAGCGTCTCCATGCGCCCGGCCATGTAGCCCAGGAGCGGGTTCCACCCGAAGTCCCCGGACTCGTGCCAGCGGAGCGCCGTGCCCCCTTCCACGGGAACGAGCTCGATCCGCCCCTCGACCCGGATGCTCCCCCCCTCCACCGCCACCGCGTAGGTGACGGACCCGGTCGCCTCCCCCTCCGGCGGCTCCACCGTGCCCACGGTGAAGGCCCCCCTTCCGTAACCCGGATCGTCCCAGCGGTACCCGGACCCGGGCCCGGCCTCGGGGCCGAAGTGCTCCACGCCCTCGGCGGGCGCCGGCGTCCATTCGAGCCACGCGCTCCCGCGCTCGAGCCAGGGGAGGACCGCGTCGGCGGGCGCGTCGATCCGGATCTCGGCCTCCGCCGCCCAGGTGGATGGGAGGAGGAATCCCACGGCGAGGATCCCGAGGGTGATCACGGCAAGGGGTCCGGCGATCCAGGCACCAATGTGGAGGAGTCTCACGGGGGATGCGGCGGGGCTGAAGGGAAGGACGCGTCCGCCGCCCCGCCCGGGCTCCGGATCCGCAGGCGCGGGTCGACCGGGGGCGGGGGGGGCGGAGGTCGAGGGCTCGACCCCCAAGCTCGCCCCCCCGTGCCTCCGGTCAAGGGCCGCAACTCACCCCCCGCCGCCCAGCGCCCGCCGGATCGCGGGCCAGGCGTTCCTCGCCATGAGCCGGTGCCCCTCCGGCGTGGGGTGGATCCGGTCCGGAAGGTTCAGCTCCGGCTCGCCGGCCACCCCGTCCAGGAGGAAGGGAACGAACTCGGCGTTCCACCGCTCGGCCACCCGCGGGAAGACCTCCCGGAAGGCATCGGCGTAGTCCGCCCCCAGGTTCGGGGGCGCCTCCATCCCGGCCACCACGAGGCGGACCTCGGGAAAGCGCGCCCGCGCGGCGGCCACGATGGCGTCCAGGTTCGCCTCCATCTCGGCCACCGGGAGGGCCCGGAGCCCGTCGTTCGCCCCGGTCTCGAGGACGATGACCGCGGGGGGGTCCGCAGGGTCCAGGATCCAGTCCGCGCGGCGAAGCGCCCCGGCACTCGTCTCGCCCGAAAGGCCGGCGTTCCGGACCCGGAGGCGGATCCCGTCGGCACGGGCGAGCTCCTCCACCCGGGCGGGCCAGGCTTCCCGCGCCGGAACATCGAGGCCGAACCCCTCGGTGAGGCTCGTGCCCACGAAGAGGACGAGGGGCGGCTCCCCGGATCCTTCCGCCCGCGCCCGGGGTTCCAGTTCGGCCGCGTCCGCCGAGGCCCCGGCCTCTGACCCCGGGCCTTCGGGGGACGCGGCCGGCGAGGCGGCGCCGTCGGTACCGGGTCCGCTTCCTTCGCATCCTCCGAAAAGAAGGGCGAAGGGGAGGAGGCCGACCAGGGCGGGCCGGGTCCACGAACGGGAAGGGAGGAAGGGGCGGCGCATGCGCATCGAGCTCGAAGGGGTGGAGAAGACGTACCGGAGTGGAGGGGGCGAGCTGGCCGTGCTCCGGGGCGTGGACCTCGTCCTGGGATCCCGGTCGGTGACGGCGATTCTCGGGCCCTCGGGGTCGGGGAAGACGACGCTCCTGGGGATCATGGCCGGCCTCGATCGGCCGACGCGGGGGCGGGTCCGGATCGGGGACACCGACCTGACCGCTCTTACCGAAGACGGGCGTGCCGTGTTTCGTGCGGCGCACGTGGGGTTCGTGTTCCAGACCTTCCACCTCCTCCCGAGCCTCACTGCGCTCGAGAACGTGCAGGTGCCCCTCGAGCTCTCGCCGGAGGGCGCGGGGCTCGGGGCCCGGGAGGTGCGGGCACGGGCCCGGGAGCTTCTGGGTCGGGTGGGGCTCGGAGCGCGGACCCATCACTATCCGACCCAGCTTTCCGGCGGCGAGCAGCAGCGGGTGGCCCTGGCCCGGGCCTTCGTGACCCGGCCGCGCGTGCTCTTCGCCGACGAGCCCACCGGGAACCTGGACCGGGAGACGGGGGCGCGGATCGTGGGCCTCCTTGAGGAGCTCAACCGGGATGCGGAGACGACGCTCGTGCTCGTGACCCACGACCTGGAGCTCGCCGGGCGGGCGGGACGGGTGGTGCGTCTCGACGGGGGGCGGGTGGTGGAGGCGGAGGCGGAGGTGCAGCGGGTCCGGTCGGGGGCGCCCCGGTGATCCCCTTCTTCGCGACGCGCCTCGCCCTCCGGGAGGGGAGGGCGGGGCTTCGGCGGATCGGGGTCTTCATGGGCGCGGTGGCCCTCGGGGTGGGGGCGCTCACCGGGCTCCACTCCCTCCAGCAGGATGCCTCCGACGGGGTGCGCTCCGAGGCCCGGGCGCTCCTGGGCGGGGACCTGAGGCTCCAGTCCGGAACGGCGTTCGGGGACCGGACCCGGGCGGTTCTCGATACCCTCGAGGCCCGGGGGTACACGGTGACCCGGGGGGTCACGATGGCCTCGTCGGTGCCGGCCCCCACCGGGGTGCGCCTCCTCCAGCTGAACGGGGTGGACGGGGTGTACCCGCTGGTGGGGGAGGCGGTGTCGGAGCCCCTCGATGCATGGGAGCGGGTACGCGGTGGGCGGGCGGTGGCGGCGGACCCCCGGGTACTGGCGCAGCTCGGGGTGGCCGCCGGAGACTCGCTCCGGCTGGGGCAGATCCGGGTGGAGGTGGCAGGTGCGGTCACGGGGCTCCCGGTGGACCTGGGGGTGCAGACGATCGTGGGGCCGCCCCTCTTCGCCTCCATGGAGACGGTGGAGGCGTCGGGGCTCCTCGGGTTCGGAAGCCTGGCCCAGTACCGGGCCTTCGTGGTGGTCCCCGAGGGGCGGGACCCGGCGATGGCCGCGCGGGAGGTGGGGCGCAGGCTCCGGGGGAGCGGCGAGCAGGTCCAGGTCCGGACGGCCCGGGCCGAGGCCGAATCGCTCGCCCGGGGGTTCGAGACCCTCGGGCGCTTCTTCGGCCTCGTGGGGCTCATGGCGCTCCTCCTCGGGGGGATCGGGGTGGCGAGCGCGGTCCACGTGTACGTGCGGGAGCGGGTCCCCTCCATTGCCGTGCTCCGGTGCCTGGGGGCGACCGAGGGGACGGTCTTCCGGGCGTACCTCCTCCAGGCGCTGGCGCTGGGGGTGGCGGGGTCGGCGGCGGGGGTGGCGCTCGGGCTCGCGATCCAGTTCGGGGCTCCTGCGATGCTCGGGGCGATCCTCCCCTTCGAGCTCGTTCCCCGCCCCCGGTGGGGGACGCTGGCCCTGGGGCTCGCGGTGGGGAGCTGGGTGGCGCTTCTCTTCGCTCTCCTTCCCCTCCTCCGGGTTCGCGAGGTGCCCCCCCTTGCCGCGCTCCGCTCCGAGGTGGAGGAGGGCGCGCTCCGGAGGTTCCTCCCGCGGGGGGTGGTGGCGGTGGGGCTCGCGGGCACCCTCTTCCTCCTTTCGGCGGGGCAGGTGGGGGGGGTGCTCCCGGGAATCGCCTTTGCCGGGGCGCTGGGGGTCGTGCTCGTGGTGCTGTCCGGGGTGGCGTGGGGGCTCGTGCGGGCCGCCCGCCTGGTGCTTCCGGCTGGGGCGCCGTTCGCGCTCCGGCAGGGGGTGGCCGGGCTCTTCCGCCCGGGGAACCAGACCGGGGCGGTCCTCACGGCGCTGGGATTCGGCGCGTTCCTGATCGGGGCCCTCCTCGTGGCGGAGGCCGGGCTCCGGGCCCACCTGGCCATGGACCCCGCCGGGGGCGAGCCGGCGGTGGTGCTCTTCGACGTTCAGACGGACCAGCGGGAGGTGGTGGCGGCGGTCCTCGACGCGGCGGGGGCTCCCTCGGAACTCGTTCCCCTGGTGCCGGCGCGGCTCTCGGCGGTGAAGGGGGTGTCCATCGAAGAGCTCATGGCCGATGGGCGGGTGGCGGGGTGGGTGGGGAGGCGGGTCTACCGGAACACCTGGCGGGAGGACGTGGGCCGTACCGAGGTCCTCGTGGCGGGGGCATGGGCGGCGGCGGACGACGACGGGGCGGTGGCGCAGGCGGTGGAGGAAGGCGCGGTCCGGGTCTCGATGGAGGAGGAGATCGCCGGGGAGCTCGGGGTCGGGGTCGGGGACCGGATCGACTGGGATGTGCAGGGGCGGATCCTCCCCTCGGTGGTGACGTCGATCCGGAGCGTCGACTGGGCCAGCTTCCGCCCGAACTTCTACGCGATCTTCGAGCCGGAGGCCCTCGCGGGTGCGCCCACCACCTGGATTGGACTCGTGACCGGGGTCTCCTCCGACGAGGTGCTCGACCTCCAGGGAAAGCTCCTGGACGAGGCTCCGAACGTGTCGCTCCTCGACGTTTCGGCGGTTCGGGAGACGGTGGAGCGGGTGTCGAGGCGGGCGGTGCAGGTCCTCGGTGCACTCGCCGCCTTCGCCACCGTGGGGGGGTTCCTGGTGCTCTTCGCGGCGCTTCTCACCGGGCGGTTCCGGCGGCGGCGGGAGAGCGCGCTCCTGAAGACCCTGGGCGCCCGCGGGGGGACCGTGCGATCGGTCCTCCTCGTGGAGTACGCCACCCTGGGGGGCGTCGGCGTGGCGGCGGGGCTGCTCCTCGGCGCCGGGGGCGGAATGCTCCTCCTCTCGAGGGTCTTCCAGGTGGAGGCCGGGGTTCCGTGGGACACCCTCGCGGGGCTCTGGGGGGGACTCGTCCTCCTCACCGTCCTCGCGGGGTGGAGCGTGAGCGGTCCGGTGCTCCGGGAACCGCCCCTGGTGGTGCTCCGGGACGAGTGACCGAGCGCGGCCGGGGTGGCGCCGGGGGCGCGATGCTGGAAGATTCCTTCGCACGTTCCCCGAGCCTCCGCAGGCTTCCCGGATCCCGGCTTCCTGGCGGGGTCGCCGCCCGCGGCTGAACCCCCCCATCCGGAGCACGCCGTTGCCTCCATCGCCGAGCCAGCCGATGACGACGCCCGAGCGAGGGCCGGGGACCGGGCCCGGTCGGGAAGGGGGCGCCGCCGAGATGCCCCGCCCGGTGGCGGAGTTTCTCGGCGCCTTTGCCATGGCGCTCCACCGCTTCGCCATGTACCCCGCGGCACATCCGTCGCTCGAGCCGGTGGCCGAACGGATGGTGGCTCAGCTGGCGATTCTCCTGGGCGAGCGTGCGGCGCTCACGGTGGGCGTCACGGCGACCCAGCTCCTCGTGGACGGGGCCGGCTCCCCGGAGGCTCACCCCGTGCTTGGCGACCTGGCGCGGAGGCTGCACCAGCACCAGGTCGGGGCCATCGTCTTCCGGAGCGGGGCCTCCTCCGTCGAGCTTCGGGAGGTCCTCCGGGTCCTGGCCGTGGAGCCTCCCCGCGGGGAGCGGCCCCTGGGCCTCCTTCCGCCGCAGGAACGACCCTCGTGGCCGAACGTCCACCTCGTCGGGGTGGAGTACGACGCCCTCGAGCTCGCCGGGAACGGGGCGGTGGGGACCGAGCCCCTCTCGGTGCGCGAGCTCTGGATCGCGCTGTTCCGCTCGGCCTTCCGGGGGATCCGCCGGATCCTGGAAGAGGGTGCTCCGGGTCCCGGTGGCACGGAGGACGTCCCGGGTACATGGCACGACCCCGACGGACTGCATGCGGCGGGAGGCCTCCCCACGGGCCGGGAACTGGCCGAGGTGCTCCTCCGCTGGGATGCGCGGCATCCGGAGGGTGTCGATGCGTCCGGCGAGGACGGGGAGCAGGAGCGGGAGGTGGCCGGGGCGCTGGCCCGGCTCGTGGGTGCCCTCCAGTGGAAGGGTGAGGAGGAGGGGTCGGACCTCCGCCTTCGCACCTCCGAGCTGCTTCGGGAGGTGAGCCCCGACGTCCTCACGAGGGTATTCCGGCGTGGCATGGAACCGGAGGGGCGCCACGCCCTCCTCCTCCGGGCCTCCCGCTCCGGGCTCGCCTCCGACGCCCTCCTCCGGGTCCTCGAGGCGGTGGCGGAGGCGGATGGTCGCACCTTCTCCGGGGCCGCGGTCGAGATCACCGCGACCCTCGTCAAGGCGGGTGAGGGACCCGCGGGACCAAGGCGGAGCGAGGCGCGATCCACCCTCCGGGACCAGCTGGACACGGTCGTCGCGGAGTGGGAGGGGCGCCGGGGGCTCGAGGAGCCCCTCTGGGGATCCGACCCCTCGGCGGAGCGCGGCGAGGAACTGTCCCGGCCGTCGCCCCTCCGTGTGGTGGAGGTCGCACTCGCCGTCGATGCGCCGGGCGCAGCCCTCGACGCGGCCCTCGAGGCCTGCCTCCGCAGGGGAGACGTGGCCCACGTTCTCACCCTTGCCGAGGGTGCACCCCCGGAATCCCGGGCCGCCGTCGAGGTAGAGCGCTTCCTCCTGACCCCGGACCGCCTTCGGCTCCTGCTCTCGGGCGAGGACGTGGACGAGGACTCCCTCCGGAGGATGGTCGACGTCCTCGGTGAGGAGGCACTCGAGCCCCTCTTCGCGGCACTCGCGGCGTCCGAGTCACGCACCGTGCGGCGCAAGATCTTCGACCGACTCGTGGCCATGGGGCCCCGGATCAACCCTGCGGTCCTCGAGTACCTGGACTCCGGGGCCTGGTACGTGCGCCGGAACATGCTGGCCCTCCTCCAGCGCATGCCCCTCCTCCCCCCGGGATTCTCCCCGCTTCAGCACCTCAGGGACGAGGACGAGCGGGTCCGGCGGGAGGCCCTTCCCCTCGCCCTCCGCGATCCGGGGAGCCGGGAGGGGGCCCTTCTCCTCGCCCTCGAAGACGACGACGAGCGGATGGTCCGGGCGGCCCTCCTCGAGCTGCAGGCGGAGCTCCCGGACCGGGCCGTTCCGGTCATCCAGGAGCGCTTCCTCGACGGGGGACTCTTTCCGCACCTTCGCTCCCTTGCCGCGCGGGCCCTCGGGGGAGGGCGGTCCGAGGCGGCACGCGACGCTCTCGTTCGCCTCTGTACCGCCGAGCGTGGGCTCCTCTCGCGGAAGCGCAGGCTTGCCCCCGTCTCGCCCGAGGTCGTGGCCGCGCTCGATGCCCTCGCCCGCGGGTGGGGGGAGGACCCGGAAATCCAGTGGCTCCTGGAGGATGCGGCGAAATCCGAGGATCGCAGGGCCCGGACCGCGGTGGCGGGAGCCCGGCCCCCTCCGTCCAAGGGAGACGCTCCATGACCGAGGCCCGGGATTTCCTCACGGCGCTCGCCCAGGCCCTTGCCGCCCGGAGGCTCTACGGTGCCGCGCACCCCAGGGCGCAGGGCTCGCTTTCCCTCGTCGTGGAGCGCGCGGCGGCACTCATCGAGTCGGGGGGGGCGCCGCGGTTCACCTTCCTCGGCCCGGAGGTGATCCATGGCGATGCCCCGCTCAGGGGCTTCACCGCCACGGGCTGGACCGAGCGGCTCTCGGAGGCCGGGGTCCAGCGGGTGGAGCTGCGGGGCGTACCCGCCGAGGAACATGTTGCCGCCTTCCTCGAGCGCCTCGAATCGCTGGTCCACGGCGCTGCGGGGAGCGCTTCGCCGGAGCGGGGCGAGGCGGCTCCCCAAGCCGACGACCGGTCGGAGATCCCCACGATCGCCTGGGGTGCGGTCCGTCTTCGCGACGAGGTGGAGACCACGGCCCGCGCCGAAGGAGGGGGTGCGGACCCGGGAGAACCCCCGACGCCGGAAGGGGCCGCCGTGGACCTCCGGGTCGAGTTCGCTGCCGTGGAGTGGGTGTGGTCCCGGATCGAGGAAGGGGCGCCCCTTCCGGTGGTCGAGGCGGAGGGGGTGGTCCGCTCCCTCCGCCTCCTGGTGCGGGAGCTTCCGCCGGCGACGGCGTGCCGCCTCCCCCCGGGGTTAGGGGAAGGGTACCGTTGCCGCCACGCGTTCCACACCGGGATCCTGGCGCTGGCCTGGGCCCGGGACCTGGCCCTCCCGGCCCGGGAGGCGGTGGACCTGGGACTCGCAGGGCTGCTCCACGATGCCGGGTTCGCCCTGACTGCCCGGGACGGAGTGCTCGACAGGCCCGGTCCTCTCGACGCCAGGGGCTCGGCGGCGGTGGAGGCGCACCCGGCGGCGGGGGCACGCCTCCTCCTCGAGGCCGGGCCGAAGTATGCGCTTCCTGCCCTCGTGGCCTTCGAGCACCACCTTCTCCCTGCCGGCGGTGGCTACCCCTCCGCCGGACGACGGCGCCGCCCCCATCCGGCTGCAGCCCTGGTGCAGCTCCTCTCCACCTGGGATGCGCTCCGCTCGCCCCGCCCCCACCGGGACGCCTTCTCACCCGAGGACGCTCGCGCCAGACTCCGTGCAGCCGCAGCGGAGGGGAGCCTCGACGGGACCCTCGTCGAGCGCTTCCTCGGGTTCGACCCCGAGCACCCTGCGCGCGTCGGGTGAGGATCAGTCTTTCGGCCAGGACTCCCGGTAGATCCGGTGGAGGTCCGGGTGTGCCCGCCGGAAGGGCTCGGCGAGCCCGGGGTCGTAATGCGAGCCGAAGCGCTCCCTCACCTGGCGCACCGCGTCCTCCCAGCTGAGGCCCGGGCGGTAGGCCCGGGGTGAGGTCATGGCGTCGAGTGCGTCCGCGATGGCCACGATCCGGGCCGCGAGGGGAATCGCCTCGGCCACGAGGCCGTCCGGATACCCCCCACCATCCCAGCGCTCGTGGTGCCACCCGGTCACCGCCAGGGCCAGGGGGTCGCGCATGAGGGGTCGGAGCATTTCCCGACCCACCGCCGGGTGCCGGCGCACCTTCCCGAACTCCTCGGCCGTGAGGGGGGCGTTCTTCACGAGGATCGCCTCGGGAATCTCGAGTTTCCCGATGTCATGCACGAGGCAGGCGCGCACGAGCTCCTCCCGACCGATGCCATGGGCTCCCTGGACCTGGGCGAGAAGGGCGGCGGAATAGCGGGCGACGCGCCGCGCGTGCCCACGGGTGTTCGGGTCCCGGAGCTCACCGGCCCGCACGAGGGCCAGGAGGCCCCGGTTCAGGAGCTGCTCACCGCGCCCCGAGGTGGATTCCGAGAAGGTCGGCTCCTCCTCCCGGGCCGCTTCCTCGGCCCGAAGGCGGTCCCGCCTGGAGAGCCCGTCCACGAGCGTGGCCTGGAGCAGCCTGAGTTCGATGGGGCGCGTGAGGGCATCGTCAGCGCCCGCGGCCATCCCGTCGGTGCTCCTGAGCCCCGACTCGTCCTCCGAAAGGGTCACGACCTGGGTCGCCGGCCAGCGGGACTTGGCGGCGCGAATGAAGTCCCGTGCCTGCGCCCCGAGGAAGTCCAGGTCCGCGAGGATCACGTCCACCTCCCGGGCGAGCCCCGGGTGGGCCCGGGACACCTCGGTCACGGGAAGGACCTCGAACCCTTCCCGGGCCAGGAACGAACCCAGCGAGGCAACCGTTCCGTCGTCGTCCTCCCCGTTCTGGCGCAGCAACGGAGGGGGTTCCACGAGGAGGAGCCGCCGGCCGATCCCGAAGCGGGGGTCCTGAGGGGGAAGGAGTTCCGCCGGTGGGGGCGATTTGCCGAGCGCCTCGGGGGGACGTGCGAAGTCGGTGGCCCCGACCGCCACCCCCGCGGAGTGGTCCGAGCCCGGCAGGGATCGCTCCCCCGATCCCCCGCCGCTGTCGCCGGCTGAACCCCGGAGCGCCGCCGCATCGCGGGACCGCACGTCCCGCCCGAAGACCCGCACCCGGTCTCCCCCTTCCTCCTTGGCCCGGAAGAGCGCCAGGTCGGCAGCGCCGACGAGCTCGTCGGGGGTCCGCATCGAGGGGTGGAAGGACGCCACCCCGGCGGAAACCGTGAGCTCCCGGGAGGCCGGACGCGACAGTCGGAAGGTCTCGCGCACGCGGTCCGCGAAGGCCCGCGCCCCCTCCTCGTCGGCGCCCGAGAGGATGCTCATGAACTCCTCTCCGCCGAGGCGGGCAGAGAGGTTCATGCGCCTCGTGCTCGAGGCCAGGAGATGGGCGAAGGCACGGAGCGCCTCGTCTCCCTCCCGGGTTCCCATCCGTTCGTTGTAGCCACGGAAGTCGTCGAGATCGAAGAGGACGACGGATACCGGTCGTCCCCGCTCGGCGGCTCCGAACATCGTCTCGAGGAAGACCCGGGCGTGACGGCGGTTCGGCAGACCCGTGAGCCGGTCGGTGAGCGCCACTTCCTCCAGGTCCCCCCGGTCGTGCTGAAGGCGCTCCACCAGGATCCCGATCCCCACCGTAACGACGATGAGGGCGAGGAAGAGCTCGAGCAGGAGCGGTGTCCCGCCGAATCCCCGGGCCGCCGCCGCCGTTTCCACCGCCACGAGCAGGGCCAGCGATATGGCCAGCGCCGCCACTGCCCCGCGCCACCGGAAGGCGTACCCCCAGAGGAGGACCGGCACCACCGCCAGGAACCAGAGGAACGCCACCTCGGGCGGGCTTTCCCGGAGGAGGATCACCGCTCCCGCTGGGATCGCGAGGACGGCGAAGGAGAGAACCAGGAGCTGGCGGGGGATCCAGCCGGAGGGGTCGGAGGGGTCGCGGGTCATGGCCGGGAATATGACCCGGGCCGCCGGAGCGCGACAGGACCCCCCGGGGAACGCCGGCGTTGACGACCGCCGGAAGCAGGACTATGTTCGTCGTAGATGGTGTGTCCGGGAACCGGGCCACCGTCGAGACCGCACCCACCGAAGCAGGAGGGAGGATGCTCACCGCCTGGATGCTCTACGCCCTTGCCGTGACGGGACTCGTCGCCGCCGCGGCCCACGCCCTGGAGGCCGGGCGCACCGCGGGGGCGGGAGGTACCCGGTGGGGGTGGCTCGGCGCCTTTCTCCTGGCCCCCCTCCTCGTACTCCTCCCTCCCCTCGCCGTGTTGCGTGGGATCGCGGGCCCCGGCGCCGATGGGTTGGCCGCCTCGGGAGACCTCGCCGCGCTCGGGCCGGTGGAGGTCGCCGCCGCCCCCCTGGCGGAGCCCGGGGCGATCCCCGAACTCCTCCGCATCCTCGGGGAAGCGGGTGTCCAGCTCTCCCCCTGGTTGCTCGTCGGATGGCTCCTCGCCTCCGCCCTCCTCTTTCTCCGGGCCGCGGTGGGAATGCACCGCCTGCGGCGGGATGCGTCCCGGTGGCCCCGGGCGGAGGTTGCGGGCCGTCCGGTGCTCGTGTCCGAGGGCGTCGGCCCGGGAATCTTCGGGGTGGTGCACCCTCGCACCGTGCTTCCCCGATGGTGTCTTCTCCTCGACCGGCAGGACCAGGCCCTGGTGGTGGCCCACGAGGAGGAGCACCGGCGCGCTGGAGACGCCCTCCTCCTTGCCCTCGCACGGGGGCTCGTCGTGCTCGCCCCCTGGAACCCTCCGCTCTGGTGGATGCAGGCCCGCCTCAGGACCGCCATCGAGATGGACTGCGACACCCGCGTGGCGCGGCGATTCCCCGGCTTGCGGAAGCGCTACGCGGAGCTCCTCCTCGACGCTGCGGCGCGCACGTCGCCCCGTCAGCGTGGAGCCCTTGCCGCACCCCTCGCCCTTTTCGCCGAACCCACGACCCCCCTCTTCCGAAGGATCGACATGATCACCCGCACTCCCGAACCCCCGCCTTCCGGGAGGCGCCTCGGCGGCCTCCTCCTCGCCCTGGCTTTCCTCCTCGTGGCCGCGGGTGTGCCGGCCTGCGACGGTGGGACCACGGCGCCCCGGGCCTTCGATCGAACGGTGCAGCTCGACGGGTTCGAGTCCCTCCCCGAGAGCGGCGCACAGGCCACGTTCAGCCCGTCGTTCACCCCCTTCACCGTGGCGCCGGAGGTGCAGAACCGGCCGGAAGTGATCCGGGCCCTCGAGCGCGAGTACCCGCCCCTCCTCCGCGATGCCGGGGTCGGTGGAACCGTCATCGCGTGGATGCACATCGACGCGAACGGGCGCCTCCTGGAGACCAGAGTCCGCGAGAGCTCGGGGCACCCAGCCCTGGACGAGGCGGCGCTCCGGGTGGCGGATTCCTACCTCTTCTCGCCGGCACGGAACCTGGCGGAGCCGGTGCCCGTCTGGGTCCAGATCCCGATCACGTTCCGGGCGCAGCCCGAGGAGCGCCGCGCCGAGGTGGCGGTGGGAGCCGACGGGGCCGCACCGTCCCGCGACCTCACCGGAATGCAGGTGGCCCCGGAGGTCCGGAATCGGAGCGAGGTTTTCCGGCTCCTCGAAAGCGAGTATCCTCCCCTGCTCAGAGACGCCGGGGTCGGGGGCTCGGTCCGGCTCGGGATCCACGTGGACGCGGAGGGGAACGTTGCGGGGGTGGAACTCCTGGACCCGTCGGGGCATCCGGCGCTGGACGCGGCAGCGGTGCGCGTCGCCGAACGCATGCTCTTCTCGCCGGCGCTGAGCGATGGCGAGCGCGTCCCCGTCCGGGTGGAGCTCCCGCTCACCTTCAGCACCCGCTGACGTTGCGGGGGGCGGAGGATCTCCTTCACAGCCGAAGGGGGATCTTCCGCCCCCGCCCCCCTCCTCCTGGGGGTGGCTCCTCCTCCTGGCCGGGGCCGTCCTCCTCGGCATGTCGCCCTGGTTCGCCGCGGCGGCATCCGGGCCCGCCCTCGCGGCCCGCCACGGGCTGGGGGCGGGGGCGCAGGCCTGGCTCACCGGGGCGGTGCAGCTCGGGTTCGTGGCCGGGACCCTCGTCGCCGCGGTCCTGAACCTGGCGGATCTGACCCGGGCACGCGTGTACTTCGGGGCGTCGGCGCTGGCGGCGGCGGCGGCGAACCTGGCCCTCCTCGTGGCCCCGGACTACGCCCTCCTCCTGGCCGGGCGCTTCGCCACCGGGTTCTTCCTGGCCGGCGTGTATCCCCCGGCCATGAAGATGGCCGCCACCTGGTTCCGGGCCCGCCGGGGGACGGCGATCGGGATCGTCGTGGGGGCCCTCACGGTGGGGAAGGCCGCCCCCTTCCTGCTCTTCGCGCCGGGGGACGCGGGCGGCGGCGCGCCGGTGGGAGCCGGCCCTGCCGCGGAGACCGTGATCCTGGGCTCTTCCGGCGCGGCGGTCGTGGCCGGGGTCGTCGTCCTCCTTCTCTGGCGCGACGGGCCTTTCGCCTTTCCCCGCCGTGCCTTCCGGTGGGGGCTCGTGGGAGAGGTCCTCCGGCACCGCCCCACCCGGCTTGCGATCTGGGGGTACCTGGGGCACATGTGGGAGCTCTATGCCCTCTGGGCGTCGGTGGCCCTCTTCCTCGCGGTCCACCGTGGGATGCAGGGGCTTCCGGCGGACCCGACGGGCGTGGGCGGCAGCTGGGTGGGGGTCGTCGCCTTTTCGGTGATCGCCGTCGGGGGCGTGGGCGCGGTGTGGGCCGGGGTCCTTGCCGACCGGTGGGGGCGGGAGCGGGTGGCCTCGGGAGCCATGGCGGCTTCGGGCGCGATCTGCCTCGCGGCCGGATGGCTCGTCGGGGCACCCTCGTGGATCCTCCTTCCCGTGCTCCTCGTCTGGGGGGCCACCATCGTGGCGGACTCGGCCCAGTTTTCGGCCCTCGTCACCGAGGTGGCGCCCCAGCACGGTGCCGGCACCGCCCTCACCCTCCAGACCTCCCTGGGCTTCGCCCTCACCACGGTGTCGATCTGGGCGGTTCCGGTGGTGGCGGGGTCCGCCGGGTGGGGGTGGGCGTTCGCGCTCCTGGCGCCGGGGCCCGCGCTGGGCATCCTCGCCATGCGCGCACTCGAGCGGGAGCGGCGGATCGGCTGAGAAGGTCCGTCAGAGACGGTCCCACCAGAGGGGATCCACCGAGAGGAGGAGCTGCCACTCCGCGCCCCTTCCCGAGATCCCCCGGGCGCCCTCGATCCTCAGGATGTCGAAGAAGATCCCCACCCCGGCCCTCGCCCCCAGAAGGAACCCGCCTCCGGCCTCGGTCTCGGGAAGGATCCCCGCTCCGCGACCGTCGGTCCACCCGGCGTCGACCCCTCCTCTCAGGCGTACCCAGGGAGACCGGAGGTCCCGGGCGCCCTCGAGCCCCGCCAGCGCCCAGTGCGCCCCCCCGTGCCCCCGGACGGGGAACCCCGCCACCGTACCCCGTCCCCCGAGGAAGCGGAGATGCTGGTCGAGGGGGTCTCCGACCCGCGACCCGGCGAGGAGCTCGAGGCGGACTTCCTGCCGCGCATCCGGCGGCCGGCGGAGGAGGGTGGCACCCCCCTCGAGGCGGGCACCCGTTCCGGCGGATCCCGAGAGGAGCTCCACCGAGGCCCGAAGCGTTGCCACCGCTCCGGAGGGCCCACCCCACCCCCCCCAACCGAGCCCCTCGCTCCGCCGCGCCAGGGACACGCTCCCGGTGGCGAAGGTCCCGTCGGTCACCGCGCGGACGGGGCGAAGGTCCCGGCTCCCGCCCCCGGGGGGCTCCGACCAGAGGAGGGGTTCGGAGCGGTGCCGCTCCACCCCGAGGGCGAGTACCACCTGCGTGCCGCCCCCGGTCCGCGTACCTGCGGACCCCCGGAGCCGCGCCACCGCGTACGGGTCGAGGTAGTCCTCCCCACCCACCAGCGCTCCCGCCGTGGAGAAGAGCCCGGGGGCGGCAGCCCGCACCCCCAGGTCGCCCCGGTCGTTCCAGGCCCCCTCGGCGCGAAAGCTCCAGCTTCCCGCCACGAGGCCGTCGATTCCGAGAGAGGCGGCGGGGCGGCCCGTCCCGAAGGACCACCCCCCCCACCCCCGCACCCGGAGGGCGCCCGCCGGCCGGATCGAGGTCCCCGCACCCACCGTGACCCCCCGGGCCCGGTCCGCCCGGACCAGGGAAGAGGCGTCGGGAAGATGGAGGCGTACCGGCGAGAGCCCGGTAGGGGGGCGGTTCCGGAGAAGACGCGCCGCCTCGGCCCGGAGTTCCCGCGGGTCCACCCGGGTCTGCACCCCGGCCAGGCCGTCACGGTCGATGGCGTCGAAGAGCCCCTCGCGGAAGGCGTAGCCCCGTCGTTCCTCTTCCGGGGCCTGGGTCACGGGCCAGGAGAAGCGCACGGATTCCGGAACCGGGGCGTTCAGCTCGTATCCCCCCACCCGGAGCACGGCCCGGATCACCGTTCCCACCTCGAAGTCGAGCTCGGGCATCTCCCGGCGCACCTCGATGTCCTGGCGGTTCGGGAGCCAGTAGCGCCCCTCCCAGAGCCCGTAGTCCAGCTCCACGTGGATCCGGTCGGTCCGGCGGTCCACGTACGAGGCGGGGGTGAAGGTGAAGGCCATCCGGACGAGCTGGCCGTCGGCGGCGTTCAGGAAGATCGACCCCAGGATCCCCGGCCGGGACGGGTCCCGGGGGCGGACCTGGAGCTCGTAGATCTTGAGGGGCTCGGGCTCGCCGGGAAGCCGCAGCGCCACCGAATCGGCCAGGCGGAACTCGTAGGGTTCGAGGGCGCGGAGGTCGCCCTCGGGCCACCCGCGGGGAGCCGGGGAAAGGGGGTGGGGGACCCCGGCCACGTCCATCCCCTGGCCGACCTCGATCTCGTCACCGAAGCCGTACTGGACCAGGGTGAGCCGGTCCAGGTAGTAGCGGAAGTCCCGCACCGGGAGCCGGGTCTCGGACCGCTCGCCCACGATCCGCTGCCGCACCAGGTCCGGCGCCTCCCAGTAGAGCTCGACCGCAACCTGGTCCACCCGGATGAGGGCCCGCTCTCCCTCCTCCGGATCCACGTAGAAGTAGACGTGTCCCTCGGTCAGCGCCTGGTAGCTCGTGAGGGTGCCGTCATCCACGAGCCCCTGCCGGGCCGCCCGACCGAGTTCCAGGAGCTGGAGGGCCCGGGGGGCGTTCCAGCCGTCTCCGCCCGCCCGCACGTCCTGTGCCTGGAGCTCCAGGGCGCCGGCCCCACCGCATCCCAGGAAAAGGAGGACCGCCGCTGCGCCCCGGAAGGCGGGCGTCCACCGGGTGCGTCCGGGGATGCGATGGGGGGAGGGAAGGGTCGGCAGGACGGGCATTTCCCGGTGTCCGGGGGAGGGGTCCGAAGGTCGCTCGAATCTATTACACTTGGAGGCTCGCTCCCACCCGCACCCCGATCCACCACGGAGTCACGTTGGTCCCCGAAGCCCTCGAGCGGGAGGTCCGGAGACGCCGGACCTTCGCCATCATTTCCCATCCCGATGCAGGGAAGACCACCCTCACGGAGAAGCTTCTCCTGTACGGGGGTGCGATCCACCTGGCGGGGTCGGTGAAGGCGCGCCGGGCGGCGCGGCACGCCACCTCCGACTGGATGCAGATGGAGCAGGAGCGGGGGATCTCGGTCACCTCCTCGGTGCTCCAGTTCGACTACGAGGGGTTCCGGATCAACCTCCTGGACACGCCGGGGCACCAGGACTTCTCGGAGGATACCTACCGGACCCTCATGGCTGCCGACTCGGCGGTGATGCTCCTGGACAACCGGAAGGGAGTGGAGGAGCAGACGCGGAAGCTCTTCGAGGTGTGCCGCCTCCGGCGAATCCCGATCTTCACCTTCGTGAACAAGTGCGACCGGATCGGGGTGTCGCCCCTCCAGCTCCTGGACGACGTGGAGGCGGAGCTCGGGATCGCGTGCGTGCCGCTGACCTGGCCTGTCACCGACGGCTCCCAGTTCCTGGGGGTCTTCGACCGGATGGAGCGGGTGATCCACCTCTTCGAGCGGGGCGGGGATCACGGGGCGAAGCGGGCCGGCACCCGGGTGGCGGGGCTGGAGGATCCGGAGGTGGAGGCGGTCCTGGGCGCGGTGGCGGCGGAGCGCCTGCGGGAGGAGATCGAGCTCCTGGACGCGGTGGGGACCCCCTTCGAGCTCGAGCGATTCCACGCCGGAGAGATCTCGCCCACCTTCTTCGGGAGTGCGCTCACGAACTTCGGGGTCGAGCCCTTCCTGCGGCGTTTTCTCCGGGATGCGCCGCCCCCGCCTGCGCGGAGTTCCTCCGAAGGGGTGATCGAGCCGACGGACCCGCGTTTCACCGCCTTCGTCTTCAAGATCCAGGCGAACATGGACCCCAAGCACCGGGACCGGATCGCCTTTGCCCGGGTCTGCTCGGGGCGCTACGAGCCCGGGGCCACGGTCACGAACGTGCGGTCGGGGAAGGGGATGCGCCTTGCCGAGGCCCAGCAGTTCTTCGGGCAGGAGCGGGAGGCGGTGGAGGAGGCCTGGCCCGGCGACGTGGTGGGGCTCCACGACCGGGGGAACCTCCGGATCGGCGACACCCTGGCCTCGAAGGGGGCGCCCGAGTTCGAGGCGATTCCGCCCTTCTCGCCGGAGCACTTCGCCCGGGTGCAGGTGCCGGACCCTCTTCGACGGAAGCACCTGGACAAGGGGCTCCTGGAACTGTCGGAAGAGGGAGCGGTGCAGGTGTTCCACTCGGAACACAGCCCGGCCCCGGTGGTGGGGGCGGTGGGACCCCTCCAGTTCGACGTGCTCCTGCACCGCCTGGAGCACGAGTACCAGGTCGCTGCGCGGCTGGATCCCATGCCCTACCGGGATGCCCGGTGGGTTTCGGGTCCCATGGCCGAGATCCGGAGGGTGGCGGCGGCGGTGGATGCGGCCCTGGTCTTCGATCGCCGGGAGCGCCCCCTCCTCCTCTTCCGGAGCGAGTGGGTGCGGCAGGCCACGGAACAGCGGGAGAAGGGGATCGAGCTCAGGCGGGTGGCGGTGGACTGAAGCCGGGGGGGGGCGACCCGGTTCCGGTCGGGGCGTGAAACATTTTGGTGCGTTTTCCTCGCCGACGCCGTATAATTCCCGGAACCTGACACGAGGGAGCCGCTCCCAGGCAGGTGCGTGCTCCCCCCCCCGGCCACCCAGGAACCCCCGAGGGCGATCATGGATCGAGCACCTGAATGCCGGCTCAACCGGGCCACCGAGTCCCCCCGTGGTTTCGCGAGGTTCCTCCTCGCGTTCCTGCTCCTTCCCCTGACCCTGGCCACCCTCGGGGCAGAGGCCCTCGAGGCCCAGTCCGGGACGATCCAGGGGCGGGTGACCTCCGCAAGTACGGGGGCGCCGCTGGAAAACGCCTTCATCCGCGTCGCGACCCCCGAGGGCCTGTCGGTCGTCACGCGATCCACGAACCGCGACGGCTTCTGGAGCGCCTCGGTGGGCGCCGGGACCTACACGGTCATCGCCCAGACCATCGGGTACGCCGAGGTTCGCTCTGCCCCTGCGAACGTCCAGGCGGGGCAGGTGGCACGGGTGGACCTGGCGATGGAGATGCGCCCCATCGTGCTCGGTGGGGTGGACGTGATGACCTCCATCCCCGGGGTCGAGGACCCGCGCCGGGCCACCGAGGCAGTGAGTTCGATCTCGCGGGAGCAGCTCTCGGTGCGCCCGGCGGTGACTCCGGTGGACCACCTGCGCTCGCTGGCGCAGGTGGACGTGATCCAGCAGGGGGTCCAGTCCACGAACGTGGTGGTCCGGGGCTTCAACAACATCTTTTCCGGGGCGCTTCACACCCTGACCGACCACCGGATGTCGGGGGTGCCGTCGCTCCGGGTGAACGTGATGAGCTTTCTCCCCACCACCGATGACGACCTGGAGCGGATGGAGCTGGTCTTCGGGCCCGCCGCCGCGATCTACGGGCCGAACACGGCGAACGGGGTGCTCCACATGCTCACCCGCTCCCCCCTCCGGGACCAAGGGACTTCGGCCATGGTGATGGGAGGGGAGCGGAGCCTCTTCGGAGGGTCGGTGCGGACCGCCCACCTCCTGACCGAGAACCTGGGGCTCAAGGTGTCGGCCCAGTACCTTCGCGCCGACGAGTGGGGCTTCACCGACGCCACGGAGGTGGCCGAGCAGGCCCGCTTTGCAGCGAACCGGGAGCTCTGGCGCGCCGACATGATGCGTGCGGTGGGGATCGACGCCGCGGAGGCGGACCGGAGGATCGACCGGATCGGGGCGCGGAACAACGACATCGAGCGGTGGTCCGTCGATGCCCGGGCCGACTGGGCCATTTCCGACGACGCGACGGCTTACTTCAGCGTGGGTCGTTCGAACGCCGCGAGCCAGATCGAACTCACGGGCCTCGGGGCCGGCCAGGTGGAGGACTGGTCGTACACCTACTACCAGACCCGCTTCGAACAGGGGCGTTTCTTCGGGCAGTTCTACCTGAACCAGAGCAACGCAGGGTCCACCTTCCTCCTCCGGAACGGTGCCCCCATCGTGGACCGCTCCAGGCTCTACGTGGCGCAGCTTCGGCATGGCCGGGAGCTCGGGACCCGGAACACCCTCCTCTACGGGCTCGACTTCGTCTACACCGACCCGGAGACCGAAGGCACGATCAACGGGATCTACGAGGACGAGGACCAGACGCGGGAGATCGGGGGCTACCTCCAGAACCGCTTCAACGTGACTCCGGAGCTCGACCTGGTCATGGCTGGCCGGGTGGACTTCCACACGGGGCTTCCGGACCCCGTCTTCTCGCCCCGTCTCGGGCTGGTCTACAACCCAGCGGAGGGGCAGACCTTCCGGGCCGCCTTCAACCGGGCCTTCTCGACCCCGTCGTCGCTGAACCAGTTCCTGGACCTGGGCACGGCGATCCCGAACGCCCAGCTCGCCCAGCTCGGCTACAGCGTCCGGGTGCAGGGGACGGGGACCGAAGGGTTCCGCTTCCGCCAGGGGGGCGCGTACCAGATGCGCTCGCCCTTCACCCCCGCGCAGGCCGGCGGACCTGCGCAGCTCCTCCCCGCAGAGGCGGTGGCCTTCTGGGCCGCGGCAGCCCAGGTGGTGGGGCAGTCCGCGGGGCTCCCGGCGCCGGTCGTGGCCTACATCCAGGGCCTCCAGCCCACGCCGGCGGACATCCCCTCCGCCTACCTCGACATCAACCGCCCGCAGCAGCCGGGCCAGCCCCTTCCGCGGCTGTCCGAGCTCGACCTCCAGGACGTGGATCCGATTCGCGAGTCGCTCCAGTCCACCTTCGAGGTGGGGTACCGGGGCGTCCTCTCGGACCGGGCGGCGCTCCAGGCCGACGTCTGGTATTCCCGGCGGAGCCAGCTCGTGACCCCACTCACCGTCCGCACGCCGCTCATCACCATGAGCGGCCCCGAGCTCGGGGCCTACCTGGTGCCGCGTCTCGTGCCGGTTCTCATGGCCGGAGGGATGTCGGCCGCCGAGGCCGAGGCGACGGCAACCGCCATCGCCACCGGCATGGCCGGCGTGCCCGTCGGGGTCATCTCCTCCGCCGACATTGCCGCGAACGGGGCCCAGCTTCTCTCCACCTACACGAACGTGGACGATGACTTCAACGTGTGGGGTGTGGACCTGAGCGGAGAGGTGTTCCTGGACGACTACATCTCGCTTCGCGGCTCCGTGGGCTTCGTGAACGACGACCACTTCGAGACGAGCCGGGGCGAGATCGTGACGCTGAACGCGCCCAAGCGGAAGGCCTCCTTCGCGGTGGCCTACCGGAACCGGGACATGGGATTCAGCTCGGAGGTGAGGGCCCGTTACGCGGAGGGGTTCCCGGCCTCGTCCGGGGTCTACGAAGGGCTCGAGTGCCTCGGGGACCGGGCGCCGGCGATCACCCTCCCCTGTGTCTCGAGCTCCAGGCTCCTCGACCTGAACCTTTCCTACCGCCTCCCCGGCATGTCGGGGGCTACCGCCCAGCTTGCCGTGACGAACCTCCTCGACCGGGAGTTCCAGAGCTTCCCGGGCACGCCTGACGTGGGCCGCATGGCGATCCTCCGCCTCCGCTACGAGTTCTGATGGAGGAGGCCGGCGGTCGAGATGAATGACGATTCGGCGCCGAGCCGCGCGGCCCCGCCGGACCCCGATCCGTTCCACCTCCCCGTCGTTTCCGGCGGGGAGGCGGAGCGGATCATCCAGTCGGCAGCGGAGCCGGTGGTGGTCGACTTCTTCGCCACCTGGTGTGGCCCCTGTGCCTGGATCATCCCCACGCTCCGTGCCCTTTCCGAGGAGTTCGAGGGCCGGGTCCGGGTGCTCAAGGTGGATACCGACGAGAGCCCCGAACTCACCGCCCGCCTCCGGATCGGGAGCGTTCCCACCATCGTCCTCTTCGAGGGAGGCCAGGAATCGGGGCGGAGCATCGGGGTCGAGCCCGAGAAGGTCCGGGCCATGGTGGAGGAGGCCGTGGGCCGCCGGGAGGGCTGACTCCGATTGACCCGGGGCGGGAAATGCCTATCTATAGGCGATGGACCTTCCTGATTCCCCGGCGCCTGTGCGCCCCGTTCCCGCCCACGACGGCCCGGTCCCCCCGGTCCGCGTGGGGGTGCTTGGCGGCTCCGGGTACACCGGCCGCGAGGTGACCCGGCTCCTGGCCCACCATCCCGGGGTCGAACTCCGCTTCACCTCCTCCCGCTCCGAGGAGGGGCTTCCGAGTCCCGCCCCGGGCCTTCCCTTTTCGGCCCCCGACCGGGGGGCCGCCGTCGAAGTGGAGGTGCTCTTCCTCTGCCTTCCCCACGGCGATGCCGCGGCCTGGGTCGAGGAGCTCCGGGGCCGGGGGGGCGCGGCCCCGCGCATCATCGATCTCACCGCCGACCACCGGCCAGGATCGGGTCGGGAATCCGGTGCGGTCTACGGGCTGAACGAGTGGGCCCGGGCGGAGCTTTCCGATGCGGAGCTCGTGGCGAACCCCGGGTGCTATCCCACCGGGGTGCTCCTCTCCCTCCTTCCCCTCGTGGATGCGGGGCTCGTGGACGTGGGCCGGCTCACCGTCGTAAGCGCGGCGTCGGGGGTGACGGGCGCCGGAAGGTCCGCCCGCACCGATCTCCTCTTCGCCGAGGTGGCGAACAACTTCCGCGCCTACGGGTGGGGGAACCGCCACCGCCACCTCCTGGAGATGCGGGCCCTCCTTCCCGGGGTGGAGCTCCTCTTCCAGCCGCACCTCCTTCCGGTCCCCCGGGGGATCACGGAGACGATCGTCCTGCCGGTGCGCAGCGGGGTGGATGCGGCCGCGGTCCGAAGCGCATGGGATGCGCGGTACGGTGCCGAGCCGGCCATTCGGAGGGTGGGGGACCGCCTCCCGGCCCTCGATGAGGTGGTGGGCACGGACGTGCTGGCGCTGGGCGCGGTGGA
>JBJHCE010000007.1:0-49976 GCA_050485865.1 Gemmatimonadales bacterium | reverse complement strand
GGGACCTCTTCGGCCTCGAGGGCGTCCAGGAAGCCCGGAGCCGGGAAGCCGGCATCGGCCCGGAGCCAGACGCGGGGGATGATGCCCCTGAGCCAGCGCAGGAGGGGGAGCACGAAGTCGAGCCCGCCGTCGGCAGTGTGCACGTTGCCGGGGCGAAGACGCGCCCCGAGGAAGAAGCGCCCGAGCACGCTGGCCACGATGGGGTGGTAGCAGCGCGCCCGGTAGTGGCCGTTCCAGGCGCTTCCGGGCTGGTGGCCGTGGACCTCGTAGGGGAGCGAGTCCAGGTCGAGGGTGATCTCCTGGCGATCCGCGCCAAGAAGCGGTGCCGACAGTTCGCGAAGAACGACCCCGAGTCCGCTGCGGTTCTCCTCGGTCCCGAGGGCGCTCATGAGCCTCGAGAGTGTCGGCTGAGAGCACAGGCCCTCCGGAGCGTTGCCCTGAGGCTCGCGGAGCGGGGTGTCGCCCCGCCGCCGGGAGACGGCCAGACGAAAGGCCGGATCGTCCCGGAGGAGCGAGACATCGTCTTGGTCTCTCCACCCCTGGGCCAACGCCAGAACCCGGGTCCGCACGAGCTCCAGGAAGGGGTGCCGCGTGCGAGCCGCATCACGCGGGTCCGTCAGATGCCGCCGGATCAGCGCGGGCAACCCCAGCCGATCCGAAAGCTCCCGCATCAGAAGCACACCCCCATCCGAGGTGAGACGCTCCGGCCTCGCCTCGACCTCGACCGACTTGTTGCATTCCAGCCGAAACAGCGTACCTTGGACTTCACCCATGGCGTGTCTTGCGGGGCAGTGGTGGAAGGGATGATTAGACACCTCCAACCTACTGCGGCCCAACAAGATGCGCCATGGGTTTTTTCGTGCACCTCTATCCCGCTACTTCAGGTCTGGTGGATAGGCCGGGTTGACGGCACCGCGATGACCTATGGCGTTCCGGTCCGCGCTCCAGCGGTCGGTTGTCCGCAATGCCAAGGCTCACTCCGTGCGCTGCGAGTGATCGGACTTTCCGGCACTGACCTTGACCTTGTCCAGGAACACTTCCGGATGGTCGTCAGCGAGTTCGAGAAGGCGGAGGGTCGCACCATCTGGAGCTCGCTTGTCCTGCTCCCAGGCGCGAATCGTCTCGGGACTTACGTTCAGGGCCGCCGCGAACAGGGCTTGCGAAAGCCCCATCCTGCTCCGAATACCCTTGATCCGGTCGGAGCCATACCGGGGTGGGGCGCCAACCTCCGCGGTCTTCGCCGTGTATCGAGTCACGCGGCCAGGCTCGAGGTCGCCCCGGTCGATCCGAACCGCCTCCTGGACCGAAGCGATCAGGCGGCCCCCGAAGGTTCCCTGCTTCCGAGTGTTCATCAGTCCTCTCCTTCCAGGTCGCGTGCAAGGCCCCGCAGCGCGTTCTCTTCGGCTCGAGTCAGATCATCCCTGACACTCTTGGAGTAGACGAACAGGAGATAGATCCGCTCCTTCCGCTCCGAGACATAGTAGATCACCCGGGCACCTCCGCTCTTCCCCTCTTTCCTGCTTGGACGGGCGAACCTGACCTTTCGAAACCCACCGGTCCGTTCTATCACCGGGCCACGTTTGGGATCATCGAGCAACAGAAGCTCGAGTTCACGCCTGTCCTCCTCAGTGAGGAGTTTCTTCGCCAACCCCTCGAACATCGGAGTGCTCACGAACTCGAAGTGCCTGCGCTCGAGAATCATCCACCACGGTAGCACTCAGTACCATAGTGTGTCAAGGATCGACCAGGCCGTGCCAGCCCCCACACGCACTGCGGTTCACGAAGCATTCGGCCGGGTGAGTTCGAGCACCTGAACGTACTCGACACCGAGCTCGTCCTTCCAGAGCCCGAGCACCTGGTTTCCTCGAACCTCGAAGACGCGAAACCCCGCAGGCAACCGCACCACGCCCTGGAACCGCGCGAGTGCATCGAAGACGTCCCAGGTGTCTGCAACCTCCGGAGGGAACGCATAGTGCTGGATCCAGACCTCTGCGTCGCTCGCCACCATCGCTCCGGATCCGTGCGTGTTGTACCACGGCATCATCTCGGCGATCTGGAAGTCACCCATGCGATCGAGAAGGACGGGACTCGTCGGCGGAACGAAGGCCTCGCGCATCGCCGTCGTGGTGGGTCTCGGTGGAGCGTCGACCCGGCCGATCCGCTCGAGAACGCCGGCTCGTGAGTAGACCTCCACCTGGCGCAGGTCGCCGAAGGTGTGGACGATCCTGCTGTCCGTTGGGGTCGCCCGACCCCTCGGTGGGTAGATCAGCCTCCCCTCCGGACGGTGGAGGGTGTACCGGAAGGCGTGGGGGACGACGCGGTACGCGCCCGAGGCGTCGGCCTCGAGATACGCGATATACGCGAAGGTGCTGTCTGCGGGCCGCTCGGAAGGCGGGATGAGGGAGATTCTTCCGGTGATCAGCCAGGACCCGTCCTCGAAGGTCCCCCGGATGAAGCGCTCTCCGGGTGGGCCGGGATACGGCATCCGGTGCACGAACTCGAGGTCCTCGTCGTAGACCGAGATCGACCCCGGAAAGCCCGCATTCTCCACGAAGAAAACATCCCCCGTACCTGCACCGATCCAGTTCACGAACCGAAACTCCTGCGGCCCGTCTCCGGTGCCGCCAAACGCGCGGACGAAGGCGCCCGTCGAATTGGACAGCAGTACCTGGTTCGATCCCCGGTTCGAGATCGCGATCCCCCCCGACGGAAGCCAGGCTGCGTGCGACACCTGGTAGAGCATCTCCCACGGCTCACCCTCGATGGCGCCGATCTCGATAAGCGGATCCGGCGATGCGACCCAGGCAACCCGCTCCGATGCCGACGCCGGGTACTCGAGAATCGTGACCCCGGCGCTGTCTCTCTCCATGCCGACGGGTGCCACGAAGGCCGGGGCCGGCGCTCCCGGTTCGGCCCGGGTCTCGGGGACAGATCAGAGAGCGTCCCGGTCACGACACATCACCCGCTGGCACCCCGAAGCTCAGCAGACGGTCCCGGCATTCATCCGGAAGGAAGGCCCGCAGGGATCCTGAACAGGAGGAGCGACGGTTCGTCCTGGGGACCGTACGTGATCCCCGCCGCGAAGGATCCGCGCACGCGGATCCCGGACAGGGTGGGTCCCGAGAGAGGGAACTCGCCCAGGAAGTGCCCCCCGCGGTCGTAGACGTCGAGAAGGGAGCCTTCCGGCCCCGGCATGCCACGCGCTACCCAGAGCCGTCCCCACCCGTCCGCGCCGAAGGGCCCGAGTTCAGCCAGCGGTGCCATGGTCGGAAGGGAGTCGGGAAGGTTCCCGGACCAGAGCCCACGCGGGTCCACGGGTGCACCAACGGATCGAAAGAGACTGGTATACCGGTCGTTCTGCCGGGTACGAACCCTCCGGAAGGCCTCTGGCGAGGCCTGCGGCAGAGCCACGTCGCGGGAGATGAGCTTCGGCGCCGCTCCATCCAGGAACCCGAGCGTCAGGTTGTACCCGCCCCGGTACCGGAGGAGGATGAACCGTTCGTCGTCCAGCATGGCGAAGGGAGAAAGCGAGCTCCCCCCGTGACCGCCATCGGGACGGGCGCCGGCATCCAGGTGCACGGGCGGGAGGGGTGAGAGTCCATCGAAGCGGAGGAGCTGGAGCGGGACCCCGGCGGAGTCGGGAGACGGGATCCCGGAGCCGTCGTCCACGGTGGTGGCGAGGCGGATGCCATCGGTCGACAAGGTATTTGCCCGCAGGAATGGAACACGCGTCGTTCCAACCAGGTCCCCGTCCGGGCTCCACAGTGTGATGCGCCCCTGTCCCTGGTCGAGCGCCGCCACGGACCCGTCGTTCATGAGGGCCATGGCGCGCGGAAGCATCAGCTCTCCAGGGCCCTGCCCCCTGCCTCCGAGGCTCGAGATCTCCCCCGTCGCTCGCACCAGGGTGATGCGGTGGCTCATGGCATCCAGAAAGGCGACGTCGCCCCGGTCGTTCACATCGAAATCGGTGATCTCGCCCACGGTTGCCGTCCCCTCGATCTCGCCGAGGAGGGCCCACGGCGCCGCCGGGCCCGGGATCCCGTGCGCCTCCTCCCCGGCAGCCCCCGGGGCATGCGGCAGGCCGCCCTGCTCCTCCGCGCATGCGCCGAGAGCCAGGAGGAGTGCGATCGAGCGGAGTCGAGCCTTCCTGGTCACGGCTTCGTTTTCCCTCCCGGCTCCGCATGCCTGGTGAACCATGGTCCTCTCCCCCTTACCCCACGAACCGCCACCACACGAAGAGCCCCGCAAAGCCGGTCAGGAAGACCACGCCCCCCCAGGCGAGGGTCACGATCCACCGGGGCGGGCGGGCGGAGTCGGGGGTGAGGGGGCCCGTCAGGAGCCGGAGGTTGAAGGCCGCGAGGAGCGGGGTCGTGAGAAAGGAGAGGATCGTCGCGAAGTCGATCATCTGCGTGAAGCGCTCCGCCATGACCGAGAGCACGAGGGCCGCCCCCCCGACCACCACGGCCGTGGCCCCGAGCTCCCACCCGCGCCCCCGGAGAGCGGAGCGCCCCACACCCGCCCCGTCACGGAGGTCGGCGGCAGTCGCATCCCCCAGTACCCGAACGCCCCGCAGCTCCCGCATGATCGCCCCGAGCACCCGCGGGAAGCCGTCGGTCACGGCGAGCGTCGTCGAAAACATCGTGACGAGGGCGGCGGCCCCGATGATCCCGGCGCTCCACCCCCCGAGGGTCCGCCCGAAGAGGTCGATGAGCCGCGCCGCGAACGCCACCCCTCCCTCCGGGCTCGCCTCCCCCGTGCCGTACATGACGGTGGCCCCGAGGGCGAGGAAGAGGACCGCCATGAAGGTGGCCGCAGCGTAGCCCAGGTTGAAGTCGGTCACGGCGTCCCGCACCAAGGGCGCGTGCCCCGACTCCCGCTTCCGCTCGAGGGTCCAGAGCGAGTGCCAGACCGCCACGTCCAGGGGGATCGGCATCCATCCCATGAGCGCCACGAGAAACGACACCCCGGCCACCGTCCAGAGCTCGGGCCTCAGGTGCGCCGGGTCGCCCTGGGGCCCCGCGGCGAGCGCCATCACCACTGCCGCCACGGTGAGGAGGGCCAGGATCGCCATGATCGCCTTCATGGTGCGGTCGAGGGCCCGGTAGCGCCCCACCACGAGAAGCCCCACGCACCCCCCGAGCACCACGAGCGACCACTGGAACGACGAGAGGAAGGTCCCGAAGAGGTGTCCGGCGAGCCCGGCGGTGACGAGGGTCTCGGAGGCGAGCACCGCGAACATCGTCCCGAGGGTCACGAGGAGAAACGCCCCGAGCACCCAGCCGCCCATGCGCCGGTACCCGGTCACGAGCGACTCGCCGGTGGCCGCCGCGTACCGGGGCCCGAACTCCAGGAAGGGGTACTTGAAGAGGCAGGTGAGGAGAATGATCGGGAGGAGGAGGTACCCGAAATCCGCCCCCGCCCGGGTGGCCTGCACGAGGTGGGAGACGCCCACCGCGGCCCCGGCCATGACGACCCCGGGGCCGAGGGTCTTCCACAGGGGGGACTCGCGGATCCGCTCGAACATGCGCGGGATCCTACCGCCCCCAGCCCCCCCAGGCCAGCACCACCGCCGCGAGGAGGAGGATCGCCCCCAGCACCGGCCCCCGCACGAGCACGAGGTCCCGCCGGGCGATCGCCTCGAAGCGCCCCACCCCCCGCGCCTCGGCATCTTCCAGAGCACGCCGCACCCGCCCCGCCACCCGCGAGAGCCAGCCGGCACCCCGGGGGACCCGCCGGAGGAGCGCCACGGCCGGTTCGAGGAGGTCTCCTGGGGGGATGCGAAGGGACCGCACGGGGCCCAGGAGGGCGGGCCTCCGCGCCACCCCGGCCGCGATCCCGACCCCCACGAGGACCGGAAGGAGCGCCGCGAGGGCGCCGTACGAGGGCGCGGGGAGGGTGGCGCCCTCGGGAAGGGGGAGCCCGCCGTGCACGAAGAAGGGCATCCCGACCCCGGCGAGGACGACGGCGCCCCAGGGGAGGAGGAGCCCCGCGGGAGGGGGGAGGCCGGAACCCGAGCGCTTCCCCTCCACGACGATGACGAAGCGGGCCAGGAGAAGGGTCGTTCCGGCGGCGGCGACGAGGAGAAGGGGGTCCAGGACCGCGTACCACCCGCCCCCGAGGGTCGAGAGGCCGTCCTTCAGCGCCCCCTTTGCCACCGCCCCGGCGGTGAGGGGGGCTCCGGCCAGGGCCAGCGCCGGAAGGACGATCCCCGCCCGGAGGACCCCGGGCCATGGGCCCGAGCGCGGGGTCGCCGCCGCCACCCCCACGGCGAGGAAGAGGGCACCCTTCGCGAGGCCGTGGTGAAGGGCGTAGACCACGACGGCGCCCAGCGCCAGCGGCGCCGCCTCCGCCGGGAGGAGGAGGGCGAGGCCCGTGCCGAGGGCCAGGTACCCCATCTGGCTCACGCTCGAGTACGCGAGGACCGTCTTCGGGTCGTCCTGGGCGAGGCCGCAGACGACTCCGTAGAAGGCCCCGACCACCCCCACCACGACGAGGGCCTCGCCCACCCCGGGAAGGGGGACTTCGCCCCCCACCGGGAGGATCCGGAGCCACCCGAGCACCCCGGCCTTGATCATGACCCCCGAGAGGAGCGCACTCGCCGCCGTCGGGGCCACCGGGTGGGCCAGGGGGAGCCAGAGGTGGAGGGGAACGAGCCCCGCCTTCACCCCGAGCCCCGCCACGGCGAGCCCGGCCACCACCGGGGCCCACCCCCCGAGCGCCCCCCAGGCCTCGGTGAGGGCGAATCCCAGGTGGATCGCGCCCCCGGAGGCCGACGCGAGGGCGAAGAGGGCGGCGAGGAGCGAGACCTCGCCCACCAGCGCCAGGACGATGTAGACCCGCCCTGCCCGGACCGCCGCATCCGTCCGGTGGTGGACCACGAGCCCCCACCCGGCGAAGGTCATGAGGGCGAAGCCCAGGTAGAAGCTCGGAAGGTCCCAGGCGAGGACCAGGGCGAGGTTCCCGGAGAGGGTCGCGGCGAAGAAGGTGAAGAAGGTCCCCCGCCGGGGGTCGTCCCGGTGGTGGGTCCTGGCGTAGAGCCCGGCGGCGGTCCAGAGGAAGGCGGTGAGGGCGAGGATCGCCCCCCCGACCACGTCCACCCCGAGGCGGAGTCCGAGGACGAGGGCCGGGGCGTCCACCGGAAGGAGGGTCCCGGGTGCGGCCAGGTGCACCGCCGCGAGGGCGAGGGCCGGAAGGGCGGCGAAGGGGGCCGCCGCGGCGGCGAGAAAGCGGGTGCGCGCCCAGGCGCCCAGGAGCGCCACCGCCAGCGGAACGCCCACGGCGCTCCAGGTGAGGAGGGCGGGCCAGAGGGGGAGGGTCTCGGGGTTCATCTAGAGCTCCCCACGCCCGATGATGAGCTCCGTCCACCCCAGGGGGCTCCAGGGTAGCCCGCCCAGGACCCCCGCGAGGAGGGAGAGGAGGGCCGCCACGAGGGCCGGGACCAGGAGACGGGCGTCGGCCTCGGGGAAGAGGCGGGCGCGAGGCGGACGCGCCCTTTCGTCGGCCCACGCCGCATCCGGAGCATCCAGGTACGCGGTGCGGATGACCGGAAGGAAGTAGGCGGCGTTCAGGAGCGACGAGACGAGGAGTACCCCCACGACCCAGGCGTGCCCGGCCTCGAGGGCGCCCACCCCCAGGTACCACTTCGAGAGGAAGCCGGCCACCGGGGGGATCCCGATCATGCCGAGGGCGGCCACGGTGAAGGCGAGCATGGTGAGGGGCATGCGGCGGGCGATCCCCCCCATCTGGCTCACCTTCTTCACCTGGAGGGTCTCGGCCAGGAGCCCGGCGCAGAAGAAGAGGGTGATCTTCATGATCCCCTGGTGCACGAGGTGCACGAGCCCGCCGACCTGGGCGGTGGGGGAGAGGAGGGCCACCCCGAGGGCGATGTACGAGAGCTGGCTCACCGTGCTGAAGGCGAGAAGTCGCTTGAGATCGTCCTGGGCCAGCGCGCGCACCGACCCGTAGAGGATCGTGAAGGCGGCGAGGGCGGCCACGATCCCCGCACCCCCGAGGGCCGACGCGGTCTCGATTCCGAAGAGGGAGTGGAGGAGGCGGGTCACCCCGAAGGCGCCGGCCTTGACCACCGCCACCGCGTGGAGGAGGGCGCTCACCGGGGCGGGGGCCACCATCGCCACAGGGAGCCACCCGTGCACCGGGAAGAGGGCGGCCTTGACCGAGACCCCGGCAAGGAGGACGAGGAAGAGGGCCAGGTGGCGGGTGGGCGCGGCGGCTGCGGCCTCCGGGTCCAGGGAACCCCCCGCCTCGAAGGCCACCGTGCCCGCCTCCACCTGGAACCAGACGGCCCCCACCACGAGGACGGTCCCCGACACGAGGGTGTAGACCAGGTAGCGGCGCCCCGCCTCGATGGCCTCCGGGGTGCCCCGGTGCACCACCAGGGGGTAGGTGGCCCAGGTGAGCGCCTCGTAGAAGAGGACGAAGGTGAAGAGGTCGCCCGCCATGGCGAGCCCCGTCGTGGCGGTGACGCAGAGCGAGAAGAAGGAGAAGAAGCGGCGGCGGTTCGGGGAGTCCTCCAGGTAGCCGATGGCATACACGGTGGTGACGAGCCAGAGGACCGCCGAGAGGGTCACGAAGAGGAGGGCGAGGGCGTCGGCCTCGAGGGTGAGGGAGAGCCCGGGAAGGACCTCGAGGGCCCAGGCGTACTCGGCGCCCGCGGCCACCCCCTGGAGAAGGAGCCCCACGAAGACGAGCTTCGCGAGCGCGCCGGCGAGGTTCAGCGCCGTCCGGAGCCGGCGGGCCTCCTCGTCCAGGAACATGATCCCGATCCCTGGAAGGAAGGAGGAGAGGACCACGGCCAGGGGGAGCGCGCCCCAGGCGACGAGGGGTACGGCGCCGGTCACGGGAGGCTCCCGGCGAGGAGGGCCACGACCTCGGTGGCCCGCACACCCAGCGCCACGGCGAGGAGGGCGAGCGCCATGGCCGCCCACTCCATGCGCCGCGGAACCGGGCGGAAGCGCTCCGGCGGGTCGGTCCGGTCCACGGCATAGCGGAGGACCATGAGGACGTAGGCCAGGGTGAGGAGCCCCCCGATGGCCAGGAGGATGGCCCACCCCCAGGCCCCCTGCTCGAGGGCGGCCCGGATCAGGAGCCACTTCGCCACGAAACCCCCGGAGGGGGGGATCCCGGCCAGCGCGAGCCCCCCGAGGCCGAAGGCGAAGAAGGTCATGGGGAGGCGGTGGGCGATCCCGGAAATGGCCCTCAGGTCGTCGCGGGCCACGGCGTACGACATGCTCCCGGCGGCGAGGAACATGGCGGCCTTCGCGACCCCGTGGGTGAGGGCGTGGTAGAGCCCCCCGGCCCAGGCGTCGGGGACCCAGGCCGAAGGGGTTCCTCCTTCCTGCGATGCCATGAGGGGGAACATCACGAAGAGGTAGCCGAGCTGCGCCACGGTGGAGTAGGCCACGAGGAGCTTGAGGCTCCGCTGCCGGAGGGCGAGGGCCGATCCCCAGAGGATCGCCCCGGCGCCCGCGAGCCCGAGGACGAGGGCGCCCGTGCCGAACGCGTCCACCCCGTACACGTGGACCCAGAGGCGCACGAGGATCACGAAGGAGCCCTTCACGACCAGCGCCGAAAGGACGGCGCTTCCGGGGGCGGGGGCGGCGGCATGGGCCGGGGGGAGCCAGGCGTGGAGGGGGAAGATGGCGGTCTTGGCCGCCATCCCCGCCGTCATCAGGGCGAGGGCGAGGGCCGGGAGAGGACCCGTGAGGTCGGCCTCCGCCAGGTGGACGAGGGAGAGGGTGCCGGCCTCCGCGTACAGGAGGGCCACCCCCATCAGGAAGAGAAGAGAGCCGGCCAGCGAGATCACGAGGTAGCGCATTCCCGCCACCGTGGCCTTGGAGGTCACGGCGAGGGTGACCACCGCAGCGGCGGAGAGCCCCAGGATCTCGACCAGGACGTAGAGGTTGAAGAGGTCCGACGAGAGGTAGATCCCGTTCAGCGCCGCCCAGAGGAGGAGCCAGAGGGGCGCGAAATAGCGGGCCCCCCGCCCCCCCGGGGCGTCACGGGCCGCGAGAAAGGAGAGGTCGCCGAAGTAGGCGGTGGCGTAGAGGCTCACCGCCGAGCCCACGAGGGCGGTGAAGGCGAGCATCACGACGGCGAGGCCGTCGGCCCGGAGCTCGATTCCGAGGGGGGCGCCCCACCCCCCCAGGGGGTTTCGGATCACGGCGGTCACGGGCTCGCCGGCGGGGCCGGTGGAGGCGAGGGCCCCCCAGAGGAGGGCGGTAGCGGCGAGGGACGCCACGGTGCCCACCGAAAGCCCCACCCGGAGGGCGTTCGGCGTGCCCCGGAGCGCCACGAGGGCCGCGAGGAGGGGGCCCATCACCGCAAGGGTCGTGGCGTGGGCCGGGTCGAGGGCCTGGAGGAGGGCGGTCACGTTCCGCCCTCGTCGGGGGCATCCTCCGGGAGGCGGGGCGAGCCGGTGCGGACCGCGACCCGGAGCGCCATTCCGAGGGCCACGGCGGTGGCGGCCACGGCCACGACGATCCCGGTGAGGACCATGGCCTGGGGGACCGGGTCGGCCACCGTGGGGTCGAGGCGCGGGGGGGCCGCCAGGAGCACGAGGAAGATCCCGCCCCCGGTCACGTTCAGCCCCAGCACCTTCCAGACCAGGTGGGCGCGGGTGAAGGTGGCGTGGAGCCCGGCCACGAAGAGGACGATCCCGGCCAGGGTGTAGAGGAGAAGGGGTGTCATGGCGCGTCCCCCTGGCCGGTCTCGCCGCCGGTCTCGCCGCCGGTCTCGGGGCTTCCCGCCGGGTCCACGGCCTCGCCCGGGGCTTCCGCGACGTCGGCCATGGGCTCGGGTTCGAAGAGGCGGCCCAGGGGGTCTCCGGTGGGATCGATCCCCTCGAGGCGTGGGTCGGGGTCGGGAACCGAGGGGACGTCCACGAAGAGCTCGACCAGGACCACGGCGATGGACACGGTGAGCACCGCCTCGATCGCCAGGATGAGAGGGTAGGCCGCGCCCTCGGGCCAGGCCAGGAAGACCCCGGTCCACGGGATCACCCCGAGCCCCACCCCCACGAAGAGGTAGACCCCGATGGCGGCCCCCAGGCGAATCGGCTCCCATGCTGCGGTGGGGGGTCGCATGAACCCGGTGGCGGCGAGCAGCACCCCCGCCCCGGCCAGGAGGGCCCCGGCCTGGAAGGCACCCCCGGTGGCGCTGGTCCCGGCCCAGGTGAGGTAGACGGCGGTGACCGCCGCCATCGGAACCACGATCCGGGCCAGCGCCGAGAGGGCCGGGTCGGCCAACCGGTCCTCCTCACGGGTGAGCTCCCGGCTCCGTCGGTCCAGCGACCATACGGCGACCATGGCCGCCACGAGGACCGCCACCTCGAGGAGGGTGTCGTAGCTCCGGAAGTTCAGGAGGACCGCGGTGACGGGGTTCGACACGCCGCTTTCGGCCAGGTGCTCCGCCACGAGTTCCGGGAGGATGGGGCTCCGGTCGGGTCGTCCCATCAGGTACAGCGCGCCGAGGGCTGCGGCACTCCCGGTGGCCAGGAGGGCCCCCAGGACCCCGACGGCCCGGGCCCCCTTCCCCCCCGGGACCCGCGGGTCGTCCACGAGAAGGGGGCGGGCGTCGAGCTCGTCGGCCTGGACCCGGCGCGAGAGCCTCCGCCAGGCGTTCAGGAAGAGAGCGCCCGTCACCCCAGCTCCCAGCGCCGCCTCGGCGAGCGCCAGGTCCGGCGCGCCAACCCGCATCCAGGCAAGGGCCAGCGTCAGGCCGTAGGCCACGAAGAGGACCACCGCCTCGAAGAGGTCGCGGGTGTGGAGTAGCCGGAGGGCAAGACCCACGAGGAGGAGCACGACGACCCCGTCGAGGAGCCATCCGGCCCAGGTGGCGCCGGGGGTCACGCCGGTGCCTCCCGGTTGTCCGTGGCCCGGGCGTCCGCGACCCGGGTGTCCGTGGCCCGCGGGCCCACCCCTTCGCCCCCGGAGGTCACCGCCGGGACCCCCTCGCGAATCGAGGTCCGGGCCAGGAGGTGGCAGACGGTGGCGGCGGCAGCGAGGGCCAGGAGCCAGGTCACCCCGATCTGCGCCCGGGCCGCCCAACCCTCCGCCCGGAGCACGAGCCCTGCCCCGAGGAGCCCGAGCCCCAGGGTGTCGGCCTTCGTGAGGGCGTGGAGGCGGCAGTAGACGTCGGGAAAGCGGAGGAGGCCGACGGTTCCGGCCAGGAAGAAGAAGGCCCCTGCCACGATGAGGGCCCCCGCAAGGAGGTCCACCACGAGGAATGCGTTCACTCCGCCTCCTCCTCGCCGGTCCGGACCCACCCCCGCTTCACGAAGGCCACCGACACGACCACGGCGAGGAGCGCGAAGACGAGGGCCACGACCCGGAGCCCCGGGGTGTCCGCGGCGTCGGCCAGGAGAAGCAGGATCGCGACCCCGGTGGTGCCGAAGAGCTGTGCGGCGATCATCCGGTCGGCAGGCGAGGGCCCCCGGATCACCCGGAAGAGGCCGGCCCCCACGTTCAGCGCAAGGAAGGCGGCTACGGCGACCAGAAAGTCGGTCATCGGGGGGCCTCGCCCGGAACCTCGCCGAGTTCCGCCCCGAAGAGGCGGGCCACCCGGGCCTCAAGGGCGTCGAGGCGCTCGGGGCCCTTCTCCGGCTCGGCCAGGAGGTGGACACGGATGCGCTCGCCGTCGAACTCGGCGCTGAAGGTGCCCGGAAGAAGCGAGATGCAGTTCAGGAAGAAGACCCGGGCCGATCCCTCGGGCAGGCGCACCGCGTACGAGAGGAAGTCGGGCTCGAGCGGAAGGGAGGGCCGGAGGGCCCGCCCCGCCACGTCGATCCCCCCGCGCACCGCCTGGACCAGGAACCAGGGCACGAAGCGGATCGCCCCGACGAGGGTGGGGGCGCCGGGCTGCCGGCCCCCGAGGGCCGTGTGGAGCGCCGCCCCCGCCCCAACCGCCAGGACCCCGGCCCACCATCCACCGAGGTCGGGGGCCGTGAGAATCCACCAGAAGAGGGCGAAGCTCAGGGCCCATCCGAGACTCGGGCTCCTCGAGCGCGTGCGCGTCAGGTCGGCCTCCTCCGTCCGGGGGTCGAGGCCGCAGCGCGAGCGCGGTGGCGGCCCAGGGGGGTCGGGTCTGTCGGGCTACCCGGAGGCGCGGGGGGAGGTTTCGAGTGGATGGGTGGACCTGGAGGGACTTGACAAGAGAGAGAGAGAGAGTTTTGCGGATCGTGATGTTCGTCCTGGGGCCCACCCCGACGTGTTGCCTGGATCCTCATCCCGTTGCCCCTCTTCCTGGTGAAGCCGCCGGGCCGTGTCACGTACGGCGCTCGTCGTCCTGGCATTGGCCAGCTTCACAACCAACCTGCCGACCAATGCGGACAACTCGGTTCGGTCAACACAACGAGTTACGGCGAATTGTAGATGGGATTGTCCGAGCTCCCGTCGTCGCAGGTGCCCGACGGTTTCCGGAGGTGTCGGGAGCCAGTGGCCCGGTGGTTCATCGGACGGCCTTGCCCGTAACGTCCAGCCCTGGGTTCAGGAGGCCAAGGCTGACTTCTGCATCGCGGACGGGAGGGACTGTGTCCGGGTTGGGCGTCGCGTTCAACGGCCGTCCCTCTCCGTGTCGGGGAACTCGTCCGCTTCTCCCCCTTGCTCGGTCCACCGCATTTCGGTGCGTCACGGTCTCGGCGCTCGCATTCGGGTGTTCCCCCCCCACTGAGACGCCGGACCCACTGACGGACCGCGGAGCATCCGATACGGTCCAGATCGGCCAACTCGCTCATCTGCCTTCAGCCCGGTTGAGCCCCGGCAGCGTTCGTTGGAAGCTGACCATCGTGGACCTCGCATCATGGCACCATCATCCGAACACCGAGACCCTGATCCTTGCGGGACGGGACAGCGAAGGGCACCCCGTGATCAACGTGGTGGACGTGAGCGGCCCCGGGGTGGACCCGCAGGTGCTGCCCATTCCGGGACCACTGCCGCCCCACTGGGTCCACTACCTTGGCGGCGAGGTGATCGCCTTCCATATAGCTGGCAGTCGACATGTCGACGTGGTGGGTCCGAACAGCAGGTCGTACAGCCCGCTGCTACTCGAGGATCTCGGGGCCCACGGCCGATTTGGGATGCCGGCGGCGCCGCTTTGGATAGATCACGGTCCGGTCGTCACGTACGTGGGATTCCCCGAGGACCTCAGTGGCGAGGAGGGGCTGAGGTGGGTCCATGGCCAAGTGATCCGGGCGGACTTGGGTGCCTCGGTTCAGGATACGGTCGCGGTACTTCAGCTTACCCAGGTGCTGTGGTCCCGATCTGGCCACCTCCCGGTGGTTTTCGCTCCACAGGGGCATCTTTACCGAAGCGGTCCGCTGTTGGTGGCCGCTCGAGGCGACCGCCCGAGCGTGACGACCCTCTCCATGACGACCTCGGGCCAAATGCGACCTCAACGCACCTATACCTGGACCGGGAGTGTCACCGGGAGTGAACGCCCGGAGCGGGGAGCACTTGATGAATGGCTGGCCTGGCGGCGGGGGCTCCATGCGCACCTTGGGGTGCCGCTACCGGATTTCGTGCGCCTGGGTGAGGACTACCCGATCCATTCTGATTTGGTTGCCTCGCCCGGCGGGGAAATCTGGGTCCTTCTCGGACCTTGGCCGCAGACGGCTCCGCCGAACGTGGGCCCGCGCCTCCGGACGTGGCTTCAGATCCGTCCGGATGGCTCCGCCGGGCTGGTCCGCGTGGACGCGGATGCCGTCGTAGTGGCTGTAGGTACCGATGGAATCGTGACCGTGCGGCCCCCCGGGGCGGGGTCCACGGTCATGGCCGCGGAGCTAGTCACACTGGAGCGCACCGATGAGCGCTTGATGCAATAGATCCCGGATCGCCGCCCGTTGCCGTGTCCCTCACAAGGGACCGGAGCGTGCGCCAACCGCCACACCAACGTTGGAGGAGCCATGCGTACCGCCCTCTACACCCTGCTTTCGCTGGTCACCGTCAACCTCGTCCTTTTCACGGCTGCGAACCGGCTTGAGGCTCGGGCCTTCGAGCCAGAGTTTACGTGCTCGGTGGTGGTGGCCACGGGCAAGTGCCACTGCGTCCATACGATCGTTCAGGAGTGCGACCCGGACGGTGACATCGAGGAACAGTGTAGGGTCCAGTGCGGCATCCCGCATTGAACGGCGGGTAGGTCGTGAAGCTGCCCAGTTTCGGCGCACGAGCCCGTGTGGAGGCTTGCAGCATGAGTCGCCCGTGCATTATCGTGCTCGCGGGTGCGTGTCTGCTGGCGATCATCGCAACACTTCAGGTGGTCCGACTGGCTCAGTTGGCACAGATCGGAGTGCCGTCGTCCTCGGATCGCGTACGCATGCCGGCGGTGGGTGACACGTTGGCAGACCTCAGGCTGCGCTCCCTGAGCGGACCCGACGGGACGCTGTCCGGTTCTGCGGGGGGCGCATGCCGGGTCCTCGTGGTCTTTCACTCAGGATGTGTATGGAGCAGGCGGCTGGCGGAATCCGGTGCTTTCCGAGGAACCGTCGAGGGAGTACCTGTGACCTGGGCCTCCATGCCGGACCGCATGCACCGGGCTCGGGCGTTCGTTGAGGAAAACGCCCTGGACATGGACCCGGTCTATATGGTCCGTCGATGGCGGGACGTTGTCCACCTTGGCGTTAGAGCCTCGCCCAGCATCATCGTGGTGGGGCCCGCACTGGAGTACCTTGGCGAGCTCGACGAGGAGGTCCCCAGACTACCCTCGAAATGCCATGAATAGTGGGTGGGCCCGGACATGCTCCCTTGCCCTCCTGGTGGCGTGCGGTGAGGCGCCACCGGAGCCCGGACTCTGGGGCCACGACAAGATCTTCGTCGAAGAGCTTCGATTCGGGGCGGGATCCGGACCGGAAGAGTTCATGTTCGGGGAGGTCAGACAGATGGCCATCGGTCCGGCGGGAGAGGTCGTGGTCTACGACGTCTCCTCCAACCGCGTCCATCGCTTCGATCGGGACGGCCGCTACACCGGACCCATCGGGGCGACGGGCCAGGGGCCAGGGGAGTTCGAGATTCTCTGGGGGCTGGACGTGGACCACGATGGCCGGATCCTGCTCGCGATGACAACGGACGAGGTCGTGGTGTTCGGGCCGGAGGGTCGCTTCGTGGACCAGTGGCGGGTCCCCGGGCGGCTCCTGTCACGCCCCCCCCTGACCGTGAATCACGACGGATCCGTGACCCTCGGGATGCTGCTGGTGACAGGGGCGACCCCGACGAGGCAAGAGGTCGCCTTCGTCCGCCTCGACGAGGACGCCACCCCGGTCGATACGCTCCGGCCATCGCCGACGCCGTGGGAGGGGGATATCGGCCCTGGCCCCCCGGCTACCGCCTTCCGGAGGATTCAGCGCTGGAGTCCTCATGGCTTCTCCGTTCTGGCCGTGACCAGCCAGGTTGCGCTCCAGATGGAGTGGCCCGGTGGAAGGATCGTGCGCGCGGAACGAGAGACCGATCCCGTCCCATACCTGAGGGCGGAACGCCTGGAGTGGGAGTCGTATCTGGAGTTCCTCCGCGGCCGTTCGGGACAGCCGGAGCGGTTCCCCGATCCACCTGACCGAAAGCCCCCCGTCCGCGACATCGTCGCCTCCCGCTCCGGAGAGGTCTGGGTGCAGCGGGCCACACCGGCCTCTGGGCCACAGCCCGGAAGGTCGGAGACGGTGGCTGGATTCCCCGCTCCGCCCCTCTGGGTGGAGCCCACGCTCTTCGACGTGTTCGATCCCGAGGGCCGCTACCTCGGCTCCGTACACGGCGAGCCGGGGATCACGGTGCACGCGATCAGGGGCGACACGGCCTGGGCGGTCACCCGAGGGCCGCTCGGCGTCGAGCACGTGACGCGCCTCGTGGCGGTGCCGTGCGGCGATCGCTGCTGAATGGGCGCGCGGGCGAAGCTACGCGCAGAGCTCCTGGATCCCGGCGGTCGATCCCACGAGGAAGCATGCGCCGGAGCGCACGATCGCCGAGAGCTGATGGACCTCGACACCGAGGGCGAGCAGATCGAGGGTCGGGCGCACCACCTCGTCCGGCAGAGCCAGGGCGTATGAGAACACTCCTGAGGCATCCCCGACGAGGAGCTCCCCGTCCTGGTTGTTCAGCCCGACCAGCAACCCCGTGCCGGAGGCTACGAAATCCACACCGATCGGAGCCGAATGCACGCTCCGTCGCCTGGGCCATCCTGGGAGTTCCGCACGGTCTTCGAGCCTCAGAAGGATCGAATCCGACGGCGGAGTCGGAAAGACGATCCGACCGGATTCGAGAAGGGCGAAGGATCTGAACGCATCGAGCCCCTCGGGGGTGCGCCGATCCTCGACGAGCGCCCCCTCCTCCGCATCCCAGACCGAAACGCTCCCCCGCGCCGGGTCGGAGATCCACACCTCCGAGCCCTGGACCACCAGGGATGACGGCCGCTGGAAGTCCCCCGGGCCCTGCCCCGCCCGTCCCAGCCGCCGAGGCGCTCCGTCGCCGTGCCAGGACAGGAGGACCGACCGGGCCCGGGGGTCGATCGCCGCCCACCGATCCCCATCCCCCCAGAGCGACGGCGGCTGGGTCAAGGCTTCCTGCTCGGAAATCTCGATGAACCTCGGATCTCCGGACGCGCGAAGGACGACCTCGCCGACCACGGTGATCTCGGCAACTGTCGCCTCACCGGGATCCGCCGCACAGGCGGCTAGACCCATGGAGAGCAGCACGGCAGGGGCCCGGGCCCGCAGCACACCTGACATCATTCGGCTCGCCCCTTTGAGGACAATGTACGGCGCAAGAGCCCCGTCGACGTCAGGAAGGCGACAAAGGCCCGCACAAGGCAAGCAAGGGAAGACAGATCGCCGCCTAACGCGGACCGGGAGCGAGAGGGGGCGGCCGTGGCGGAGATGGAAGCGGGCGAAGTGGAGCGCGGCTCCGCGGAGACGTTTCGGGGCTGCGGCCCGACCTCCTCAAGCCGAGGACGGGTGTCCGGGTGGCGACGGCCCGGGCAAGGGAGTCGAGGACCGGGCCCCGGGGGTCCGGGGTGTCGGGCGACCCGAAGGCGTGGGGGGGGGCGGTCTCGGATCGGGTGGTCGCACCGCTACGGATCCGGTTTCGACCCGGTACCGCGAACTCCCGTGACGGCCCCTCAAGGCTTCCGGACTTCGGAGGACTTGACAGGAGAGAGAGAGAGAGAGAGAGAGACTGCAGGGAATGGGCCTCCCCGTCCCGTAGATCGGCTCGGGGGGGCGAGCGAGACCGGGTTGACTCAGGCCGCACGTCCTCGGGCGCGGTGCCCGACGCCGCCGGTTGCGGTCAACGTAAGGATCCAGGGAGGAGCGATGCCGGTAGGGCGATGGGTTGCGCCTGCGCTTACCGCGGTGGCATTGGCCGCGTGCGCCTCGGACCTGCCAACGCATCCAACCCAGCCGGTTCCGATGGCTCCCCCGGTAGCGCTACATTCGGGAGGCAGTTGCCCGTGGGAGGCGATCCAGAACTGCTCCCTCGTGGACGGGAACGTCGCGAGCCAATGGATCAGCGACCTTGAGAGCCAACTCGACCCGAACGCACACTACCTGTGCTTTGACGCCCTCGCGGCCATCGAGTTTGCAACCCTGCACTTCACGACAGATTTTCCCCCTAACATCGGCGGCGCCGCGCCGGTTGGAGGCGACCCGGAACAAGGTGACTGGGTCATCTTCAATTCTCAACACTTCCAGTTGGGTTTCTCCGATTACCACAGGGACTTGATCCTCCATGAAGGCTTCCACCTTATCGGCTTTTATCACGAGGACATCGGTGGGCCTGGGGAGGATGCGGAGGAGAACTTTCAAGAATGGATTTCCTCCGTGTGTTTTGGTCGCGGTACGGCAGGCCTCCCGGCCTGACCATGGTCAGGGTGCGGCGCGTGCTTGGCGCGGCAACATGAGGAGAGGCAATATGAACCGTGTCCTGCTTCCGGCAATCACCGTCGGCGTGCTGGTTTCGATGGCCAGCTCCCTCAATGCCCAGACGGGCGACTCCGCAACTGCGAACTGGGAGCGAGAGGCCGCGGCCGCGGCCGTTGCCTTGCTCGAAGCCGAGGGACGTCTCCCCACGCTCTGGATCGCCGCCCCGTTCGAGATCCGCGCAGGCGAAGGGCCCGGCTTTCACCTGAATCCGTCCCTGGGGCTGGTGCATGCCTCCCGTGAGGAGCGAGACCCCCGCGCGGTCTTCGCGTGCGATCAGCGCGAGTGTCGTTTCCTGCCCGGCCTCCCCGGCAGATCCACACCGGTAATGACCCGACGTGTCTCGTCCGATGCTTCGGGGGTGACCCTCCTCGTGGAGTGGCCTTCGTCATCGGAGCGGGTCGGCTCGGAAGTGCGGTACGCGGTCTCCCACGCCACCGTCCGGGTAGATCGTGACGTGGATGGGAATCCGGTCCCTCGGTTTGTCCGACTGGTAAGCACCTTCAATCTCCTGATTCGGGGCCCCGGGGGACGGTAGCCTTGACCGTCCCCCTCACCCGCCCCCCGTCGCCTCCACCGCCCCCCGGCACCCGATCCAGGGATCGTCCACGCGGCTGACGGGGAGCCCCCACCCCTCCCGGAAGTAGTCCTCCCACCCGGGATCGGAGGCACCACCCCCCACGAGGACCAGCCGCTCCACCGGGGTCCCGCCAGCCGCCTCCACCCCGGGAAGGAGGCGGCGGAGCTCCCGGACCACCCCCCGGGCCCACCCCGCGGCCACCCGCGCCGGCGTGTGGGGTCCCGCCCCGGCGAGGCCGGCAGCGGGAGCGGCGGGAGCGCAAGCAGGTGAAGCGGAGCGCGTCTCCGCGGAGACGCCTTCCAGTCCCGGGCCGATCTCCTCGAGCCGCGGACGGGCGGCCGGGTCGTCCAGCGCACCCCCGAAATGGGGGACCACGACGAGACCCCCGGCAGCCTCGACGGGCGGTAGCGGCCCCGACCAGGCCGGGACTCCGGCCAGCGCCGCCGCATCCCCCATCCCCTGCACCCCGGAGAGGATTCCGGTCTCGACGTTCCACCCGGGCGGTCCGCCCGCCATGGGGCTCACCACCACTCCGGCTCCGGCCCCCACCGGGGGGGGATCGGTGCCCGGCACCGCCACCCCCAGCCCGATCGCCGAGCCGAGGGAGACCACCGCGAGCGCCGGCCGGTCCGGTCTCGCGCCCGCCGCCAGGTACTCGCAGTTCTTGTCCCCGCCCGCCCATCGGACCGGCGCACCCAGGAGCCCGGGCACCGGGATCCCGCCGCTCCACCGCTCGAGGAGCCAGCGCTCGAGGGAAAGGAGGCGCGCGCCGGCAGGGACGGACGCCCCTCCCAGGAGCCTCGCCCGGAGCTCAGGGTCCTCCAGGTGGCGCCGCTCCCGCCAGGAAAGGAGGGGGGATCGGGGCACGGGAACCGGTCCGGCCGCCGCGTCCACCAGGAGGAGGGTGTCGCGCTGGGTGGCGAGGGCCACGCGCCCGGCGGCGTGGGGCGACCCGGGGAGGCGTTCGTGGAGGCGCGCGGGGAGGTGCGCCACGAGGGCTGCGAGCGCCTCCTCGGCCCGCGCCGCCACCGCTTCCGGGTCCTGTACCCACACCCCCCGGTGCGCTTCCAGTCGGGGCATGGGAACCCGGACGGCGGCTTCGCGGTTACCCGAGGGCCCGAAGGCCGCCGCCTTCACCGAGGAGGTGCCCACGTCGAGCCCGATGGCAAGGCCGGAAGCGTCAAAGGGTCTGGTCATCCGGGCACCTTGCATCCCCCAACCCCCTGCGGTCAATTCGCGCCATGCCGAATCCCCGGAACCCCCTCGTCCCGCGCACCCTCGCGGACGCCGCGTACGCCCTCGTCCTCGTCCTCGCCCTCGCCCTCGTTCCCGGCCTGGCCGCCGAGGCTGCGGCGTCGAGCGCCCCGCCCCGTGACGCCCGGATCGAAGGCGTGGTCCGAAGCCAGGCCGGCGCTCCCCTCGTGGGGGCCCGGGTCCGCTTCGAACCCGGCTCCGCGGAGACCACCACCGACCCCCGGGGGCGCTTCTCCCTCGCCGTCGCGGCCGGCACCGAGGGGCGCCTCGTCGTGACCCTGGCGGGGCACGTTCCCGCGGAGATCCCCGTGGGCGCCCTCGCCCCGGGGGCCCGGCGCGACGTGGGAGTGACGCTTCAGCCCCTCTTCCGCCTCGACGCCGTCACCGTGGTGCGGGGCCGGGAGCGCCCCCTCCTGAACGCGGAGGATGCAGAGCGGGGGGGCGCGGTGGAAGAGGCCGAGCTCGCCTACCTTCCCGCCGACGCCCGAAACCCCCTGGCGCTTGCCTTCAACGTGCCCGGGGTCGCCCAGGCCACCGCCTTCTTCGGCGACGCCCCACCCCTCACCATCGGGGGGGACAACGCCCTCTACACCCGCTACACCATCGACGGCCTCGACAACAACGAGGGCTTCCTGGGGGGCCCCCGGGTGCACCTTCCCCTGGCCGCGCTCCGCCGGCTCCAGGTCCACGCCGCCACCTACCGCCCCGGCCTCGGTCCCACCACGAACGGGGTCGTGAACTTCGAGACCCGCTCGGGTGGGGAAGCGTGGACGGGCGAGCTCTTCGTCACCGGCCGCCCCGGCACCCCCCTCGACGCCTCGCCCAGGTTCACCCCGGCAGGGATCGACCCCGACGGCTTCCGCCGCCTCCAGTTCGGGGGCGGAATCGGGGGGCCCCTCGCCACCGACCGGACCTTCGTCTTCGCCGCCCTCGAGCTCTCCGACGAACGCGAGGACCGGATCGGCTCGACCGCGCAGACCCGGTTCCTCGGCACCGAGCTCCGGTCCACCACCAAGGGGTTCCTCCGCCTGGACCACGGCTGGACCCCGAGCCAGACCACCACCCTCCGCATCGCCCTGAGCGGAGTGGAACGGGTGGGCCAGGGGGGCGGGGTCATCGTGCCCGAGGCCGACATCACCACCGTGCGCCGCGGCACCCTGGCGAGCCTCACCCACCGCTCGAGCCTCCGCGAGGGGAACGCCGCGAACGAGTTTTCCCTCCAGTTCGGTACCTTTCGCTGGGACTTCCCCCCCTCGGAGAGCGACCTGGACACCCCTCAGGTCACCATCGTGGCCCCGGACCTCACCACCGTCGAGGCGGTGGTGGGCTCGTCCAACTTCATCTTCGACGAGTCCGAGCGGCAGCTCCAGCTCCGGAACGTCTTCGAGCTCCGCGTGGGGGCGAACCACACCCTTCGGACCGGCGCCGACCTCGTCCACTCGCGCTTCCGCCTCCTGGGGGCGAACACGAACCCCCGGGGCGCCTACACCGTGGTGAACGAGGGGAACATCCACGCGTCGGGCCCCTTCGTCTCCATTGCCGACATCCCGGCCGACGTCCGGGTCCTTCGCTACTCCATCGACGCCCGCCCCCAGCAGGTGAACCTGGGGCAGACCCTCGTGGGCGCCTTCGTCGAGAACCGGTGGCGCCCCCGGGCCGACCTGACGATTCTCGCCGGGCTCCGCTGGGACTACGACGACATCACCTCGCGGGGGGAAAGCACCCCGGATCTGGGAAATATCCAGCCCCGGGTTTCGCTCAACTGGCTCCCCGACTCCCGGAGCTCGATCCGCGCCGGGTGGGGAATCCACACGGGGAAGTTCCCTTACGCCGTCTACTCCGACGCCGTCCAGTTCGGCCCCCACGGAAACGCCGTCGTGACCTTCGAGGGCGCCTCCTTCCCCCCGCCCGCCTTCGGCGAGGGGCCGAGCGCCGCCGAGATCGCCGCGCTGGAGGGCGAGCTCCCCCCCCGCGAAGTCCGCCGCATGTTCGCCCGGGGCCTCGAGCAGCCCTACTCCCGCCAGGCCACCGTCGGGTGGGGCCGCGAACTCGCCGAGCACTGGGGCCTCTCCGTCGACGCCCTCTGGATCGAGAGCCGGAACCTCCCCCGCTCCTGGGACCTGAACCCCCTCGAACGCCCCCGCACCGCCGCCGACACCGTGAACCGCCCCCCCGAGGCCGGCGACCCCTTCCGCCCCATGGACCCCACCGCCACCGGATACCGCCGCCTCACCACCACCGACTCCGGGGGCCGCGCCCGCCACCTGGCGCTCCACACGACCCTTCGCCGTGCCCCGGCCCTGGGCCTTCTCCTGGAGGGGAACTGGACCTGGTCCCGCACCGAAAACGACACCGAGGACATCAACTTCCACGCCACGCGAGGAAACGATTTCGCCGCCGAATGGGCCCCGGCGGTGAACGACCGCCGCCACCACCTGACCCTCCGCGCCCTCTGGAGCCCCCGGGGCCGGTCTGCCGCCCCTGCATCCCCCGCATCCGCATCCCCCGAACGCCCCCGCCGCGCCCGCCTCACCCTGGGCGCCGTCGCCGACTTCCAGACCGGCGCCCCGATGAACCGGGTGGCCTTCTTCCGCGACCTGGACGGCGCGGGCGCGATCTTCGGAAACGGCTTTCTCGGAAACCACGACCGCTTCCCCGGCGTGCCCCGAAACGCCGAGCGCCTCCCGAACGCCTTCCGGCTGGACGGAAGCGCCACCTGGGGCCTCCCCCTCGCCACCGGCACCCTCGAGTTCCGCGCCGAGGTCTTCAACGCGCTGAACTCGTCGCTCAAGACCGGCTTCGCGAACGGGATCCCCGGCGGCGGCCCCCGCACCCAGGTCGGACGCCCCGGCGACCCGGTGGTCTTCACCACCGCGGCCCCCCCGAGGCAGTTCCAGCTCTCCGCCCGGTGGCACTTCTGATGTCGTTTTCGGGGATGCCACGCGCCCGCCCCCTCGGGCGCCTTCGCCGCCGGGCCCGGGGGGTGGCCCTCTCGGCCCTCCTCGCCTCCGGACTCGCCGCCGGATGCACCGGCAGTGGCGACGCCCCTCGCCCGCCTGCCGGAGGGGACGCCGGAGCCCTGGCGCTCCTCCCCTGGGAGGAGGTCGTCGAGGCGGCCCGGGGCACCGAGGTGACCTGGCGGAAGTGGCGGGGCGACCCGTCCATCAACGCGTACGTGGAGGAGTGGGTGGCCCCGCGCCTCCGGGAGCGCTACGGGATCCGCCTCCGGGCGGTGGACGCCCAGGGCCCCGAGATCGTGAACCAGCTCGTGGTGGAGCGGGAGGCCGGGGCCCGGGGTTTCGCCGACCTCGTCTGGATCAACGGCGAGACCTTCCACCAGCTCCGCGAGGAGGAGCTCCTCCAGGGGCCGTGGGCGCACCGGATCCCGAACGCGGCGTACGTGGACTCGACCTCGGCCACGATCCTCCTCGACTTCGAGCGCCCCGTCGACGGGTGGGAATCCCCCTGGGGGCGGGTCCAGTTCGCCATGATCTACGACGAGACCCGCACGCCCGAGCCCCCCCGGACGGTAGAGGAGCTCGGCGCCTGGATCCGGGCGAACCCGGGGCGCTTCACCCACGACCAGTCCTTTGCCGGGGTCACGTTCCTGAAAGGCCTCATGTACGCCCTGTCCGGGGGGCACGAGCCCTTCGAAGGGGGGTTCGACGAGGAGGCCTTCGCCGAGGGGGGCGAGCGGGTCTGGCGCTGGCTCGAGGAGCACACCCCCCACTTCTGGCGCGAGGGGCGTGCCTACCCGGCGGGGGTGGCGGAGCTTCACCGCCTCTTCGCGAACCGCGAGGTGGACTTCTCCTTCTCGAACAACGAGAACGAGGTGGTGACGAAGGTCCGCCAGGGGATCCTCCCCCCCACGGCCCGGGCCACGGTGCTCCGCGATGCCACGATCGCGAACGCGCACTACGTGGGGATCCCCGCCAATGCCCGGAATCCCGCCGGGGCCATGGTGGTGGCGAACTTCCTCCTCTCCCCCGAGGCGCAGCTCCGGAAGGCGGACCCCGATGTCTGGGGCGACGGTTCGGTGCTGGGGATGGACCGCCTCGAGCCCCGCTGGAGGAGAGCCTTCGAGGCCCTCGAGGTCGACCCCCGGGCGATCCCCCGCGACACCCTCGACCGCTACGCCCGCCCCGAGGTGGCGCCCGAGTACCACGAGCGGATTCTCGAGGAGTGGCGCCGGAGGGTGCGGCGTGGAGGCTGAACCCCGGGCCTCCCCGCCGCGCCCCCGAAGGCCGTGTTCCTCAGCGCCGGGCGGGCGCCCGGCCGAAGGCGCCTGCCGCCGCCGTGCCGTCCTTCTGGAAGGCGCCGATGTCGCAGGCCGCTCCCCGGGTGAACCCCCGCTGATCGGTGGTGGGGCAGTGGGCGGCGTTTCCGGCCCCGACGGCGGCGCTTCCCTCCAGGAGGGCGTGGGTCAGGGTCGGCCCCCCGTGGTCCGCGAGCGCCATGTCCACCCCGGGGGTAGTCCCGTTCAGGTCGGGCGTCCCCGAAGCGTTCACCCATGCGGTACAGCTCTGGTCACTCGACAGGTTCCCCCCCAGGGAGTTGATCACCACGGCGGCCCCGGGAGGAATCGCGCAGTTCCGGGCCTCGCCGTCGGTCAGGTTCCCGGCGAGGAGAAGGTTCGTGACCTCGAACCCGTTCGTGTTCGTGAGCCAGAAGAGCGCCCCACCGAGGGTCGGGTCCGTGGGTTCGGCAATGTTTCCGACCACCGTCACGTTCTCCAGGCGACCCAGCGCGCCCACGCGAAGTGCCGCCCCGTTCGGGGCGCGGTTCCCCGAAACCGTCACGTTCCGGACGAGGAGGTTCCCGGTGGTGGACTGAAGCGTGAGGCCCCCGCCACCGAGCGTCGCCTCGTTTCCGCGTACCGTCGAAGCCTCGATCAGGACGGACCCGGATCCGGTCTGGCTGATCCCGCCGCCGAAGGTACCGGCCCGGTTCCCCGATACGTCCAGGCCACTCAGGTGGGCATCCGTGAAGGCAACGAAGATCCCTCCTCCCTGGGTCGCTGCCTCGTTGTCGTGGACCCTCCCTCCATGGTACTCGACCGTGGAGTTGCTCCCCAGGGCGATCCCGCCGCCGCTGAAGTTCCCCTCCGACGGCGTCCGGTTTCCGATCAGGTCCACGTTCTCGAGACGAAGCTCCGACGTGAAGAAGAGGGCGATGCCGCCACCGTTCTGCCCCGAGGTGTTCTCGCGGAACACCCCGTCGGTGATCTCGGCGGTGGCCTGGGAGAAGTAGATTCCGCCTCCGGCGTTCGTCACGGAGCGGTTCCCGACCACCTCGGTGTCGTGGAGGCGCAGGCTCGACGTCCCGATGAAGAGGGCCCCGCCCGTCGCCTGGGCTTCGTTCCCCGCCAGGACGACTCCGGCCATCTCCACGACGGCGTTGTCACCGGTTGCGGCCCCTCCTCCGGCACCCCCGCTCTGGTTCCCCGAGATCGATCCACCCTGCACGTAAAGCCGGGCGTCCCCAAGGGCATATACGCCCCCGCCCGAGCCGGTGGCGGTGTTGTCGTCAAGCCGGGTGTCGTAGAGCTCGGCCGACGCGCTCGACAGCCAGATCGCGCCGCCGATTCCCTGGGCCATGTTTCCGGTGACCTCGGAGTCGAGAATGATGACCTCGGAACCGGTGGAGGCCACGAGGGCTCCGCCCGAGGTCCCGGCCTCGTTCCCCGAGATCCGCGACGACTCGATGCGGGCCGTGGTGCCCTCTTCCAGCCGGATCGCCCCGGCGAGGGCGGCCGCCCGGTTCCCGGTCAGCGCCACGTCGCGAAGGCGGAGGTGCGCGGCCTCGGTGGCCCAGATGGAGCCCGCGGTGTTCAGAAGGCCCCCGGGTCCGCTCGCGTTTCCACCGGTGAGGGTCATTCCCTCGATCGAGACCCGGGGCCCGCTGATGATGACGAAGTGCCTCCGCGCCTCAGCCACGCTTCCGTTCGCGTTCAGGGTCAGCAGCTCCGATCCCGGCCCCACGATCGAGATGTTCCGGTCGAGGACGGGGAGGTTGCTTCCGAGGGTGATCGTGCCCCCCTCCACCGCCGCGGTGAAACGCACCTTGGCCGAATCGGCGCCCGCAACGACCTCGGCCCGGGCCAGCGTCAGCGCCTCGCGGAGCGAGCAGTGGGCCGGACTGCAGACCCCGTCCGACGTGTCGTCGGTGGTGTTCACGAAGAACTCGGGGCGCACGGTGAGTTCCACCGAGGCCGACTTCGAGCCGTCGGCGGCACTCGTGGCGGTGGCCTGGCAGGTGGTGATCCCTCCCGGAGCGGTCCAGGTGGCCGAGGCCCCATCCGCCACGAAGTTGTCGCACCCGCTCGTCCAGCTCACCCCGGTGTTCACCGTTCCGGTGACCGAGGCCGAAAGGGTGAGCTGACCCAGGCGGACCGCCGCCGTCTCCGGAGCCGCGATGGACACGGCCACCTCGGCCACGTTCACGGTGGCGGAGGCGCTCCGCGTCGGGTCCTCGACGCTCGTGGCGGTGACGGTCACCGTCCCGGCGCTGTTCGGTGCCGTGAGGGTCGCCGAGTTCCCCTGCGCCGAGATCTGGCCCCCGGTGGTCGTCCAGTTCACCCCGGAGTTCCCCGCGTTCGCCACCGAGGCGTTGAAGGTGGCGGTAGCGCCCTGGGCCAGGGAGGTCGAGGTGGGCGTGATGCTCACGCTGACCTGGGGTGGAGCCGTCGAGGAACCCGAGTCGCCACACGCCGAAACGAGAAGTACGATCACGGCGGAGGCGAGAATGCTGCGAGCAACGCGGAACATGGACCAGCTCCTGGAGTGGGGACGTGCGAGCGCCGAACGCTGGCGTGGCCCCGTCCACCGGCTGCGGCGTGGGAGGCCCCGCTCTCTTCGGTACGCGCAGTTCCCCGGGAAATGGGATCGCCGGGACCGTACCGGGGGGCCGGGGCATGACCGGCCGCCCCTCCCGCGGCGGGCTGGTGGCCGCTCTCATCCTGGCCCTTCCGGTTCTCGTGGGGGTCGTCTACGCCGCCCTCGCCTCCCTCGGGCTCGCCGGGGCCGGCGCCCGGGGCCTCACTTCCGGTGCATGGACCCGGGTCCTTTCCGACGGGGGGGTGCATGCCGGGGTCCTCTTCACCCTCTGGATCGCCCTGGCCTCCACGGCCCTCGCCACCGTGGGGGCCGTGGTCCTCGCGGTGATCTTCCGGGGGTCGGGGCGCCTCGACGGAGCCGCCCGGACCCTGGCCCTCCTTCCCCTGCCGATCCCCCACCTCGTGGCGGCGGTCTCGGGGGTGCTGATCCTCGGGCAGAGCGGCTTCCTGGCCCGGGTGGGGCACCAGCTCGGGCTCGTCGAGACCCCGGCGGCCATGCCCGCCCTCGTGGCGGACCCGTGGGGGGTGGGGCTCATCGTGGCCCTCACCTGGAAGGAGATTCCCTTTCTCGCCCTCGTGGCCTTCTCGATCCTGGCTTCCCGGGGGGAGCGCCTCGAGGAGGCGGCGCGGACCCTCGGCGCGGGGAGGCTCGCCACCTTCCGGCACGTGACCTGGCCCGTGCTCTGGCGGGGGATGCTCCCGGCGGTGGTGGCGGTCTTCACCTTCGTGGCCGGAAGCTGGGAGGCGGCGGTCCTCCTGGCCCCGTCGGACCCGCTGGCCCTTCCGCTTCAGGTCATGGAGCGGCACACGGACCCGGCGCTCGCCCGCCGTGGGGAGGCCTTCGTCCTGGCCCTCGTGGCCTTCCTCCTCGCCGGCGGGGCGGTAGCGCTCCACGAGCGCCTCCGGGCCCGGTGGGAGGTGCTCGAGCGATGAGCGGACAGGGCACCGGCACCCGGCCGCTCCGAATCCTTCTCTTCGGGATGCTCGCGCTCACGACCCTCCTCCCCTTCGGGTACCTGGTGGTGCTCTCCCTCGGAAGGGGGTGGTTCTGGCCCGACCTTCTCCCCCCGGAGTGGACCGCCGAGCACTGGGCCGGGCTCCTGCGCGCCGGGGGGCGGCTCGGCCAGGCCACGGTCAGCTCCCTCCTTCTCGCCGCCGGAACCGGGGTCCTGGCCCTCGTGGTGGCCTTTCCCGCCGGGCGCGCCATGGCCCGCCTCCGGGGGTGGCGGAGGCACCTGGCCGCGGGATGCGCCTTCCTTCCGGTGGCGGCCCCGCCCCTCGCGGTGGGGGTGGGGCTCCAGTATTCGTTCCTGGCCGCGGGGCTCGGAGGAACGCACGCCGGGGTACTCCTGGCCCACGCGATTCCCGCCGCCGGGTACGTTTCGCTCTTTCTTCTCGGGGTCTTCGCCGTGCACGACGATCGCCTGGAAGCCGAGGCCCGCACCCTGGGCGCGACCCGCTTCCAGGTCTTCCGCCACGTGACCCTCCCGGTCATGCGCCGTCCCCTCGTCGAGGGGTTCGTGCTGGGCTTCCTCGTGAGCTGGGCCCAGGTCCCCCTCACCCTTCTCGTGGGGCAGGGCGTGGTTCCCGCCCTTCCGGTCGAGGTCCTCTCGTACGTGCAGGCGGGGCAGGACGCCCGCGCGGCCACCGGGGCGCTTCTCCTGGTGCTTCCGCCCCTTGCGGTCATGGCGCTTGCGGGCTTCGCGGTCCACTCACGCGAGGTGGTGGTCGCATGACCGAGCGCGCCGCGCCGCCCGCCGCCCTTCGCATCTCCGGAGGAGAGATCCCCTTCGGAGGCGACCTTGCTCCGGGCGCGCCCGGGCTTCGCGGGATCGAGCTCGAGGTGGCGCCGGGGGAGCGGCTCGTGCTGGTGGGCGCGTCGGGCGAGGGGAAGACGACGCTGCTCAGGGCGGTGGCCGGGCTTTCGCCGCTCGGGGCCGGGCGGATCGAGATCGGGGGGCGCGACGTGACGGGGCTTCCGCCGGAGAAGCGGGGGGCCGTCTACCTGCACCAGTCGCCGGTCCTCTTTCCGCACCTGACGGTGGCGGAGAACGTGGCCTTCCCCCTGAGGATCCGGGGGGTGCCGGCGGGGGAGCGGGCGGTGCGGGTGCGGGAGGCGCTGGAGGCGGTGCGTATTGGTGTACTAGCACACCGACACATTGGGGCGCTCTCGGGTGGCGAGCGGCACCGGGCGGCGCTCGCCCGGGCGGTGGTGGCGCGCCCGCCCCTCCTGCTGCTGGACGAGCCGCTCTCGGCGCTGGACCCGGGGCTTCGGGCCGAGGTGCGCGAGGCGATCGTGAACCTCCAGGCGCACTACCGGCCGGGGATCGTCCTCGTGACCCACGACCTGGACGAGGCCGGGCGGATGGGGCACCGGGTGGGGATCGTGATGGACCGGACAATCGTGCGGCTCGCCCCCCCCGCCGAGCTCTTCCGCAACCCGGGGAGCCTCGCGGTGGCGCGTTTCCTGGGGTACCGGAACGAGCTCGGGCTGGAGCCGGGGTCGGCGCTCGCGCGGGCGCTTGGGGCGCCGGGCGGGGGCGTGGCGGTCTTTCCGCCGGGGTCCCTGGCGGTGGGGGCCGGGACTGGGTCCGGCTCCGGGGGCGAGGCGGGGCACTCGTCTGGCGAGGCGGGCGCGTCGTCGTCCGAGGTGGATGCACTTCGCCTGCGGGGCCGGGTCACGGAGCTTCTCCACCCCGGGCCGCAGCCGGTGGTGCGGGTGGCGGTTGACCCGGGCGGAGGCGGGTCGCCGGTCCTCTTCGAGGTGGAGGGGCGGGACGCCACCCTTCCAGCCCCGGGGGATGCCGTGGCCCTGGTCGTTGAGCGGGAGAGGGTGCTGGTGTTCGGGGGGCGGGGGTGAGGGGGGCGGGGAGGCGCGCCAACCGGTAAACTCCGGCGCCTGCCCCCGGATCAGAAGAAGATCGTGTTTTCGTGAACGGATCTGACGACCCACTCGCCCGCCTCCGGCTCCATTCTCACGAGGAGATAATGGGCCCTCGAAGGCTCGGCGCCCTGGGCTCTCACGAGAACCGAGATCGGGATGTTGGCCCCTCCGTCGAGGAAGCGGACCTCGCGGATCCCGAGGACCAGTCCGAGGTCCGCCTGCTCGTCCCATGCGCAGTTCGCGACGGTCACGGAGCACGCCACGGCGCGGATCCCGTCGGCGGTGATGTACGAGGACCCGTTTTCCACGGTGTGAACCTCGACCTCCAAGCCACCCGCTCGCAGTGAATCCGCGATGACGTGGGTTCGGCGCCGGTACCGGATCTCGTCGAGATGATCCATGATCTGCCGTGATCCCAGGGCCGCGATCGACACCTTTCCGCCGGTCCGCGCGAGGAGGGCCCCGGGGGAGGGCCTTCCCGCGTCGGGCAGGGAATCGGCCGTGAGCAGCAGGTGCCGGACCGCAGCCACCTGAAGACTCGAGGCATCGGGGTGCTGCGCCGCGGCAGGCTGTGTCGCGACGAGGAGCGCCGCCGCCAGGGCGAGCGCTCCGTACACCGGGGCGGCCGCGCATTGCCGATCGTTGAGGGGGGTGGCCATGGGCCCTCCATTCGCCGGAGTCGTACCCGTTTCGGGAATCCCTTGTCCGCGCATCGCGCTCGGAGGGACCAGGGCGCGGACCACGTGGGGTGTTCCTGGGGGGGTGTTCCTGGGGGGGTGTTCCTGGGGGGGTGTTCCCGCGGCAACCTTAGTCCGTTCGGTACCGACAGGGCAAGCGTGTCCGGAAACCGCCGCCAAGCCGGACCCGGAACCGGCCCGGGTCCCCGCCATGGGACCCGTCCTCCAGACCGCCCGGTCCCCCGCCTCCAGTCCGCCCGAGACCCCGCCCCCGATCCCGATCCCGCCTCCGCCCCCGATCCCCCGCCCGGCGAGAAGAATTCAGCTCTCGAGGGTGCCCGGGCATTCGAGATCGTGTTTCGTGCCGGAAATCGAGCATGATTCAGCCCGCGGGCACCGAAATCGAATCGAGGGCTGAATCCTTCCCGGAAACCGGCACGAAACACGATCTCGACGACCCTCGGAGTGCCGAAAGCTGAATCCTTATCGGTGCCCGCTGGTCGCGGGCCCTCTTTCGGGGCAGGACCCGGTCCCCGCCCGGGCCCCGGAGCCCAGCCCGTACCCTGCCCGCCCCCCCCACCCCCCCGGGAACCCCCCACCCCCGCGCCTGTACCAGAGAGGTCGGCTCCTTCCCTCCCTTCCCGGAGCGGCTCCATGCGCCCCCAAGACACGCGCGCCGGGGTTCCCCCCGGCGCATCCGCTTCCCGACCCGCGGCACCCGCCCTCGCGCCCACCCCCACCCAGCCCACCGCACCCGCGGCCCTCCTGGTCCTCGGCGCGACACTCCTCCTCGGGATCGGGCTCAGTGCCTGCGCCTCCCGCACCCCTGCCGCCGCGACCCCGTCCGAGGCCTACGGGATCGAGGTCCTCCTCGCCACCCCCGATCGCCCCTACGAGGTGCTCGTGGACCTGAGGGCCGACCAGCTCCTCGTCCGCGAGATCCCCCGGGCCCGGGAGCGGATCCTGGCCGAGGCCGCAGCCACCGGGGGCGACGCGGTGATCCTCTACGTGCACGAGGGGAACGAGGCCGCCCCCGCGCCCCCGACCTACACCCGGATCCAGATCACCGGACGGCAGCAGGCCCCCCAGGGCGCCGAGCCCCGGACCGGGGTGGTCCACGCCCGCGTCATCGTCTGGAGAGACGGAGGCGCCAACCACGGCGGGTAGACACCGACGCGCCGGTCGTGAGGGCGGGGTCAGCCCGCTCGAAAACGGGGCCCGGGGGATCGCATCCCCCGGGCCCCGCTCCATTCCAGGCCGCAGAGCAGCAGGCGGCCGCGTGACCTCCTACCGCGACGCGTTCGCGAGCTCCCGCACCGCCGCGGCCATGGCCCGCACCCGGGCGGCGTCGGCGGCACCCGCCACATCGCCGTCGAGCTCACCGGCCAGGCGGTCGAGCTCCTGCGCCCGTGCCGCACCCGAAGCGGCCTCGGCACGATTGAGCGCCGCGGCAATGGCCGTGGTCCGGGTGGAGGGGAGCCCCCCGCCCCGCACGAGCTGGTCCAGGTACGACCGGACCACCGGGAAGGCCGGCGGCCACACGATCAGGGGCTGGGCCTGCGGGTTGTACTCCTCCATCACCGCGAGCCGCGCCGCCTCGATCTCGTTCTCCGAGAGGTACTCGCTCGGCACGAGCTCGAGCACGTCGAGCCCCCGGGAGAGCTCAGACGAGTAGATGAACCCGTTGTACCAGTACGCCCCCCACGAGCCCCCCACCACCAGCGTCTCCGCATCGATGGGGCCCCGGTCGAAGTACGCGATCTCGACGGGGTTGTCGGGGTCGGTGAACTCGAAGACGTTCACCCCGCCCTGGTACCACCCCTGGACCTTGATGTCGCGCCCGGGCACCGGAATGAGTCCCCCGTTGTGCGACACGCAGTTCTCGGTGTTCGTCTGCACCGCGGGCATCTTGAAGTAGGCGTGCCGCGTGAGGCGGCCCTGGTCGCTGATCCCGAGGATCGTGTTCCCCCCGATCTCCATCGGGTCACCCTCGCGGCAGCGCGGCGACGTCCCGCCCCCCCACTCGTCGGTGAAGACCACCGAGCTCGCATCGTTCGAGAAGACGGCGGTGTGCCAGAGCGACCAGTTCTCGTCGGACATCGCGTCCAGCCGCACGGGCCGGAGCGGGTCGGTGGTATCGAGAAGGATCCCGTAGCTTCCGCAGGCCCCGGCCACGAGGTGCATCTCGGGGTACGAGGTCAGGTCATGGCACCCCCGGGGTCCCGCCGCCCTGCTCCCGACGGGCACGAGCCCCTCGAAGATCCGGGCGTACCCGGCCACCTCGGCCTGCTCCGGGTTCGAGAGGGGAACGCGGATGATGTCCACCCGGAACTGCGCTGTGTTCGGGTTCTCGGCCACGGTCCCGTCGGAGCAGCCGGGGAGCTCGGCGGGATTTCGCACCCCCGAGGACCCGCCCACGTAGATCCAGAGGATGTCCGGATCGTTCTGGTCCGGGTAGAGGGTGTGGGTATGCGAGCCCCGGCAGGTCTCCACGTTCTTCACGAGCCTGGGGTTCGCCGGGTTCGACACGTCGAAGATCCTGACCCCCCGCATCCGGTCGGCCGGATCCTCCACCCCCCCAGTCCCGCAGTCCTTCCGGGCCCGGTTCGACTCGGCCGAAATGAAGAGGAGGTTCCCGTAGATCGACGGGTCCCCCTGGTCGGTGGCGCAGACCGTGGTGTTCACGAGGCGCGGCTCCCGGGGGTTCGACACGTCCCAGATCATGAAGCCCGAGAAGTTCCCCTGGTAGACGTAGTTCCCCCGGAACGCCAGGTCCGAGTTCACGAAGGCGAGCCCCCGGGCCGAGTCGAACTGCGGCGGCTTCGGCCGCCAGGCCGCGAGGCGCATGTTGTGCTCGACCATCTCCGCCGTGTTCCCCACCCCCGGCGCGAGCCCCACGCGGGGGTCATCCATCCGGGCCTCCCCGGAGGTCTGGGAAAGGAGCTCGCCGGGGAGAAAGAGGGCGAGGAGGGCGCCGGCGATCCAGGGGAAGGCGGCGAGAGGGCGGGCGGGGCCCGCAGGGCGTCGGTTCATCGGGTGTCCACTCCTTCAGGGGGTTTCCAGGCGGGCCAGCAGCCGCTCCATGGCGAGAATCTCGTCGCCCTGGTCGGCTCCCACGTCGGTTACGAAACGGAAGAGATCCGAGTCCTGCGTCGACCCGGGGCTCTGGAACACCTCGTCCACCATCTCGAGGGCTCCCAGGTGGTGCTCGATCATGAATTCGAGAAAGAGGCGGTCGAAGGCGGTGCCCCGGGCGGCCCGGAGGGCATCGAACTGCTCGGGTGTCACCGTTCCGGGCATGTCCATCGAAAGGCGGAGCGCCTCGTCGGGGATCGCCTGCCCCCGCTCGCGGAGCCACCCCTCCATGAACTCGATCTCGTCCTTCTGCGAGATGTCGATCCGGAGCGCCAGGCGCCGCATGTCGTCGCGCTCGGTCCGGTCCGGAACGAGGGCCGCCATCCGGAGCGCCTGGTCGTGGTGGGCGATCATCATCTGCATGAAGCGCACGTCGTCGACCGTGTACCCGGGCCCCGCCGTGGCCGGAAGGTCGCCGTGCCCGTGGTGGGCATGGGGGTCGTCGTGGGCGTGCTCGGCGGCATCGGTGGTGCCGGGCGCGTGGGCCCCGTCGTGCTCCCCGCCGCAGGCGGCCGGGACGAGGGCAAGGAGGAGCCCGAACAGCATCAGGCGCGGACTAACGTTCATCGACATCGGATACTCTAGCGGGGTCCGGGGACCCGCTCCGGGGTCCTGTTGGGAGATGCAGGGGAGGGCGGCCAAGGTACGCATCCCGCTGCCGGGCCGCCACCCGTTCGTTCCGCCGGTCGCCGCCCCCGGTCTTTCCCCGATGCCCCGCCCATCCTATTCTGACGGAATCATGACCGACGGAATCGTTCAGCCCCAGATCCGCTCGCTCCCCCGGTTCCGGGTGGCCGCCGTGCTCCTTGCCGCCTCGGGCATGGCGTTCGGCGCCGGGTTCGGCATCGCCCTGGCCCCGGCACCCCTCGCCGCCCAGCCTGCCGCCCCGGGTGCGGCCCCGGCCGCCGAGGCGCCCAGGATCGCCATTCAGGCGGGGCACTGGCGGGCCCACGAGGCCCCCGACGAGCTCGCCCGGATCCGGAGCAACGGCACGCTGGGCGGGGGGAAGCACGAGTGGGAGGTGACCCTCGAGATCGCCCGGCGGACCGCGGCCCTCCTCGAGGCCCGGGGGTACGTGGTCGAGATCCTCCCCGCCACCGTTCCCCCCCGCCACCGGGCTGATCTCTTCATTGCGATCCACGCCGACGGCTTCCATTCGCCCTCGGCGTCGGGCTTCTCGGTTGCGGCCCCCCGGAGGGACGCCACCGGGCGCGCCCAGGCCTTTGCCGACGTCCTGGTGGAGCACTACCGCGACGCCACGGGGCTCCGCGCACGCATCCCCACGCGCACCATGCAGGGGTACTACGCGTTCAACACCCGTCGCTACACGCACGCCATCGACCCCCGCACCCCGGGGGTGATCATCGAGGCGGGCTTCCTCACGAGCCCCAGGGACCAGGAAATCCTGATCCGTGCGCCGGAGCGGTCGGCCCGGGGGATCGCCGCGGCGGTGGAGCAGTTCCTCCCGTTTCCGGTGGTTGCGGACCCCGAGGCCGGGGCCCGCTGACCCCCAGCCGAGCATCTCCGCACAGCCCCCACAAGCCCCGCCACCCACCCACGCACCCCCACGCCGGGAACCCGGCCGAACCCGTCCCCAAACCATGAAGCAGAACGCACCCCTCGCCGCCGCCGGCCTCCTGGCCGCAGTCGCCGGAGCCCTCCTCGCCCTCCCCGCCGAGGCCCGGGGGCAGGAGTACTATGCGGACATCCGCCCGCTCCTGGCCCAGCACTGCCTCTCCTGCCACACCGAGGAGGGACCGGGGTGGTCCATGGAGGACCCGGAGGAGACCTTCGTCCGGAACCGCCTCATCGCGGCCATGGTCCTGGACCGGCTCATGCCCCCGTGGATCGCCGAGGAGGGGCACCAGGAGTACGTGGGGAACCCCTCGCTTTCCGCCGCCGAGCTGGACCTGGTGCGGCGCTGGCGGGAAGCGGGGTTTCCGAAGGGTGAGCCGCGCCCGGACCCGGTGCTCCACCACGCGGGCTCCGGCGGAGGGCACGGAGGTCACCACGGACCGTTCCGCTCGGACCTGACCCTCGACGTCCTTCCGGGGGGGTACTACCTCCCGAATCAGGGCCGCCCCGACGACTACCGGTGCTTCGTCGTGGACTGGACCGAGACCGAGCCCCGCTTCATTACCGGGTTCCGGGCCCGCCCAGGAAACCTCCTCGTGTCGCACCACACCGTGGTGCACGCGGTGAGCCCCGAAATGGTCGAGCGCTTCCGCGAGCTCGAGGAGATGGAGGAGGGCGCCGGGTACCAGTGCTTCGGCGGGGCCCTCCCCGACCGGCTGGGGCGGCGGGCCGACCGGGAGGCCTACGAGGCCCGTTACCCCGGCGGGGTCGCTGAGCTCAACCGCTCGGGGTTCTGGCTCGCCCACTGGGCCCCGGGAATGGACGGGCACACCTTCCCGGAAGGGACCGGGATCTACATGGAGCCCGGCTCCGCCCTGGTCGTCCAGATGCACTACTACGCCCAGGACGCCCCCGGCGAGCGCGACGAGAACACGCTCATCGACTTCACCGTGGCCGAGTCCGTGGAGCGCCCCGCCTTCCACTTCTCCCAGACCCGTGGAGACTGGCTCGTGGCCCAGGCGAACCGCTCCATGGTGATCCCGGCGGGCGAGCGGCGGAGCTACCAGGTCACTGACAACCTGGAGGCGCTCCTTCCCTACATTGCCCGGGTGACCCGGGTCCCCCAGGACCGGATCGAGGCCCTCGAGCTCCACTCCGCGAACCTCCACATGCATGCCTTCGGCCACTCCGGCGACATCCACCTGATCCATCCGACCGGAGAAAAGGAGACGCTTCTCTCGGTGCCCCGCTGGGACCTCCGCTGGCAGCGGGACTTCACCTTCGTCGAGCCCAAGGTCTTCAGCCGGCAGGCGCTCCGGGGAGCGACGCTGGGGGTGCGGTGCACCTTCGAGAACTGGAGCGACGAGACGGTCTTCGGAGGCTACGGCTCCTACGACGAGATGTGCTTCAACTTCTCGTACATCGCGGTGAGGATCGCCGACGCCCCGGCCACCGGGGAGGAGCCGCCGGAGGAGGGCGCGAAGCCCGAGCCTATGCAGCTTCCGGATCGACGGTAAACGCAAGGCGCGCCATACCGGTCAACGCGAAGATTTCCGCCGGACGACCGGGTCCATCCGCCGCCTCCTGCCCGACGGACTGCACGATCTCGTTCGCTTCAAGCTCCGAGAGAACGACCCGCGCCTGCCGGTCCGTCCGCTCGATGGCCTTCGCGAAGTCTGCACGGGTGAAAGGATCACTCCCTACCCTGCCGGCCAGGCGCTCGACATGCCGAAGCGCGGTTTCGTCCAGCCGCGCTCGGACCATCTGCTGGTAGACGTGCTTGAGCACATGCCTGAGGGCCTGTTCGTCCATGGGGTCCGTCGGGTGTTCTGCGAGAGGTGCGAGTCTCTTCGCAGCCTCCTCCAGGGCCTGAAGTGTGCTTCGGAGATCACCCTTGAACAGACGGTACAGTTCGGTGAGCGAATCGTCCGTCACGAACGGGGGGACCGGTTCATCCCGGTTGATCCTGAGGTACTCGAAGCGCCGCTGGAGAAGGTCCCGCACCTCGTGGGGTTCCAGCGGAGACACGATCTCCGGGACGCCGAACACACCCCGCAGTTGCGGTTGACCGGAGATCACCGTTCGCACCGCACCCTCCGTTCCCGCCACAACGTAATGAAGTCCCGGCACCAGCAGGCAGTGATCTCTCAAGTCGCGTAGCACCCGTGCCGCGTTCTGCGCATTGGCTTCGGCGGGATTCTCGAGATTGTTGAGATGTACGAGCACCCCGCGGAGCCTCCGGGATCGGAGTGCCAGGCCCGCGAGCTCTCGGAGCAGGCGCGGAACGTGGACCAGTACCGCCCCGGGACCGGCGTGCGTGGACCTTGACCTGCTCACCCCACCGGTAACGGTCGCGATTCCGAAGCTGACCCCACCGCCCTCGATCTCGTACGCAAGCAGGAGCTGGCGCGCGGCCTTCATGGACTCGTGCCCCTGAAACTCCCCCGCGTCTGCGCCCATGAGCGCAAAGTATACCTCCCCGAGAATCTGCAGCAGCACGTTCTCGAGATCCGCTCCGCTTCCCAGCGTCACCCAGCCTTCGGTCGAGGCAATGCCCTCCTCGGCTGCCCTTGCCTTCACGTACTGAACGAGACTGGTCTTTCCTACGCCTGGGGCTCCCTGGATGGCACTTCTGCTGTCGGAGCTTTCCATGGTGGCAAGAATTCGTTCGGCTTCTGCCGTGCGCCCAACGAACAGGTGGATGGGGTAACGAGCGTCATCGCTCGGCTCCAGGGCCACCTGGAAGAAGGGGTTGTCGCGCAGGTTTCGAACTCGCCAGAACCTCGCAACCGTAGCCATGAGAAACCTCTTCTGAATTACCGGAAGAACCGTGAAGCCCATCGCGTCACGAATACAATACCGGAAGGTGTACACTTCCGCAAATTAGTTGATGACCAGGATCACTTCACCCCGTTTCCGGTAATGCCGGCGAAGCCACTCAGGGCCGGGGCACCGGCCGGGCCGGCCAGCGGAAGGCTCCCTCCTGGAGCCACCCCCACCGCTCGGGGTCGGCGTCGAGGGCCGAGAGGCTGAAGAGGGCCACCCCCTCGGCGCCGGCCAGGCGGGAGCGCTCCACGTGGCGGGCGAGCTCGGGCCCCGAGAGGGCGTGGGCGTCGATCCCCACCCAGGTGTGGGCGGCCCCCACCCCCGCCACGTGCTCGTCGGCGAGCCACCCGAAGTCGAGGCGCGCCCCGTACTCCTCCGCCATGGGCCAGTAGACCATGGGGGCCAGCGCGTCCACGAGCCCGAGGGCGTCCCACCGCCGGGGATCCTGGAAGCGGTCCTCGTACCCCCGACTCACGCCGGGCCACCCCCGGGTGTTCCGGTAGATCCCCCAGACGGCAGCGGAAAGCTCCCGCCCCGGGGCGGCCAGGTCGAGGGAGTCCCGGACCTCGGCCACCGCCATCGTCACGAAGCGGCGGCGGGCGTCATCGAACCCGAGGGCCGGCTCCGTGACCCGCATCGAGTCCCAGGCGGCAAGGGACGGCGCGTCGAAGGACCAGGTGGGGCCCGGGTAGCGGATGAAGTCCAGGTGGACCCCCGCCACCGGGTAGCGCCGCACCACCTCCGCGGCCACCGCCGCAAGCCGGCTCCGCACCCCCGGATGCCCCGGCGAGAACCACCGCACCACCCCGAGCTGGTAGGGCATGGGCACCCCGGAAGCATCCACCATGACCCAGTCCGGGTGGTCCAGGAAGGCGTGGCGGGGGGTGGACTCGGGGGGCGGCCCCCCCCCGCTCCACCCGGTGAAGGCGTTCAGCCAGGCGTGGACCTCGATCCCCCGGAGCGCCGCTTCCTCCAGCACGACCTCCAGGGGGTCCCACCCGGGCCCCACCCCGAGCGTCCCCGTGAGGAGGGGCGACCAGGGCTCGAGGGTCGAGTGGTGAAAGGCATCGCCGTTTCCCCGCACCTGGAAGACCAGGGTGTTGAACCCCGCCGCCGCCGCCCGGGTCACCATTGCCCGGAGCCCGGCCGGCGAGGCGGCGTGGTGCTCCCACCGGCTCACCCAGAGCGCCCGGGTCTCGGCAAGCGTGTCACCGGCGGAGAGGGGCTCCACCAGGAAGGCCACGCTGTCGCGCCCGGCGGCGGTCTCGACCCGGATCCACTGCGCCCCCGGCGCCCCGCCCCGGTACGAGAGGCGGAAGACCACCGCGGTGTCCGAGACCTGGTCCACGTGGAGCACGAGGGGCGGATCCACCCGGAGCTCGGCGTTCCGGAGCCCCGTCCCCCTCAGGGTGAGGGCGGCGGGCGAGGCCATGGGCGACCCGGAGGCAGGGGCGAGGGACTCCGCCCGGGGCGGAGGACCCGTCGGCCCCGGCGCGGAAGGGCCGGGCCCATCGCATCCCCAGGAAAGGAGAAGAACGGATGCACCGGCGAGGACCCGGGCCGGCAGGCTGCGGGCGGGCCGGATTCGGGGGTACGCGGATCGGACCACGGAACGGACCACGGAACGGACCACGGATCGGTAGCGGGGGAGCGGGGGATCGGGAGCGGGGGATCGGGTTCGGGGGATCGGGTTCGGGGCAACGGGCTCGGGCCGCGGGTGGACTCCCCCTCACGGTCGCGCCGCCCCTCGGCCTCGCGCAACGGCCGGACGGCCGGCCACGCCTGCATGGCCCCACCCTCCGGTGCGCGGTAGCTTTCCGGGACGCCCCCCGGCTCGACCCCGCGCCGCTCCGTTCCGCCTGCCGCCCCGCCCTGCCATGTCCCTCCTCGCCGAAGGCCCCGACGCCCCGCCGGCACCCCCCCGGATTCTACTCTCGCCGGCGGCGGTCGAGCGGGTGCGCGAGATGCTCGAGGAGGAAGCGCTCCTCCCGGACGGCGGCCTCCGGATCACCGCGGGTTTCGGCGCCGGGTGCGCCACGCCGCTCCGCTTCGACCTGGTCCTCGAGGCCGGGCCCGAGCCGGGCGACCACGTGCTCGAAGGAGAGGGGATCCGCCTCTTTCTCGCCCCGGAACACGCGTGGGCGCTGGACGGACTCCTGGTGGAGTGGGTGGATGCACCGGGGCTCGGCGAGGGGTTCGCGTTCCGGCACCCCCGGGGCGCCGGCGGCCGCAGGTGCTGACCGGCGTGCCGCCCCGCATCGCGCCTGGAGGAAGCGCCCGGGTGGTGCTCATGCCCGGACCCGGCGCCCCCGTCCGGGTGGAGGAGCGGCCGGTCCCCGACCCGGCCCCCGGCGAGGTGCTCCTGGAGACGGTGGCGAGCGAGGTGTGCGGGACCGACGTGCACCTCCGGCACGGGCGGCTTTCCGGGGTGCCGTACCCGATCATTCCCGGGCACGTGAGCGTGGGGCGGGTGGCGGCGCTCGGAGGGGTGGAGGAGGATGCGCTCGGGGAGCCGCTCGGGGTGGGTGACCTCGTGACCTTTCTCGACGTGTGGGGAACGTGTCATGCCTGCTACCACTGCACGGTGGCGGGGCAGCCCAACCGGTGCGGGTCGCGGCGGGTGTACGGAATCACCTTTCCGGCGTCGGAGGGGCTCCTGGGCGGGTGGAGCGAGGCGATCCTGCTGAAGGCCGGGGTCCGGATCCTCCGCATCCCGGAAGGGGTCACGGCGGAGCGCTTCATCGGGGGCGGATGCGGGCTCTTCACCGGGTTTGCCGCAGTGGAGCGGAGCGCGCTCGGGATGGGAGACACGGTGGTGGTGCAGGGGGCCGGGCCGGTGGGGCTCGCCGCCGCGGCGTTTGCCCACCTGCGGGGGGCGGGGCAGGTGATCCTGATCGGGGCTCCCCGGGCGCGGCTTGCCCTTGCCCCACGCTTCGGGGTGGACCGGACGCTGGGACTCGGCGCCGGCGAGACCGACGAGGCGGAGCGGAGGGTCGCGGTGCTCGACGCCACCGGGGGGCGGGGTGCCGACGTGGTGATCGAGGCCAGCGGGAACCCGGCGGCGATCCCCGAGGGGCTCGACCTGCTGCGCGACGGGGGACGCTACGTGGTGGCGGGGCACTACACCGACGCGGGGCCCGTGGAGGTGAACCCCCACACGCAGATGAACCGGAAGCACGTGGAGCTTCGGGGGCAGTGGGGGACCGACTTCCGCCACCTGGTGGGGGCGCTCCGGCTCCTGGCCCGGCATGGCGAGCGGCTCCCCTTCGAGGCGGTGATCGGCGGGCGGTACGGTCTCGATCGCGCCGAGGAGGCGCTGGACGACGTGGAGGCGCTCCGGGTCACGAAGGCGATCATCGTGCCGTGAAGGCGCGGCTCCGGGACACGGACCTCCATGCGCGGAGCCGGTTCCTCCGCCTCCTCTTCTGGGGCGGGCTTCCGGGGGCGGCGCTCGGGGCCCTGGCCGGGGTGGCGCACGCGCTTCTCCGGGGCGGAAGCCCGATCTGGATCCTCCCCCTTGCCCTGCTCGGGGGGGGCTGTGTCATGGCGGCGGCGTACCTCCTGGTCGAGGGCGCAGGAGCCGCCGCGGGCTCCCTCTTCCACCCCGGAATGGGGAAGCGGAGGAGGAGCGAGCACTCCCTTGCCCAGTCCCTCGCCGCCCGGGGCCGCTACGACGAGGCGCTCGACGCGTACGAGGACGCCGCCCGGGAGGATCCGTCCGATCCGGAGCCCCTCCTCCGGGGTGCCCGCCTCCTCCGCGACGACCTGAAGCGACCCGACGAGGCGGCCCGCTGGTTTCGCCGCGCGCGGGCGTGCCTTCCTTCCGGGAGCCCCGGCGAGGCGGTGGTGAGCCGGGAGCTCGTGGAGCTCCTCCTCCGGAAGGGCTCGGACCCCCGGAAGGCGCTCCCCGAGCTTGCCCGCCTGGCCGAGCTCCACGCCGGCACCTCGCTCGGCGACTGGGCGCTCGAGGAGAAGGTGCGGGTGCGGGGTGGAAGCGAGCTGCTTGACTGAACGCTCCGATCCCACCCATTGTGGGCGGATGGAGGTGGTCGGATGGAACGGACGCTCGTGATGGTTTCCAAAGCTCCGGAGGGGGCGCCACCCACGGTACGTGCACGGGGTGCGCGCCAGGTCCCGGGTGCCACGCTCCTGCGCCCCGGGCTCGTCGCGCTCGGCATTGCGGTTCTCGCCTACCTCGTCGGCGGAGACCCGCCGGCCCTGGTCGCCCAGGAGATCGTGATCGCGGACTGCCCCGGCGACTGCACGCTCCCGGTGCGGGAGGTGGCGAGTCTGGGCGGGAGGGGCGAAGGGGTGGAGGCCTCTCTCGGTGGGAACGCACCCATGGTCCGGCTCTCCGACGGGCGGTGGGTCATCGTGGACTGGCCCACCCGCCTCCTCAGGTTCAGTCCGGACGGGCGCTTCGAACAGGTGGCCGGCAGAGCCGGACAGGGGCCGGGGGAGTTCGGAGAAATCTCCTTCCTCTTCCGTGTGGGCGAGGATTCGATCCTGGTCGCGGACCCGGTCAACTTCCGCCTCACGACCCTGGACCGCGACCTGCGCGTGGTGTCGATGAAGCCGGTGCCCGGGATGTTCGGCATGACCCGGGCCCGGCTTGGGGATGGGACATGGGTGGCGGGCGCACAGGTGAACCGACCGAGCGGCATCGGCCTTCCGCTTCACTTCCTCGACACCAACGGGTCCCTCGTACGCTCCTTCGGGGCCTCGCCCCCGATCCGCGACCTCACGGACTCACGGGCGTTCTTCCGTGCCCTTGCCCCGGGGCCTCCCGGGAGGGTCTGGGCGGCGCACTTCCGGGAGTACCGCCTCGAGGAGTGGGGGGTCGACGGGACCCCGTTGCGAACGATGGTCCGACGCGCGCCCTGGTTTCCGCCCGCGCGGAACGTCGGGGCGCGAGGTAGCGAAGGGCCGCCCGATCCCACGATCCGCATGATTTCGCGCGACGACAACGGGCTTCTCTGGGCCGTCATCTGGGTGGCCGGAGAGAACTGGGCCGACGGACTGGGGCCCCTGACCGGTCCCGATGGGCGGGCATCCCGGGGACCGGTGGACATCAGCCTCTACTGGGACTCCGTGATCGAGGTCATCGACCCCGAGGCCGGGCGCGTGGTGGGCCGGGCCCGGATCGATTACCCCGTCCGGGCCATCGAGGCCGGGTTCTATTCCTACCACGAGTTCACGGACGAGCTCGAGGTGCGCGTCCGGATCGTGCAGGTCGGGGTGCGGTGATCGAGTCGCGAGTTCGGTCCCGGGGGGGAGCAGCAACCCCCATCACCCTGCGTCGGGCCCCGAGCCGCATGATCCTGCAGCCGCGTCTACCCGCCCTCGCAACCGCGGTGGCCGCACTGCTGCTATCCATCGCATGTGGACCCGACCCTGCGACCGCACCGGTGCATGTCCAGGTTGACACCTCGGCGAGCGGGGTCGTGACCGTCAGCAATCCGGCGGAGGGGGCGTGGGCGCGGAGCGGCGTTTCCCCGTGGAGGCTCGAGGAGGACCTGCGGATCGGGGCGGAGGACGGAGACGGCCCCTACGTGTTCGGATCCATCCGCGGCGTGGTCCCCGATCCCCTCGGTCGGATCTGGGTGATGGACGCCCACGCACTCGAGCTGCGGGTGTTCGACCACGAGGGCGTGTTCCAGTTCGCCGTGGGAGGGCCGGGCCAGGGACCGGGCGAATTCCGCGGCAACATGGCCTGTGTCTTCCAGGGGCCGGATGGGGAGTTCTGGGTAGAGGATCGAGGCTACCGTTGGCACCGCTTCGACGCGTCCGGCGGAATCCTTGCGAGTCACTCGTTCATGAACCAGAACTTCTGCGAGACCCGCCGCTGGACTCCGGATGGGCGCTTCCTGGTCCGCCACGCGGTGATGGACAGCGAGGCCCGGACGACGACCTCGTCCCTGGTGGAGTACCGCATGGATGGTCCCGATGGGCCCCTCCCGACCCGGACGTTTCCGGTCCCCGAGCTGCCATCTCCCCGCAGTGTGACCTGGGTCGGGACGACGGGAACGCAGCAGGAGAGGACAATTCCGTTCGTCCCCGTCCCCAGGTGGGTGCTTGCAGGGAGCGGTGACGTTCTGGTGTCCGAAGGGACCCCGACGTACGAGATCCAGCGTCGGACCCTCGACGGAGATACGATCCTGATCACCCGCAGGGTGTTCGAGCCCGTACCGATCCCCGCAGACGAGCGTCGCAGGGTGATCGAGGCCTGGGAACCGGAAACGATGAGACCGCTGGGTCGGTGGAGCCCCTCGGATGCTCCGTCGCACTTCCCTCCCTTCAACTTCCTCTGGAGCGCGACGGACGGCACGATCTGGGTGATCCGCCGAGGGGCCGGGGCCCGGACCGTGCTCGATGTCTTCGATCCTTCCGGTACGTACCTCGGTGAGGTGGACGCTCCGCCGGGCTTCGAGAACGCAAGCATCCAGGTCATTACGGAAGACGAGGTATACGGGGTGTGGCGAGATGAGCTGAGGGTGCCGTATGTCGTTCGGTATGCGATCCGGGGGCGCCCCGCGAATCACCGGGGGGCGGGAACGGGATCATGGTGATGCGCAACGGGGATCGAACGCGGTTGGGCAGGCCCAGGCATGACCCGTCCCGATCGAGGGTGGCTTCACGAAGAGCCGGGTTCCAGATCCGGGTTCTGGGCGTCGGGCTCGTGTTCTCCATGGTCGGCGCTTGCGCCGATGCGGGCCCCGCTCCGACCCTCGAGGTCCAGATCGACACCTCGGCCAGCGGGGTCGTGACGGTCAGCAACCCGGCGGAGGGGGCGTGGGCGCGGAGCGGGGTCGCCCCGTGGAGGCTGGAGGAAGAGCTGCGGATCGGGGCAGAGGACGGAGACGGCCCCTACGTGTTCGGCTCCGCGAGCAACGTGATTCCCGATTCCCTCGGCCGTATCTGGGTAATGGATGGCCTCGCGCTCGAGCTGCGGGTGTTCGACCGTGAGGGCGCATTCCAGTTCGCGGTGGGTGGGCCGGGCGAGGGACCGGGCGAGTTCAGCGGCGGACGTGCATGCGCGTTCGCGGGGCCCCGGGGGGAGGTCTGGGTGGAAGATGGTCTGTGGCGGTGGCACCGGTTTGACGGTTCCGGAGCCTGGTTGCAGACACTGTCCGCCTCGACGCAACTGCTCGGATGCGGTCCTCGCCGCTGGGTTCGAGGTGGGCACCTCTGGGCCATGCAGCGGGCAACCGGCCCCGGCCCGACCCCCTCTGCCTGGTGGTACGTGGGGTTCGACGTCACGGACGACGGTAACGTGGTGCCGATGGACACCGTCGCGCGGCCGGACCCGCTCCCGCCGCCTTCGATCACCTGGGTCGCACGCACGGGCACCCGGTTGGTTCGAGACATTCCCTTTTCCAAGCGAACGAACGTGCACTTCGACGAGGAAGGCACTTTCTGGTTCACGGACGCCACACCGGACTACACGATCCGCCGACAGACCGCCGATGGTGATACGCTCCTGATTCTCAAGCGGGCGGTCGATCCGGTCCCGATCCCGGTGGCTGTGCGAAGAGACTCGATCGCGGCCTTCCCTCCCGAGGGCGCGGTGGCGCAAGACGGTTGGGATCCCGAGCAGGTCCCCCATGTGTACCCCCCGTTCCGCACGTTCCGTCTCGCCTCTACGGGCCACGTGTGGGTCACACGGGCGGGGGCGGGCGGGGGCCTGCGGCTGGACATCTTCGATCCTTCCGGGATCTACCTCGGCGAAATCGAACCGCCCCCCGGTTTCGAGAGCGTCATCGTGCATGTCATCACCGAAGACGCCGTGTACGGGGTATGGCGGGATGAACTGGGGGTCCCGTACGTCGTTCGATATGCGATCCGGGGGCGGTTGGCGGAGGACAGGTAAGGAGCGCGAGCCGGGTCGAGATCTCGGGCCGGCAGGGAGAGAAGATCCCCGGGACCTCGTCGAACAACCCACGCCCGAGCCCTGGCGCACGGCCCTCGTAGAACCTGCTGGCCCGAGTCATCTGCATCGATGCCGCGCGATGGATGCAAGCTACCCCCCGAGTTCGGTTCTCAGGTCCCTCAGGGAGTCCTCGAGCGGGAGGGCCTGAACCGCTCCCGAGTCCAACTCCCGGTCGCGTCGATGGCCCTCCCCGAGCCAGGCAAGGTCGGCATCGGCGGAGCACCCTCGTGAACAGGCTCGAAGCACTCCAGTGGGAACAGGCGCGGGTGCGGGGTGGAAGCGAGCTGCTTGACTGAACGCTCCGATCCCACCCATTGTGGGCGGATGGAGGGGGTCGAATGGAACGTACGCTCGTGATGGTTTCGAAGGCTGCGTGGCCTTCCGCCCTTCTGGGGCATCCGGCCCTCCTCCGCCTCGTCCACACGGTGGTCCAACGGCAGGATTGGTCGCACGCGAACAGCGCGCCAGGCGAAGCTCACGGTGGAGCGCTCGTCCTCGCCGACATGGAAGCGCTCGCCCCTTTGGTCGAGCCCGCAGCACCCTCCCCCCGGGCCGCATGGTACGTGGTCGGGCTTTGGGACCGTCGGTTGGTACATCCTCAAATGGCGATCGACCTTCACTCGTGGGGGGTCCGGGAGTTCACTTCCGTCGACACCGTTCTGAGGACCGAAGGGCTTCGGGGCCTTCTCACGAAGGCGTACGTTGGCGCCCACGGAGTCAGGGTTCGCCAGGCCCTGCTCGAAAAGATCGATCCGCGGGTGCGGCCTCGAGCGTCGAAGATCTTCGGCGCAGCGCTGGAGGGAATCGTCTGCGGTGAGCGATCTGTCCCCGCGCTCGCGAGACGAGTGTTCAGGTCTCGGTCCGACCTGGAGCGTTTCATGCGAAGCGCGGGTCTCGTCCCGCCGTCCAAGTTCATTCAGCGTACCCGTCTGCTCCTCGCCCTCCAGCTTCGAGACGACCGGACCATGCGTGAAGATGCATACAGGGTCCTCGGATTCCGCTCGGCGGGGCGGTTGGCGCAGCAGTTCCGGGCGCATTTCGATCTCTCGATCCGGGATGCCGACGCCCTCCGCCAGGATCCCGTGCTTGCTTTGCTGGGGGGTCGCACCTCACGCCGATGTCAAGATGGGTGATGACGATCTGACGCAACCGCAATACATCTGACGCGATCATGTTATTGCGGCCCGGCTCCGCTACCGGAAGCATCAGGGGGAGCGGGTAAAGATCAGGGCGACCCACCTCTCCGCAGGGGTGTGGACGAACGATCGCCCGGCCGAGTGTACTGAACCTCATACTTGGGGAGGAAGCATGAGTCCCAAAGATGGACCTGCGCGCACCATGGCGGTCGTGCGCCTCATCGGTCTGGGTGTGATCCTGTTCGTGGCCCTCATCGCGGCCCCGACGGACTCGACGGCATCCGCCTCATGCCCCGAGTATACGGTCGTGGAAGAGTGTGTCGCCGACGAGTGGTGCCTGGACTGGGCGGAAAAACCATGTGCTGGTCCGACCGGGTGCAGCGGCCACTACGCTTGTGCTTTCGCGGAGACGTGCCCGTCGGTAGAGCCGATGGCCTTGCTCTGTTACTTCGGGGTGCATTGACGGGCCCACGGATGACCGCGACTTCTGGCCCCGGCCAAAGGAGCATCCCCTCTCTCGAGGCCACCCATGCGTTTCGGGCGCCGGGTCCCATGCGCCTGCGCCCCGGGCTCGTCGCACTCGGGGTCGCGACCGTCGCAGCGCTCGGCGGGTGCGGCGAAGGTGGCGGCGACGCGCTCTCCGTCCGGGCGTTCATGGAGGTGGACAGCGCCGGGGTCCCCATCTTCATCACCCCGGGAAGCGAAGCGTTCTCGCCCCTGGATCGGGAACTCGACTCCGTTCCCGAAATCGTGCTCGGCAGGGAACGTGATCCATCCGGCCCGTTCATGCGGGTCGTGGGTGTCAAGCTCCTTCAGGGTGGGGAGTTCCTTGTGCTGGACGCGGGGCGGCGCGAGCTCCTCCGATTCGGGGCCGACGGCGACGAGCTCGCGCGCCGCGGCGGAATGGGCCAGGGCCCGGGCGAGTTCATTTCGGCGAGGCTCGTTCCGACCGGAAGCCTTGATTCCGTGATCGTCTACGATGTGAACCAGGCGCGTGTGACCGTGTTCTCCTCCGACCTCGAAGAGGTCAGGGTGGAGATCCTCGGACACGACCCCGACGGGGGGCGGGTCCTGCCGGAGGGGGTGATCGGGGGACACTGGTTCCGACAGCGGCATACCGCGAACGGGGGGATGCTCCAGGACGCGATGCTCACGGAAGGTCCGCTCCTGGACGCCCGGGAGCTCTACATCCCCGAGGCTCCATCCGGTTCGAACGTGACGCTGGCCACGCATTCCACGGTCACGGCCTACCACAGTGAACGGCACGGTCCTCGCAACGCGGAGGGATACCTTCGCACTCTTGTCATGCCCCATGCCCCCGCCCTGCGGTGGGCGGTGACGGGCGACGAGCTGCTCTTCTCGACGGGGCAGAGCTACGAGATCCGGCAGGTCGACATGGGTGGTCAGCTCCGCCGCATCCTCCGCGTCGATGCCGTACCAGGGCCGGTCACCCGTGAGACCATCGAGGGGTTTCTCAGGCGGACGAGGCGGATTCCCCTGGGAACCGAGGTGGATCCTGCGCTCGTGGCGGCGTTCTTCGAATACCCCTATCCCGTCCCGGAACAACTTCCGGCCTTCCGCTCCCTCCTGATCGCTGCCTCCGGCGAGGTCTGGGCGGAGGTGTACGAACGGGATGCGGAGGGTCGGACCCGATGGGTCGTCTTTGGTACCGAGGGGCGCGCCCTCGGCACGACCACCACGCCCGCCGCCTTCGAGGTCCACGCCATCGGCGAGGACCGGGTGCTCGGCGTGTCGCGCTCGGACTTCGGGGAAGAGTTCGTGCACGCCTACCGGCTCAGGAGGACGGATGGCTAGCGCCGCCATGGCTGGGCGCTACCGGTCGCTACCGATCGGGAGGTGGCGAGCCTGGGCGGGAGGGGCGAAGGGGTGGAGGCCTCTCTCGGTGGGAACGCACCGATGGTCCGCCTCTGCGACGGGCGGTGGGTGATCAAGGACGGGTCCTCCCGGCTCCTCGGGTTCAGGCTGGAGGGGCGGGTCATCTTCAACATTTCAGGCAACAAGTTCCGCCTCGTCGTACGGATCAACTACGCCTACCGGGTTGTGTACGTCCGATTCGTGGGCACCCACGAGGAGTACGTGGAGACGGTCTGATGGACATCAAGGTTCGGCCTGTCCGGAGCGAGGAGGACTACGAAGCCGCCCTCGCTGAAATCGATGAACTCATGGACGCGGAGCCTGGGACCTCGGAGGGGGATCGCCTCGACGTCATGGTG
>JBJHCE010000006.1:0-52780 GCA_050485865.1 Gemmatimonadales bacterium | reverse complement strand
GTCGGGGTACACGGAACGCTCGGTCCGCCGCCGCGCCGGGTGGGCCGAGGGCCGGGCCTTCCTCCACAAACCCTTCACTGCGGGCGAATTGAGCCGCCGGGTGCAGGAGGTGCTGAAGGGCTCCGGGTCCGCGAGTCCTTGACATTGTCAAGTCCGGCGGGTTGCGCGTCCCCTCCGCGCCTCACCCTTGTCGACCCTTCCTTTCCAACCCCGTGCCCGACCCCGCAGCCGTCCCAATGAACCACCCGGACCCTCCGGTGCGTCTGGGCCTTCGGGAGAACGGGAGGCAGTTCTGGCTCCTCGTTCTCGTGAACGCCTTCGTGGGCGCCATGGTGGGGCTCGAGCGTACCGTGCTCCCCCTCATCGCCGAGGAGGAGTTCGGGATGGTGGCCCGGGGCGCGATCCTCTCCTTCATCCTGACCTTCGGGTTGGTGAAGGCGGTCACGAACTTCTTCGCAGGACGGCTCGGCGACCTCTTCGGCCGCAAGCGCGTCCTCCTTGCCGGGTGGGCCTTCGGGATCCCGGTCCCCTTCCTCCTCATGTGGGCCCCCTCCTGGTCCTGGATCGTATTCGCGAACGTCCTCCTGGGCGTGAACCAGGGGTTTGCCTGGTCCACCACGATCATCATGAAGATCGACCTGGTGGGCCCGAAGGCACGGGGCTTCGCCATGGGGCTGAACGAGTTTGCCGGATACCTTGCGGTGGCGCTTTCCGCCCTTGCCACGGGGTACGTGGCCGAGGCCTTCGGACTCCGCCCGGAGCCCTTCTACCTGGGCGTGGCCTTCGTCGCCCTGGGGCTCGGGCTCAGCATCCTCTTCGTGCGTGACACCACCGATCACGTGGCCCTCGAGGCCCGAAGGCACCGGGAGCGGGTTCCTGACCCGGACGCGGACGACCCCACCCTCGGGGGGACCCTGACGGGCCGGGAGATCTTCGCCCTTGCGTCCTGGCGCCACCCCGGCCTCTTCGGGGCGAGCCAGGCGGGACTCGTCACGAACTTCAAGGACGGGCTGGCCTGGGGGCTCTTTCCCCTCTTCTTCGCCGCCGCCGGCCTGAGCGTGGCTGAGATCGGGGTCCTGGCCTTCATCTACCCGGCGCTCTGGGGACTCCTCCAGCTCTGGACCGGGGGACTCTCCGACCGGGTCGGACGAAAGCCGCTCATCGTGGTGGGGATGCTCGTGCAGGGGGCGGCGCTGGGGGTAGTGGCCCTGGGGAGCGGGTTCTGGAGCTGGTTTGCCGGGAGTGCGCTTCTGGGCGTCGGCACCGCCCTCGTCTACCCGGTCCTCCTGGCCGCGGTGGCCGACGTGGCCCACCCGGCCTGGCGGGGATCCGCGGTGGGGGTCTACCGCCTCTGGCGGGACTCGGGGTACGTCTTCGGGGCGATCGTGGCCGGGATCCTGGCCGACCTGGCGGGAATCCGCGCGGCGGTGGTGGTCGGGGGCGTGCTCGCCCTGGCCTCGGCCTTCCTGGTAACGCTCCGGATGCCGGAGACCCTGCCCCGCCGGGGATCCTGACGCCGGGTCCCCGGGAAACTCCTCCACCCGGGAGCGCGCCCTCCCCCTCCCCCCCGCGTTGCGCACCCGGACCCCCGGAAGCATGTTCGCCTCCTTCCCCGAAGCCCCACGAGGTCGCCATGTCTTCCATTGCCCCGGGAACGGCCCCCCGCCGCTCCTTCGCCGCCTCCGCCCTCCTCCTCCTGGCCGCCCTCCTCGCCCCGTCCCCCCCGGCCGCGGCCGCAGCCCAGGGCACGGTGGCCGACTACGAGCGCGCCCGCACGATCAACCAGCGCCTCCCCGGCCCGGTGAACGTCATGGCGACGAGCCCCGCCTGGATCGACGCGTCCAACCGCTTCTGGTACCGGCGCACCGTCGCAGGGGGGCACACCTTCGTCCTCGTGGACGCGGAGACGCGGGAGCAGGGCCCCGCCTTCGACCACGCCGCCGTGGCCGCCGCCCTGGCGGAGGCGCTCGGCCGGAGCGTCGAACCCGAGGCACTCCCCTTCAACACCTTCTCCTTCCACGCCGAAGCGTCGGTGATCCGCTTCGCCCTGCAGCAGAACCGCTGGCGCTGCGACCTGGCACCCGCGTCGTGCCGCCGCGAAACCGAGGCCGAGACCGAGGCCGCGGAGGCCTCCGACCCCCCCGAAGAGGACGCGGCGCCCGAAGCCGGCCCCGACATTCCCAGCGGGGTCCGCGCATCCCCCGACGGGAAATGGTGGGCCTTCATCCACAACTTCAACGTGGCGATCCGCCCCGCCGGGGAAGACGACTTCCGCCTCCTGAGCTGGGACGGCTCCGAGGGGAACTTCTACATGCTGAACTCGATCCGGTGGGCGCCGGACTCCCGGAAGCTCGCCGCCTACCGCCGCATCCCGGGGTACGACCGCCAGATCCCCTACATCGAGTCCGCCCCCGAGGGGCAGCTCCAGCCGCGCCACTTCACCCGCTACTACCAGAAGCCCGGCGACGTGGTGAATCGCGACCACCCGGTCATCTTCAACCTGGAGCTCGACCGTCAGTTCATTGTCGACGACGCCCTCTTCCCGAACGCCTACAACCTCCAGCGCCCCCACTGGCACGAGGACTCCCGCGCCTTCGTCTTCGGCTACAACGAGCGGGGCCACCAGCTCTACCGCATGATCGAGGTGGACGCGACGACCGGCACCCCCCGCACCCTCGTCGAGGAGCGCGCCGAGACCTTCGTCCACTACTCCGGGGGCACCTACCTCCACTACGTGGACGACGGCCGCGAGTTCGTCTGGATGTCGGAGCGGAGCGGCTGGAACCACCTCTACCTCCACGACGGCGCAACGGGCCGCGCGAAGAACGCCATCACGAGCGGCGACTGGGTGGTCCGCGCCGTGGACCTCGTGGACGACGAGGCCCGGCAGGTCCACTTCCAGGCGAGCGGCATGAACCCGGACCAGGACCCCTACCTCGTCCACCACTACCGGGTGAACTTCGACGGCACGGGCCTCACCCCCCTCACCGAGGCCGACGGAAACCACCAGCTCCACTGGTCCCCCGACCGCTCCTTCTACGTGGCCCGCTGGTCCCGGGTGGATCAGCCCCCGGTGGCCGAGCTCCGCCGGGCGAGCGACCAGGCCCTCCTCCTCGAGCTCGAGCGCGGCGACCTCAGCCCCATGCTCGCCGCCGGTTGGACCCCGGTGGAGCCTTTCGCGGCGAAGGGACGCGACGGCGAAACCGACATCTGGGGCGTCATCGTGCGTCCCACCGGCTTCGACCCCACCCGCCGGTATCCGGTCATCGAGTACATCTACGCGGGCCCGCATGACTCCTTCGTACCCAAGAGCTTCACGAACGGAGGCGGGATGCTGGCCCTCGCCGAGCTCGGGTTCGTCGTCGTCCAGATCGACGGCATGGGCACCGCCAACCGCTCGAAGGCCTTCCACGACGTGGCGTGGCGAAACCTGGGCGACGCGGGCTTCCCGGACCGGATCCTCTGGCACCAGGCCGTGGCCGCCGCCTACCCGTGGTACGATATTTCCCGGGTGGGGATCTACGGCACCTCCGCCGGGGGGCAGAGCTCCACCGGCGCCCTCCTCTTCCACCCGGACTTCTACCACGTGGCGGTCTCGTTCGTGGGGTGCCACGACAACCGGATGGACAAGATCTGGTGGAACGAGCAGTGGATGGGGTGGCCCCTCGGCCCCCATTACGCCCAGGCCTCGAACGTGGACAACGCCCACCGCCTCCAGGGGCGCCTCCTCCTCATGGTGGGCGAGCTCGACACGAACGTGGACCCCCAGTCGACCCTCCAGGTGGCCCACGCCCTCATCCAGGCGAACCGGGACTTCGACCTTCTCTTCATGCCCGGGGTCGGGCACACGAGCGGGGGTGCGTACGGGACCCGGCGCCGGAACGACTTCTTCGTGGAGCACCTGATGGGGGTGACTCCGCCCGACTGGAACCGGGTCGCCGCGGGCACGGCGGTGGACGGGGCCGCGGGGGCCGCTTCCGGCACGCCCTCGCCGTCCGGCCTCCTCCACCCGATGGTTCACGATCCGGTGGTCGACGCCTGGATGGAGATCCCCGCTGCGGAGCGCGATGTGACCGCCTTCGACCCCCACGCGTGGTGAGGGGGAGGGCCCCGGGAGCCCCGTCTCGCGAAATCGCGTTCGGGCCCGTACCTTCGCACCCATGACTTCCAGGATGCGAAGGATCCGGACCGCCGTGGTGATCCCGGCGGTGGGCGCCGCCTTGGCCCTTGCCGCGGGCTGCGGCGCCGAGGACGCCCCGGCCCCCGGTGCGCCTCCCGCCGGGGACGCTGTCCCGGGCGCCGCCGCCGAGGCCCGGGCCGCGGACGACGGTGCGCGGGCGCTGGCCCCGGAGCAGGAGGCGTTCTGGGCCGCCCTCCTCGCGCACTGCGGAAACGCCTACGCGGGGGAGGTCTCGGACGTGACCCCGTACTACGAGGCCGGCGTTGCGGGACGGCGGGCGGTGATCCACTTCTTCGACTGCACCGAGGACCGGATCCACGTTCCCTTCCACCTGGACGACAACCACTCGAGGAACTGGATCGTGACGCGGGTGGACGGAACCCTCCGCCTCAAGCACGACCACCGGAACCCCGATGGGACCGAAGAGGAGATCAGCCAGTACGGGGGCGACGCCCCGGTCCCCGGGCTCCCCACCCGGCAGATCTTCCCCGCCGACGCCCACACCGCACGGATCCTCCCGGAGCGGGCCGACAATTTCTGGTTCCTCGACTTCATCGACGAGGAAACCCTCCAGTACGGGGTGCACTGGCCCACCGCCGGGCACTCGGTCCGCTTCAGCTTCGACCTCTCCCGCACCGTGGCCACCCCCCCGGCTCCCTGGGGGTATGAACCCGACCGTCTTCCCGAACCCGAGCCCGAGCCCCAGCCGTGACCGTACCTCCTTCCGACACCCTCGCTCCGGCCGCGCCCCCGGCGGTGGACTTCTCCGCCGCCGCGGACCTCGCCTCCCGGCTCGACGCCGAGGTGGGGCGCGTGATCATCGGGCAGAACCAGGTCCGCCGCGAGATCCTCCTCTGCCTCCTTGCCGGAGGGCACTGCCTCCTCCGGGGGGTCCCGGGGCTCGCGAAGACCCTCCTGATCCGGACGCTGGCCGAGGCGGTGCATCTCGAGTTCAGCCGCATCCAGTTCACCCCGGACCTCATGCCCTCCGACATCCTGGGCACCGAGGTCATCGACCAGGACCCGGCCACCGGCACCCGGAGCGTGCGGTTCATTCCGGGCCCGATCTTCGCGAACATCATCCTGGCCGACGAGATCAACCGGACCCCGCCCCGCACCCAGGCCGCCCTCCTCGAGGCGATGCAGGAGTACCAGGTCACGGTGGGTGGCGTGCGCCACCCCCTCGAGCGCCCCCTCTTCGTGCTTGCCACCGAGAACCCCATCGAGCAGGAGGGGACGCATCCCCTTCCCGAGGCCCAGCTCGACCGGTTCATGATGAACGTGGTGATCGGCTACCCCGAGGTGGACGACGAGCGGCGGATCCTGGCCGAGACCACGGCGAGCGCCTCCGACACCCGGGTGCAGGCGGTGGCGAGCGGGGCCGAGCTCGAGGGCGCCCGCGCCCTGGTGCGTGCGCTTCCGGTGGCCACGAACGTGGTGGACTACGCCCTTCGCCTGGTCCGGGCCACCCGTCCCGCCGACCCCTCCGCCCCCGACGAGGTGAAGCGCTGGGTCGAGTGGGGAGCGGGCCCCCGGGCCGGGCAGTCCCTCCTCCTGGGTGCGCGGGCGCTGGCGCTCCTCGAGGGGCGGAAGGTGCCGGACCCCGCCGACGTGGCGGCGGTGGCGCACCCGGTGCTCCGTCACCGCGTCCTCGTGAACTTCCAGGGCGAGGCGGAAGGGGTGGATGCGGACCGGGTGGTCGATGCCCTCCTGGAGCGCGTTCGTCCCTGACCGGGGCGCCGCACGCCACGAACGCGAGCCTCGAGCGATGTCCTCTGCCGCTGCCACCCTCCCGTCCGCTTCCCGCTTCCTCGACCCCGGGGTCGTGGCCGGGATCGGGAACCTGGAGCTCGCCGCCCGCGTGGTGGTGGAGGGCGCGCTGGCCGGCCGCCACCGGAGCCTTCTCCGGGGGCTCTCCACCGAGTTCGCGGAGCACCGTCCCTACCGGGCGGGAGACGACCTGAAGCACCTGGACTGGAAGCTCCTGGCCCGCACGGATCGCCTCTACACCCGGCGCTTCCGCGACACGACGAGCCTCTCGGTGGCCCTCGTCCTCGACACCAGCGCTTCCATGGACTTCCCCTCGGCGGAGGACGGCGCCGGGATCTCCCGCTTCGACTACGCGCGGATCCTCGTGGCCGCCCTCGCCTGGATCACCTCCACCGGGGGCGACGCGGTGGGGCTCCTGGGCGGGGTGGGCGGGGGGGGCGGGGCCGGGGCCGGAGACGGGGCCGGGGGGATCCACCTTCCCGCCCGGGGGGGACGCCGCCACCTGCGGAGCCTCCTCGCCCGCCTCGACGCCCTCGAGCCCGGGGTCGCGGGGCCCTGGGACCCGGCGGAAGCGGTGGAGCGCGCGGCCATGCGCCTCAGGCGGCGGGGGCTCGTCATTCTCGTGTCGGATCTCTACGACCGCGAGGATGAGGCCTTCCAGGCCCTCCGCCGCGCCATGCTCCGGGGGCACGACGCCGCCCTCCTCCAGCTCACCTCGCCGGTGGAGCTCGAGTTCCCGTGGCGCGGGGCCATCTCCTTCGAGGACGCCGAGTCCGGGGCCACCCGCCTCGTGGATGCGGGAGCCGCCGCCGAGCTCCACCGACGGGCCCTTGCCGCCTTCCACCGGAGGTGTGCGGAAGAGGCGGGGCGGCAGGGGATCGACCACCACCTGGTCTCCACCGCAGAGGCGCCGGCGGCCGCACTCCGGCGCTTCCTCCTCACCAGGGCCCGGAGGGGGTAGCGCCATGATCTTCGGGAGTCCCCTGGCGTGGCTCGGGCTCGGCGCCCTCGTCCTTCCCCTGGTCGTGCACATGCTCGTGCGCGAGCGGGCGCGGATCCAGCGCCTCCCCACCCTGCGGTTCCTGAAGGGCGAGCCCCCGGTGGCGATCCGGAGGTCCCGCCCCGACGAGCCCCTCCTCCTGGGGCTCCGGCTTCTCCTCCTGGCGGTGGCGGTCTTCGCCCTGGCCCAGCCCTTCCTTCCGTTCGGCGACCGGGCCGCCGCGGCCGCCGGTGCCCGCGAATCGCTCTCGCGGGTCGTACTCGTGGACCGGGGAGAGGAAGGGGCGCTTGCCGGCGAGGGGCTCGCCGCGATGCAGGCCCTCGTGGCCGAGGTCGCCGGCGAGGCGGACCGGGTCCGGGTCCTCCCCTTCGACGGGGGGCCGGGGGCCTCCCCCGCCCGGGACCTCGCTGCCGCCGTGGAGGGCGCCCGGGGGTGGCTTGACGGGGCACCGGGGCGCCGGGAGGTGGTGGTGGTCTCGGACTTCGCGGGGGGGCTCCCCGACCCGGGGGTGCTCCGGCGGATCCCGGACGAGGCGGGACTCCGCCTGGTGGGGGCCCCGGCGGGTGGGTCGTCCGAGCCCCCCACCTGGACCCTTCCGGCCCGGTCCGGGACCGTCGAGGTGGCCTGGTACCCCGACCTCGAGGGGGCGGCTTCTCCCGTGCCCGGCGCCCGGGTGGAGTGGCGCGCCACCGGCTTCGATCCTGACGCCGACGGGGGGGCGGAGGGCCTCACCCTCGTGTCCGGGGAGGACCCGGGGGTCCGGGAACGGGCGCGTCGGGCCCTCGAGATCTCGTCTGCGGTCGGCGGGCTCCGGGTGGGCGCGGAGACGCCGGTGGTGGTCGTCTTCGGGGCCGGGTCTCCCGCCTCCGACCCCGAGGCCTCGGCCCTCCTCGGTGCGGCGACACCGCCCTCGGCCCGGTGGACCGCCGACGCCCTTCTGGCCCTCGCGGGCGACCCCGAGCTCCTGGCCGCGCTCCGCGAGCTCCGCGGGGAGACGGGATCGGAGGTGGCCGCCGGCGCACCGGTCCCCCTCTTCCGGGGGGCGGACGGCGGCGTGCTCCTGGGCGCCGGAGAGCTTCCGGCGGACCCGGCGGCCGCGTCCGGTGCGCCCCGCCTCCTTCTCGTGTACGCCGGTGACCCGGGCGACCTGGCGGCACCGGCGCTCCTGGGCGCCCTGGGGCGGGCCATGGCGGCGCCCGCCGTGGTGGGCCGAGCCGGTTCTCCGGCCCCGACGGAGGCGCTCCGGGCCCTCGACCGGGACCCGGCTCCGGTGGACGAGGACGCCCCTGCGGCACGTGGCGGCGGGCCCCTCGACGACACCGACCCCTTTCCCTCCGACGCACGGTGGGCGTGGCTCCTGGTCCTCGGGCTCCTGGTGGGCGAGGGCTTCCTCCGCCGGGGAATCGAGGACCGCCGGAAGCGGGAGGTGAGCGATGACGCCTCCTGACCTTCGGTCGGCGGACCGGGTGGCGGCCGCGCCGGCGTTCCGGGCCGCCCTCCGGCGCATCGAACGGCGGCTCCTGCTTCTCGACCTGCTCCGGGGTGGGGCCGTGGGCGGCCTCGCCGCCGCCCTCCTCCTTCCGGTGGTGGCCTTCACCGCGAACGGGGGGAGCCTTTCCCCGGCCGCCGGCACCGTCGTCGTGGCCCTTGCCGCGGCCCTCGGGGCCGGGGTGGGGGTCCTGGTCGGCCGGTCGCGGCGGGGGACGGGCCCGGTGGCTGCGGCCCGGGTCGTGGAGGCCCGCGAGCCCCGGAGCCGGAACCTCGTCCTCACCGCGGCGGAGCTCCTGGGCGCTCCGGGTCGCGCTCCGGCGGCCCCCGGGGTCCTGGAAGCGGTGATCGAGGACGCGGCGGAACTCTCCCGCACCCTGGTCCCGGCCCGGCTCCTCCCCGCACTCCGGAGCGGGCTCGCCGGCGCCGGCGCCCTTCTCCTCGCGGCGGCGATCCTGGTCCTCCTGGCCCCGCGCGGGGACGACGGGTCCTCCGCACTGGCCCGTTCGGTGGCGGCGGCCCTCCCGGGTGCCGGAGTCCCCGACGGGGTCCTCGAGCTCACCGTGGTCCCCCCCGCCTGGATCGGGGGTGCCGCCGAGACGCACCGGGACCCGGAGCGGATCCAGGCCCTCGAGGGGAGCCGGATCGAGGTGCGGGTCCTGAGCCCCGTCGCCCGGATGACCCTCGAGACGGTGGAGGGCGACGTGTCCCTCGAGCGGGTTGCGGGGGCCGAGGGCGAGGCCTCGACCTTCACCGGCCGCTTCACCGCTCTCGACGACGGGTTTCTCTCCTTCGAGGGGGGTGGGGAGGAGGGGCCCCGCTACCGACGCCTCGTGGGGCTCGACGTGGTCCCCGACGAACGCCCCCGCGTCCGGATCACCGCGCCCGGCCGCGACCTCCATTTCGCCCGGGCCGACTCGGTGCTCGAGGTCGTGGTCGAGGCCACCGACGACCACGCCCTCGAATCCATGGAGCTCATCTACACCCGGGTGAGCGGGTTCGGCGAACTCTTCGACTTCGTGGAAGGGCAGCTCCCCCTGGAGATCACCCGGCACGGTCCCCGGCACTGGACGGGACGCGCCGTCTGGCCCCTTGCCGACCTGGAACTCGACCGGGGCGAGATGGTGGTCTACCACGCCCGGGCCTCGGATCGCCGTCCCGGGGTGCCTCCGGGTGAATCCGACACCTGGATGATCCAGGTCCTGGGAGGCGATCCGGCGGCGTCCGGCGGTTTCGCGGGCGAAGAGGATCTCGACCGGTACGCGCTCAGCCAACAGATGGTCATCGTGCTGACCCAGCGCCTCCAGGCCCGGCGGGACTCGATCTCCTCCGACGAGTTCGCCCGGGAGGTGGAGGTCCTGTCCGCCGCCCAGCGCCGGGTGCGGGCGGAGTTCATCTTCATGCTGGGCGGCCACCTCGCCGACGACCACGAGCACGACTTGAACGATCTCCTGGCCGGCGACCCGGACGACCACGACCACGATCACGGTCATGACCCGGACCCGACCCTCCCACCGGATCCCGTGGTCGATCCCGATGCCCGGACCCCGGAGGAACTCCACGAGGAGGCCCATGCCCGCTCGGACCTCGAGGCCCTCGAGGGACGCCTGGAGCAGCAGGGGCGCCAGGAGCTCGTCCGCGCCACCCAGGCCATGAGCATCGCGGTGACCTTTCTGAACGATGCGAACCTGGGGCAGGCCCTTGTCGCCGAGGAGCTGGCCCTCGAGCACCTGAAGCGGGCCTTTGCAACCTCGCGCTACATCCTCCGGGCCCTCCCCGAGCGCGAGGAACTCGACCCGAACCGGCGTCTCACCGGCTCCACGGCCGCCGCGATCCGGGATGTCCGCCCCGGCGTCCGTGCCGACGAGGAGCCCGGTCAGGGGGCCCTTCGGCGGGCCCTGGCCGAGGTGGCGGCGCTGGCCGGCGGGGTGGGTGGGGCCTCCGGTGGGGACGCCCCGGCCCGGGAGGCGGCGGAGCGGGCCCACCGGATCGCTTCGTCGGTTCTGGCCGTGGCCGCCGCCGACGTCACGCTTCGCCAGGTCGCCGCCCACCTCACGACGGCTGCGGACGCCCTCGAACGGGAGGACGCCCGGCGGGCGCTCGACGCCCTCCAGGATGCGGCCGACGGCCTCGTCGACCGGCTGCGCGGGACTTCCGGGACGGTGCCGGCACCGGTGCGTCCCCCGGAGCTCCGGCTCCTCGACGGGGCCCGGGCCGGCGGGGGGGGACGGTGACCCCACCCCCCCGGTCCCGCACCCCCCTCCTCCTCCGGGGCATCGCCTTCGCCATCGTGCTCGCGGCGATCGTGGACCCCGGGTTCGAGCGGAGCGTCCGCTCCGAGGCGGTGGTTGCGGTGATCCCCGCCGATCCGGCGCCCCGGGCCTTTCCGGCGGGGTCGGACCACCCGGCCGAGCATGTGGCCCGGGCCCTCGAGCGATCGTTCCGCGTGGTTCGCGGCCCGGACCCGGGGGCGGCGGCCACCGTCCTCGTGGGTGATCGGCTTCCGTCGTGGGCCCGGGGCGTGGGCGAGGAGACGGGGCCCGCGGCCTTCATCGTTCCGGATCCGGTCGACGGAGCCCCCTTCCGCGTGGCCCGCGTGGACGCGCCCCCCCGGCTCCCCCTGGGAGCCCGGGCCGAGGTCCGGGTGGATCTCGAGCCTACGGGGTCGGGGACCCGCGGGCCCGCCCCGATCCTTCTCCTCCGGCTGGGCGAAACGGTCCTGGACCGGGTCGAGCTCGACCCCTCGGGCCGCGGCCGGACCGTGGCCCTCTCCTTTCTCGCCACGTCCGAGGGGATCCAGCACCTCTCGGTGGAGCTCCGGTCCGGATCCGACCGGCGGAGGGTCGCCGACCTTGCCGTGGCGGTGGAGGAGCGGCCGTACCGGGTCCACTTCCACGATCCGCGCCCCTCGTGGCCCTCCACTTTCGTGCGCCGCCTCCTCGAGGCCGACCCCCGTTTCGAGCTCACCGGCCGGGTCGTGACCTCGCCGGGCCTCGCGACAACCTTCGGGGACGCCCCGCCCTCCCTTGCCGACCCGGAGCTTCTCTCGGGGTACGATGTGGTCGTGGTCGGGGCGCCGGATGACCTCACCCGGGGCGACGTGGAGGGGCTACGCGCCTTCCTCGACCGCCGGGGCGGGAGCGTGGTCCTCCTCCTGGACCGCGATGCGGCGGGCCCGCACCAGGCCCTGGTCGGAGGAGGGAGCTGGCGGACGACCCCCGGCGCGCGGCTCCTCGCCTTCACCGGGGATCCGGCCGCGGCGTCAAACGGAACCGGGGAGGCGGGGCTTCCCACCCTGAGCGCCCGCGAGGTGACCTGGCCCGACCCCCTACCGGTGGGTGTCCGGGTACTCGCGGCGGGGCCCGGGGGCGAGCCCGGGGTCTGGTCCCGCCCCGTGGGTGCCGGCCTCCTCTTCGTGGCCGGGACTCTCGACGCCTGGCAGAACCGCGACCCCGAGCAGTCGGAGTTCGAGACGTTCTGGCCCCGGGTCCTGGCCGGCGCCGCCGAGGCGGCCCTCCCCCTGGTGGAGCTCTCCTGGGGGGAGGACGCTCCCGGGCCCTCCGGCGGGGTGGTCCGCCCCGGCGACCCGGTGGAACTCCGGATCCTCCCCGCCGCCGGCGCCTCGGGGGCGGCCGCAGTCGCCTCCGGGCTTCAGCTCCACCTCTCTGCATCCCTGGAGGGAGAAGGACTCGACGCACCGATCCCCCTTCCCGCGCCGCGCCCCGACCTGGTGCCGGGACGCCTCCGTACGCGGTTCTTCGCGCCCGACCGGGCCGGTCACTACACGGTCCGGGTGGACGTGGAGGGCGGTGCAGGGGAGCTTCCCCTCGTGGTGGACCCGGGGCGGGCTCCCCATCCGGCGGCGGAGCGGGCCGTGGCGGCGGCGTGGGCCGACGCCCGGGGCGGTGGGCTCCACGGGTCCTCTGCGGCGGAGCTCGACCGTCTCGTGCTCCGGCTCGACGGACTCCTCGATCCCGCCCGGACCCCCGAGACCTGGCACCCGATGCGTGCGCCCTGGTGGATCCTCCCCTTCGCCCTGGCCCTTGCCGGAGAATGGTGGTGGCGTCGCCGCCGTGGCTTCCCCTGACCGCCCGGGGATCCCCGGTGCAACGCCGGGAATTTGACAGGGGCTGAGCGGGGCCGTACCGTGCCCCGATCCCCAAAAGCTACACGACCCCCCAGCACCCCTTCGGAAGCCCATGTACACACGCGAAGAAGCCCGCGACCTCGTCGAAAAGATCATCGACATGGCGTCGCCCGACGACGTCGAGGTGAACCTGAGCGGCGGCGAGCAGTCCGGCACCCGGTGGGCGAACTCGTCCATCACCGTGAACCTGGTCCGCTACGACCGGCAGGTTTCGATCTCCCTGCACCACGGGCAGCGGGTCGGGACCGCCTCCACCCGGGACTTCTCCGACGAGGGCCTCCGGGAGCTCGTGGCCGAGGCCCGGCAGGACGCCCAGCAGAGCAACGAGCGCAACGAGATGCCCGAGCTCCTGGGACCGCAGGAGTACATCGAGGTGGACTCGGCGCGCCCCAGCATGATCAACTACGGGCCCCTCGAGCGCGCCGAAATGGTGAAGGCGAGCCTCGACCTCTCGGAGCAGATGGGGGTGATCGGCTACGGGTACATTCCGAAGATCGACAACACGAGCTGCCGGGCGAACTCGAACGGGCTCTTCGCCTACTTCCGCGACGCCCGCACGAGCTTCGTCCTCACCTGCCGGACTCCCGACGGCCGGGGCTCCGGGTGGGCGGGGACCACGGGGATCCGCGACACGAACCAGATCGACCCGGTGGACATTACCCGGCGCGCCTCCGAGAAGGCGCTCCTGAGCGTGAATGCCCGGGCCATCGAGCCGGGGCGCTACTCGGTGATCCTCGAACCCCGGGCGAACGCCCGCTTCCTCTCGCTCATGACCGGGATCTTCACCGGGGGCGGCGGGGGCGGCTACCTCCAGGGGCGGGAGCGGGGCGACCAGGTCTTCAGCGACCTCTTCACCCTGAAGAGCGACGTTGGGAACCCGATCCTCTCCCAGTCCACGATGCTCGGCAACAGCCGTCCGGCGAGCCCGGTCACCTGGGTCGAGAACGGTCGGCTCCAGAACTTTGGCCAGGGGCTCCCCGCCACCACGGGCATGAGCCTCGTGATGGAGGGACGGGACAAGTCCGTGGAGGACATGATCGCCGAGACGCAGCGCGGTCTCCTCGTGACCTTCCTCTGGTACATCCGGGGCGTTCCGGCCACGGATCAGCCCCTCCTGAACACGGGAATGACCCGCGACGGGCTCTTCCTGATCGAGAACGGCGAGATCACCGGCGCCGTGCAGAACTTCCGGTGGAATATGTCGCCCATCGTCGGATACAATAACCTGGTCGACGTGGGGCGCCCCGAGCCCATGCACATGGGCGAGTCGTACGACGGCGGGAACACGGGACTCATCCCACCCGTCCGGATCGAGGACTTCAACATGTCGTCCAACTCTCCTGCCGTCGAATGACGACCGGCTTCACCCCAGACCGAAAGGCACACCGATGAGTCCTTCCCGCCGTGAGTTCCTGGCCAGCATGGGCATGAGCGCCGGAGCCCTCGCCCTCTACTCGAACGACCTGGTCGGCCAGCTCCTGGCCGACTCGCCCCCGGGCGTGGCCACCCGGGCCTCCGTTCGCGGCCTCGCCGACATCGCCCTCGGCGAGGCCCGGAGCCTCGGCGCGAGCTACGCCGACATCCGGATGACCATGACCTCGAACCTCCGGGGCGCCACGGCGACCTGGCAGGAACAGGGTGGTGGTGGCGGAGGTGGTGGAGGAGGCTTCGGAGGCGGAGGCGGAGGCGGCGGCGGCGGTGGCGGTGGCGGAGGCTTCGGTGGCGGCGGAGGTGGCGGCGGCGCGGCTGCGCCCCCCTCGGCCGAGGAGCGCCGTCCGGCCGGCTTCGGCGTCCGGGTCATCCACTCGGGGGTTTGGGGCTTCGCTTCGAGTCCCATCGTCACGGAAGACGAGATCCGGCGCATCACGCGGATCGCCGTGGAGGTCGCCCGGGCGAGTGCCATCGCCAAGCGGCAGGATGTCCGCCTCACCCCGGTGGAGGCCTACCAGACGCACTGGCAGACCCCCCTCGTCATCGACCCGACCACGGTGTCGGATACGGACAAGGACGCCTGGGCCGAGTCCATCGTCGAGAGGGCCAGGGCCGTCCCCGGGGTGATCCGGGTCCAGGCCGCCTGCCGGGTGCAGTACGAGTGGCGTTACTTCGCCTCCACGGAAGGCTCCTACATCGAGCAGGAGAGCTACACGACCTCCCCGACCCTCAGCGTCACCGGACGCGACGGCGACGTTACCCGGACCAGGAACTTCCCGGCCGAGTCCCTCATGGGCGGCTGGGAGGTGGCCCTCGAGTCGAAGCTCCTCGAAAACGCCGAGAAGGCCGCCGTGGATGCGGTGGAGATGTGCACCGCTCGCCCCCTCGGCGCTCCCGGCTTCAAGGACCTGATCCTTTCCCCGGCCCACGCCATGCTCACGATTCACGAGATCATCGGGCATGCCACCGAGCTCGACCGGGTGGTGGGGATGGAGGCGAACTACGCCGGCACGAGCTTCATCACCCTCGAGGACGTGGGTCGCCTCAAGTACGGCTCGGAGATCTTCAACGTCACCGCGGACCGGAACTCCCGGGGGCTCGCCTCCATGGGCTTCGACGATGACGGCGTGCCCACGCAGGAGTGGCCCCTCGTGCGCGAAGGGATCCTCGTGGACCTGCAGACGAACCGCGAGACCGCCCACTACCTGGGACAGGACTTCAGCCGCGGGTGCACGTACGGCACGTCGTGGCGGGACTACCCCTTCCTCCGGATGCCGAACGTCCACGTGGATGCCGGGCCTCCGGGCTCTCCCACGGTGGCCGAGATGATCGCCGACGTTCGCGATGGGGTGATGATCGACGGTCGGGGGAGCTACTCCATCGACCAGCAGCGCTACAACGGCCAGTTCGGCGGTCACATCTTCTGGGAGATCAAGGACGGCCAGATCACCCGCCAGTGCACCGACGTCACGTACCAGGCCATCACCACCGATTTCTGGGCGAACCTGGACGCCGTCTCGGGGCCGGACGAGTGGGAGATGCATGGTACCGGAGGGGATGCCAAGGGGCAGCCCACCCAGTCCCAGAGCCTCTCCCACGGTTCCCCCTGGCTCCTCGTGCGGAACATCATGGTGGGCGGCGCCTACGTCTGATTCCGGCAGGCCGTCCACGGCCGGGTCAGGGACGTGCAATCGCCCGGTTGCGTTTCACAGGAAACGCAACCGGGCGATTGCCTTTCGGGGCGCTGCCGGTCGCGGGAGCAGGGTGGCCGGGCCCACGCCGTCAGGGCAGGCCCCTCAGGTCATGGCGTAGACCACGATGTTCGCCGCGAACTTCGTGTTGTCCTCGGTCCTGAAGCGCTTGTTCCGCCAGTCGTAGTCCCACTCGCACCCGTAGTCCTTGTTCGAGTACAGGACCCCGACGCGGTTCCGGTGCTCCACGGCCCGCAGGTACTCGTGGACCATGTTGTCGCCCCAGCCGTTCAGTTCGTGGCTGGTCTGCGGAGGACCGTTCGGGTAGTCGAAGAAGCTCGAGTACAGGGGGTGGGAGTTCGGGAGCTTCGGCATCGGGTCCCCGCCCGGCTCGGCGGGGGGGAAGATCCGGGCCATTTCGGCCTCGAACGACACGGCGTAGAGCCCGTAGATGTCGTGGTTGCAGTCGTCGGAGAAGAGGAACCCTCCGCTGCGGACGTACCGACGGATGCCCTCCCGTTCGGCCTCTGAAAAGCGCACGAGCACGTGCCCCGTCATGAAGACGAAGGGAAAGGCCGTGAGCTCTTCGGAGTCCGCGGTGATGATGATCTCGTGGGGGTAGACCGGAATGTTCGTGTACTGCATTACCGTGTCGAGCATGTTCGCCGCGAGCTTCGGGTTGTAGTCCCAGTCTCCGGAGTCGTAGCGAAGACGCGCGAACACGAACTCGTGGGCCCGAAGCGCCGAGGTCGGCGTGGGGAGGCCCTTGTCCAGGGGGGATGCACGGCGTTCAGGCAGGGGATGTCCGATCATCTTCCTAGCGTAAGGCCCGGCGGGGGCTCGTGCAAGGCAAGGGGGGGCCGGAGGGGCGGGCGCCGCTGCGGGCGTGTAGATTCCCGAGCATCGAAACTCCTCTCCCCCCAGACGGAACCCCCTCCATGACCGAGTTTCCCGCCGAGCCCCTCGTGCCGCTGGACCACCTCTTCCACGACCTGGAGCCCGAGTTCACCCGAACCCGCCGCCTCCTCGAGCACTACCCCGACGGTCATGCCGACTGGCGCCCCCACGAGAGGTCCATGACCCTGTCCGGGCTCGCCGGCCACGTGGCCTCCCTCCCGGGGCTCGCCCACGCCATCGCCACCGACCCCGAGTGGAACGGCGCCGAGAACCCCTATGTGCCCCCCACCGCGACCACCCGCGCCGAGCTCCTGGAACTCTTCGACGCGAGCGCCGCCCTGGCCCGCGATTCGATCCGGGCCCTGGGGCCGGCCCAGCTCGGCGAGCCCTGGCGCATGCGAAACGGCGACATCGTCTACTTCGAAGGGGCCCGGGGCGACCTCATCCGGCGCTTCCTCCTGAGCCACACGGCGCATCACCGGGGGCAGCTCACCGTCTACTACCGGCTCCTGGGCGCGCCCGTCCCCGGGCTCTACGGCCCGAGCGCCGACGAGATGCCGGGGCGCTGACCCCGGGGCCGCCTCTGGCGCTCCCGCCGGGGGCGGCCCAGTTTCGGGCGGTCCCGAAATTCCGGCAGCATCCCGTCCTCCCGTTCGCACCCGACCCGGAGCGCGCCCGTGAAGCTTCGCATGCCCCACACGCTGACCCTCCTCTTCTTCCTGATGGGGGCGGCCCTCGTGGCCACCTGGATCATCCCCCAGGGACAGTTCGCAAGCGAGCTCACCGAGACGGGGCGGTCGGTGGTGGTCCCCGGGACCTTCGAGGTCTCCGAGGAGCGCACCATCCTCACGCCCTGGGACTTCTTCCGGGCCATTCCCCGGGCCTTCGGGGCCGCACAGGACATCATCTTCTTCCTCTTCATCATCGGAGGCGTGCTCGCAGTCATCCGGGCCACCGGGACCATCGACGCCCTCCTGGGCCGCCTTCTCGAGCGCTTCGGGACCCGCCCGGCGGCCCTCATCTTCGCCGTGACCTTCGTCTTCGCCCTGGCCTCCTCGGCGGTGGGGTCGTCGGGGGAGTACATCCCCTTCGTTCTGATCCTGGTGGCGCTCTGTCGCGCCATGCGGATGGACGCCATGACGGCGGTGGGGATGATCGTGGCCGGGTACGGGATCGGCTACGGAATGGCCTCCTTCAACCAGTACACGGTGGTGGTGGCCCAGGGGATCGCCGAGGTCCCCACCTACTCGGGAGCCGGGGTGAAGCTCGCCCTCCTCGTGCCCTTCGTGCTCATCGGGGTCCACCACGTCTGGAGCTACGCCCGGAAGGTCCGGGAAGACCCCTCGAAGAGCGTGGTCCGCGACGTGGAGGTCCCGGGCCTCGAGGACCAGCCCACCACCTACCCCGCCATGACGGGGATCCACCTCCTGGTCCTCTTCGGCTTCCTCTCGGCCCTCGGGGTCGCGATCTGGGGGATCCGCTTCCACGGCTGGTACCTGGTGGAGCTCGGGGCGTGCTTCCTGATCCTCGGGATCTTCGCCGCCGCCGTGGCCCGGATCGCCCCGAGCGAGATGGCGCGTCGCTTCGTCCGGGGTGCCGGAGACCTCACCGAGACGGCGCTCCTCGTGGGGGCCGCCCGGGGCATCGCCCTCATCATGGAAGACGGCCAGATCCTCCACACCATCGTGCACACCCTTTCGACCCCCCTCTCCTGGGTGGGGCCCGAGCTCGCCGCCGTGGGGATGCTGACGATGCAGTCGGTCCTGAACCTCTTCGTCCCCTCGGGCTCGGGGCAGGCCTTCGTGACCATGCCCCTCATGACCCCCCTCGCCGACGTCCTGGGGCTGTCGCGCCACATTGCGGTGCTGGCCTTCCAGTTCGGCGACGGCTTCACGAACATGATCATCCCCACGAACGCCGTGCTCATGGGGATCCTGGGGATGGCAGGGATTCCCTACGACCGGTGGTTCCGCTTCTGCCTCCCCCTGGTGCTCAAGCTCTTCGTGGCGGCGGCGGTGGTCCTCGTGCTCGCGGTCCGGTTCGGGATCGGGCTCACCTGAGGCGCGCCCGCCCTCGGGCGCCCCGTCCTGCGCGCCCTGGCCGGGCCCGCCTGCCGACTCGGGGTGCTGCGCCGCCCGCGTCGAATCCGAGCGCCCCGGAGATCCGGTGCCTCTGCGCCAGGTGCGCCAGGTGGTGCCCCGCCTGGAGCAGGATCATACGCTCCACTGACTCTTCGCCCCGCTCGGCGTGCACCCCCACGCGCGCGAGGGCGGAGGCGTCGAGCCCGTCGAGGCGTCGCACGTGTCCGGTCCGGACCGCGGCGAACTCCGGGAGGGCCTCTTCCTCGTCGGCCTCCCGCCAGCGCATCCGCGCCGCCCTGGCGTCCCGGTCGTAACCCCGGAGCACCGGCCGCTCCTCGGCGAGGATCCGTCGCAAACCATTCAGCCCATCACCAGCGGTCCTCTCGAAGACACCAACACCAGGATCCAGCCCCTCAAGCGCCAGGCCTACGGGTACCGCGACCGCGACTTCTTCAAGCTCCGCATCTACGCCCTCCACGAGTCCCGCCTCGCACTCGTCGGATGACCCCAGGGCCGCTTCCGGGGGAAGAGCCTCTTCTTGGCCCCCCATGTCAACGGAAGGCCATGCTACTCCGTTCATGGTAGTGCGAATTTGGGGAACCACCGAGGCGCTGCGGGAAGGAGATGGCTCCGAGCTGCGCATCGCGAACCGCAGCCGGCGCGCCCGGACTCGCGTCAGGAAGCGCGGACCTGAGCGCCCGGTGGAAAATGGTGAGCACCCCACTCGCCACCTCGGGTGTCTGGTGCAGGAAGGGCCGGAGCCGCTCGGGCACGGAGGGCACCCACTGCCGGACGGGCAGGTGGGGGATCACCTCGTCGGTCGGGTGCGCGGCCACCTCCGCCATGCGGCGGGCGTTGCAAGACGCGCAGGCCCCGCGACCCTTGCAGGAGAAGGCCAGGAGTCGGTCGTGCCCACGATCCGTGCAACACACCCGCGCGAACCCATGGGCGAGGATGCCGCAGCGCAGGTAGCTGCGGAAGTCGCGCTCCACCCACCGGGAGACGCCCCAGCCCATGGGGTCGGCGTCCGGCGACCCGGTGAGGAAGGTCTCCAGGTGATACTGGACCACCGGGCAGAGCGGCGTCTCGGTAGGGCGGCGGGGGCGATGGACGGCACCGCTCGGGCGGTACGCCTGTGCAGCGGTGGCGCCCGACCAACGGCGAACGCTCTGGGAGGAGGAAGGGACTGGGGGATGAGCCAAGCTACACCGGGCGCCCGGCATCGAAAAGGAATTTCTTCGCCCCAACTGGCTCCGGATCATCTGGGGGAGGCACCGTGCGGGACCGGCTGCCTTCCGATGCGATCCGCCAAGGCCCTTCTCCCCCGGACCAGCCGCTGTCGGATCGCTTCGACGCTCGTACCTTCCCGCGATGCGATGGCCTCCGTGCTCCACCCCCAGAGGTACCGGCGCACCAGAGCGGACCGGAGCGGTTTCGAGACCCGCCGCAGCGCTCCGCCGAGGTGATTCCTGAGCCTCCTTCGGTCGAGCATCGCGCCGGGACCCGGCAGGGGGCTGGGGATCGAGGTGCTCACGTCGCCCCCCCCGCTCTCGCCTGCGCCGGGCCACGCGAACGCACACACCAGCGATGAACGCCGGTTCCTTCCCCGGGGGCACGTCCCGCCCGTCGAAGTGTCCCGCGATGACGTCGGTCAGGACATGCTGGACCGCATCCTGAGCGTCGTCTCGGGAGGTGCCTGCTCCGATTGCAACCCGATCCACGAGCCGATGCCACTCGTCCTCCCGGACGGCACCCACCCAGGTGCGAAGGGCCTCGAGCGCCCTCGCAGCGCCGGCATGGGACGGCGGTTCGGATCGGTGGCTTCCGGGCAACGGGATGCTCCTCACGTGGACATCCGGACCTCCGTGTTCTGCCGCCCGTCCGGACCGCGGGCATCGTCAAACCGGTCGGACCGGGGCTACCTCCCGCCTTCCAGCGCGTAGAGCGCGACGAGGTCCACCCCCATCTCGCCCGCCGTGACGCCCAGGACGAAGCCACTGCCGATGTGGGTTGGTTCGAGGTTGAACGGGAGTTCGAGCGTGTTCAGGAAGCGCCCATCCGCATCGTACACGTCCCACGGGGCGACGGCGGGGCGGTCCTCGAGCCACCGGGAATCGAGATGCCCCTGTTCGACGAGGTCCCAGAGCCCCGCTTCGCCTCCGGTGGCCCCCAGCCCGGGGGTCCAGCGCACCCAGATCGATCCGTCGTCGGCAACGATGATGGCAGCCACGTGCTCGATCGAATCGGGCATCGGGACGATGGCCCTCAGTTCCGCGAGCTGCTGATCGACCGCCGGCCACCCCTGCATTCGACCGAACCCGCGAACCACGTCGGCCCATGACTCCCAGGCTGCCCATTCGAGAGCCTTGTTGAAGGGGTCCGGCGCGATGCGGCGATCCGGGCGCTCGATCCGGACCGCTTCGGCGCCCGATTCGAGATCGATGACCCCGAACCCGTACCGGTCCGTTCGGGCGTAGACGAGACGTGGAGGCGTCGACCCCAGGGCGAACAACCCCCGCGGATAGAAGGGGACAGGTGCCCAGACCCGCCCGAACCCCGTCGCGCTCCGGTAGCGAAACCGCCATGAGATGCTCCGGACAGGTTCCGCGATCAGCGTCGGTTCTTCCCATCGGTCATCGAAGCGCAAGACGGCAGCCTTCGTGGAATGGGGTCCCGTTTCGTCGGGGGGCGGCGTCAGGTCGCACGGTACCATGAGGCGCCAGGAACCCGCGAACGCCGGGATCACGCGGCAGTCCCAGGAGAACTGCCGACCCGGGACGCGGGCAGACAGGCCGGCATAGTCGGTCCGCTCCGTGCCCAGGACCGTGCCATCCGCGGCGAAGCGCGTGAGGCCTGAGAGGTCCTCGGCCTCGAGACTTCCGTCCGGGGCGAGGCGGAGCGCCAGAGGTCTTCGGAACTCGCCCGGACCGTCGCCGGGGCCTCCGACGGAGGCGAGCCACGCCCCGTCGGGCGCGAAGAACGACAGCACGGACGACATCTGGTCCAGGACGGCGATCCCTCCGTCGGGGAGGCGCACCGCACCCACCACCCTGCCGAAGGCGTGGCCGGTCCGCCCCGAATCGTCCCCCAGCACGAGGGTCGGCGCGGTCGCCAGTCGGAGCGCCGAGGAGCCCTCGAGCTCCGGCTGCGGGGCCAGGGCACCCCCTGCGGCGCCCGGGCCTCGGGGCGTCCCGCCCGGAGGCGCGCCGTCGGGATCGCCGCACCCCGCCACGAGGAGCGTGCAGACGAGGAGCGTGCATAGGCGGGGGCCGATGGACGAGCGCCGGACCTGAGTGGTGCGAACAGGCGCCGACGGAGCCCCCGTCCCTCGCCCGCTTGACCCCACGGCCGGGAACTTCATTTCGCCTCTCACCCCCTCCGGGGGTAAGGGGGCCTGTGCCCGCCCGCCACCTCGAACCTCTCCACCAGCCTCATGCACCCCTCAGGGGACCCTTTTCGAGAAAGCAGCCGGTCGTCATGAATAAGCCGGGGTTATAATCGTGGCATTGGGACGTCCCTCCGCAGCGAGCGCAGCTAGCCTCGGCCCCACCTGTGGCCCCCGTACCGGACTCCCCGTGAAGGTGTTCGCCCTTTCCTCCACTGGGTTCCCCGCACTCCCCGGCCTCCACCCAGAACCAATGCTCCCCCAGGTTCGCCGAGCACCAGAGGCAGATGACGGTTTCCTCAGGTGCCACGGGAACAGCGGGGTCCGAACTCGGGATCGGGGTGAGAGCTCCCATCACGAGGCCCAGGACCGTGATGCGTATCGTCGTGACCTCCATCTTGCGTTCCGGCTGCGTTCAGAGGCCGGGTGGCACGATACCGGCCTCCAGGGGGGTCCGGCAAGGCCGGTGGGTCCTTCGCCGCTGCAACCTCCGCCGACGTGGTCCGACCGGAGAGGAGCCGGACGATCGTCGGCCAAGGCCTCACCCCCTATGCGGCCCACCCGCTCGAGCGTGACATCGAAGGGTCACGTTCCCGGGATCGGGCCCACAGCGCGAACTCGGCAACTCGTGACCTCCGTATCGGTTGCACGGTTCGGGCCGTGCATCCATCCGCCTGGCGGGTACCGCAGGGCGTCGTCGCCCCGCCTCACGCCCCTTGAGGTGACCCCCGGGGGCTGAGCCGACGGCTTCCTGAAGGGAAAGGCATCATGGGGGCAGCGCGTCCGTGACCGGAGGAGGCTCGATGCGGAGGCTGGCCCCAAGGAAAAGTTGGCGATCCCCTGAAGGCGTGGACACTCCGGGATGTGTGAGAACCCGGACGATCCCACCCCAACAGGAAAACGCTCATGGAGAGGCATATCGGGCTGGATGCCCATGCGTCAAGCTGCACGTTGGGGGTCATGATGCCATAGGGGGTATCCTATCAGCTGAACCTACCACAACATGTAGTGTAGGGCAGCGTCCGACTTCAGCAACCCGAGCTCGAGCCCATGCCCAGATTCCCCAGGCGAACCGAAGACGCTCCCCGGACACTGGCCGAGCTTGAGAAGCGGTTCAGTGATGAGCCGTCGTGCCGGCTGTGTGGGGTGCCGCCGGGTAGCCGCGGTCAGGTCCGAATTGGCGTGCCGTTGATTCCGGATAGCGCTCAGGCAGGGGCCTCCGCGCCAGGTGGCAGAATGGCAGCTTCGGGACGCTCGTCGAACGCGCCGACCCGACGAAGTTCGGTGATCGACCCCTGGAGGTCCGCGAGGGGGAGCTGCTTCAGGAGTTCCTGGCCGCGAAGTATGACCTGACGCATCGCTTCGGCTGAATTCCGATTTGAAAGGGAGCGCAGGGCGAGTAGGTAGTCCGTCCTGAGCGACGTGGGCACCAGTGCCCGGGTCCCACCGCCGCTCAGTAGCGTGGCATTCATGAACAGCCGGCTCATGCGCCCGTTACCGTCGTTGAACGGGTGAACCTCGGCGATGAGGAAGGAGGTGAACATGGCGCGGTCGAAGGGAGCTCCCAGGGAGCCCAGGATCTCGAAACCCGCCCGCAGCGTGCCCTCCACGTCCTCGGGTCTCACGAACACGTAGCTCCCGGCTCGGTTCGGGACCTCCTTGAACACGCCTGGGTCCTGTTCGGGCCGTCCACGCATCAGGATCCGGTGCCGTTCCCGGAGCACCTCTTCGAATTCTTCGTACCCGGCAGAGTCCGCGGCTCCGACGAGGAGCATCTCCTTCCGGCTGGAGAGAAGCTCATAGGAGCCCTGGAGGTCATGGGAATCCGCAGGTCGCCTCTCGGGGAGCTGGCCCCGGAAGACGATGCCCTCCGCCTCGTGGATCTCGAATTCGGTGCCCTCGATGTAGTTCGAAAAGTAGGCGTCAAAGAACGCCCCATGACGGAATTCGTCGGGGGTCGGTTCGGGGGAGGGAAGCACGAGCGCAGTGGGCGAGGCCCTGAGTTCCGAGGCGAGCCATTCGAAGAGATCGATCCGGGTCCGATCCATGGGCTCTCCCGTAGCCCGAGCCCGACGGGCCCGGGTACGGGCCTTGGTTGCCCGGGTGCCCACCACGCGTCCGATCAGTTCACGAAGCTTCGCCAACGCTTCATCGGCCCCAAGCGGTTCGGCGAGGACCTCCGCCTGGTTCACGAGGCGGCGCGGGAAGTCAGGGCCCATCGCACGTATCCTCTTCTCGAGCCATTCCTCGAGCACCTCTTCGGAGACCGTTCGTCGCCCGTACTTGGATGTCCGGGTGCTGCTCAGGTTCCGAAGCAGCAGGCGTGCGTCCGAGGCCCGGTGGAGGCCACCGGACAGAAGCGTGTCACCGGCGAGCGGGCCAGGCCCCTCCGTCACCCGAAGAACAACCCCGGGCAATTCAAGAATCTTGGCCTTGCCCTCGAGTTCAACGGTCCCCTCCTCGGACGGACCCATCTGGAGGGCGGTCCGGTAGGAAACCACGGCCCCCGGGGCGGCCGCGGCGACGACTTGCCAGAGGTCGGCGAAAACCGCTTCCTCGATGGGGCCATCGAGTCGGGTCGTGTACACGCCATACGCGATCCGTCGAAGCTCCCCGGCCAGGACACGCCGGTGCACTTCCTTCCTCGTATCCGCAGTGGACTTGACGATCATCGAGAACTCCCGCTTGGACCTTTCGCCGCGTAAGACCCCCGTGGCGCCGCACCCGATGGAAGGGTCCGGAAAAGAAGAAAGGGCAGTGCGCCGACCAGGCCGCACTGCCCTCGGTCCTCAAGTCGTCTCGTCCACCCCACCACCACCGGCCGTCCCGCAGCAGACCGGCGCCCGGCTCTCCCCACCGGATCCGTCCCTGACCCGTGCCACTGTTACCTGCAGGGTGACGCTCCTGCGGAGGCCTCACCAGACCCAAAACGCAGTCCACAAGATGTAGTGGGTGGTTCAGCCAATGGGATACCCCCCTGGTGCCAAGCGGGAAGCGTTGAGCTCGAGGGCCTGCTTCAGCCGCGCGAATTCCTCACGAGCGTCCTCGAGCTTGTCGTTCATGAGCCCCGCGACATGGAAGCGGTCGAAGACCAGGGTCGTATCCGGGAGGTGGGTGCGGACGGCCCGGATCCAGGCCTGGGACATGTCCGTGGCCACGGCCCGGGTCCGGGCCCCGGACCTCCGGAGCCGCTTCCAGAAGGGATCAAGGGCGTCAGATCTCTCGCCTTCTCCCACGAGGACGACCGCTCCGGTGTCCAGATCCAGGACGATGGTGAGGTACCGGTGGCCTCGCTCGGTGGAGACTTCGCAGGTCGCGATCCGGCGCAGCCCCTTGAGCTTCCCTCGGCGGAGGCGCCGCTCCAGGTCCGTCTTCAGGATCGCCTTCACGACGTTCCAGCGCTCCCCGAGGTGCCTGGCCACATCAGACATCGTCCTCGCCCGGGTGAGATCCAGGACGTGCCGGGCGAATCGGCGGGTGCGGCGATGCCCGCCCGGGGCAAAGGCCACCTTCGCCTGCTTCACCGCCCCGCACCTCCTGCATCCGGGTCGGACCGCCTCCCCGACGATCCAGACGGGACGGCGGCCGATGGGCAGCCCCCGGAACCGTCGCTGCCGCCTGCCCTTGCGGATGACCTCCCGGCTTCCACACCCCGCGCACCGGAGCGTCGGATCCTTCGGTCGCACCCGGAGGTGGATTTCACCGCCGACGTACTCGGTCCGAAGGTAGGTGTAGACTTCGAGCCCGAAGGCGTGGTAGATCAGGCTCGTGGACATGGTGGGCGCTCCCTGGGGTGGGAAGAACGGCGACTCAGCTCCTCCAGGGATCCCACCATGGCCCACACCCCGCCACCGCTCCCTCCTCCTCCGCTTCACCCTCCCCGGCTCACCAGGCCCCGTTCCGTCTCACGGCCGCTACTGCCAGTGCGCCTCGATTTCCGGGGCCAGGTAGCGCCAGAGCCGGGGGCGAAGGGGGTGGCGGAGCACGGTGCTCGGAAGGTGGCGCCAGGGGGCGAGCACCTCCTCCGCCTTCGGGCGGCCATGGAACTTGAGGATCGCCGCCGCCTCGAGGGCCCGCCGCGCCCCTTCAGGGTCCCGGGCGGCCTGCTTCCGGAGCCCCTTGTACGAGGCCACGAGCCCCCCGGGCCAGAAGGCCAGGGCGTCGGGGAACCGGGCCCGGAAGACCGCGTCGATCCAGTTCTGGTCCCCGGCGGGGTTCTCGAGGTGCGGCACCCCCGCCTTCCAGTCGTCCCAGACCGCCTGGGTCCGGGCATCGGGGCGCACGAGCATCACGCTCGAGTTCACGATCTCGTAGTTCCAGTCCGCCACCGCCACGAGGGACGCCCCGGCGCGCTCCGGTGCAGCGGCCGCCTCGAGGAGGGGGGCGAGGGACCCCCGGATCACCATGGTCAGGTCCAGGAAGAGGAAGGGCGCCTCGCCCGTGACCTCCCGGTCAAAGAGGCGGAGCTTGTTGAACCACCCGCCGAGCCCCCACCCCGACAGGTCCCGCACCTCCACCTCCGGGTGGAAGCGCCCGGGGACGGCCCGGTCCGTGTAGCAGACCAGGCGGTGGGGCCAGGGGAGGTGCCGGCCCACCATGCTCCGGAGCCGGTCCACGTAGAGGTCCGGGTAGCGGGTGCCGGCCTGCACCGTCACCACCGATGCGGGGCGGGGAAGGGCCGCCCCCACCTCCGTCACCGCCAGTGCTCCGCGACCCAGGGGGTGGGGCGGAGCGCCCGCTTCCATGACCCTGACTTCCCCGCGATGGCCTCGTCCGGGTGGGGGTGCCCGTGGAAGACCACGACCCGGGCGCCCGCCGGGATCCGGGGGGTGAGGAAGAGCCCGAGCGGCCCCTTCCACATGCAGTCCCGCTTGAAGGACACGCACCAGGCGTCGGGCCAGTGGGTGAGCTTCCCCCGCGAATGAACGTAGTGCGACAGGTACTCCTGCTCGTTCCGGAACCGGCGGCGGATCTCCTCGAAGTTCTCCTGGAACTCGGCAATGATCCCCGGCCAGGCTCCCGCCTCGAAGCGGTAGACCGACGAGTTCCCCACGTAGCGCTCCGACGGCTTCCGGAAGGGCTTGTAGTCGCGGATGATCGGAAAATCCCCCGGGAACTCGAAGAACGGATCCAGCGCACCCACCACCACCAGGTCCAGGTCCAGGAAGAGGGTGGGGCCAACGAGCGGCCCCTCGGACCCGGCGAGCCCCTCGTGGAAGGTCCCGAGCTTTCGCCACCCCCGCTCGGGAAGGCCGTCGGGAAGGCGGACCTCGGGGAGCGGCGCCACCTCCACCCCGGGGTCGATCCCCCGCCCATCCTCCGTGAAGCACACGAAGCGGTGCGGGCGCGCCAGGTGGCGGGCCACCATGGAGCGGAGACGGTTCACGTAGTGGGGGCCGTACTTCGTGCCCCACTTCATGCAGATCACGTTCACGGGTGCGGGTGCGGTCGTCATGCCGGGAAGAATACGAACACCGGGGCCTTCCTGCGATCCCCCCCCGGTCGGCACGGGTGGACGGGTTACAGCCTCGTGACCTTGCTGTGACCGCCCGCTTCCGTCAGCTTGGAGCGCGCATCCGCCCGAGTGCGGCCGTCCCTGGACCCGGAGAGGCACCCCCGGTGAGGCGAAACCGGTGAACGACACCCTTCGCGCCCTCATCCCCATGCTCATGTCGGCCGTGGGTGGGCTCGGCATCTTCATGCTGGGGATGAAGTACATGTCCGAGGGGATGCAGGCGGTGGCCGGCAACTCCCTCAGGCGGATGATCAGCCTCGTCACGAACAACCGGCTGACCGCCACCGCCACCGGGACCGGGGTCACGGTCCTCGTCCAGTCGTCCACCGTCTCCACCGTCATCGTCGTGGGGCTCGTGAACGCCGGGCTCATGCAGCTCCACCAGGCGGTGGGCGTCATCTTCGGCGCCAACATCGGGACCACGATCACCGGCTGGATCCTGGTCCTCAAGATCGGGGCCTGGGGGCTCCCGATCCTGGGCGTGGCGGCCCTCGTCCACATCTTCTCGCGCCGCGACCGGCCGAAGTTCATTGCCATGGCCATCATGGGGCTCGGCATGGCCTTCTTCGGCCTCGAGCTCATGAAGGACGGCTTCGCGCCGATGAAGGACATTCCCACCTTCGTCGAGGCCTTCGCCTGGTTCGACGCGAGCACCTACCCGGGAATCCTGAAGTGCGCCCTGGTGGGAATGGTCCTCACCTTCCTGGTCCAGAGCTCGAGTGCCACCCTGGGGATCACCATCGGGCTTGCGGCCACCGGGGTCATTCCCTTCACCACCGCCGCGGCCCTCGTCCTCGGCGAGAACGTGGGCACCACGATCACCATCGTCCTCGCCTCCATCGGGGGGAACATCAACGCGAAGCGGACGGCGGCGGCCCACGTCCTCTTCAACCTCTTCGGGATGCTCTGGATCATCACCGTCTTTCCCCTCTACATCCGCCTGATCTCGGGGATCATCGAGGGCGTGCACGGCACCGATCCCATGACCATGTCGGTGGCCACCGTCGGGGACCCGGTCGTGTTCGGAGCGGTGATGACGGCGGCCATCGCGCTCACCCACACCGGGTTCAACGTCACGAACACCCTCCTCTTCCTCCCCTTCATCAAGCCCTACACGGCGCTCCTCGTGCGCCTCTTCCCCGAACCGGCGGTGAAGGAGGTGGCACACCTGAGGCACATTGACGCCCGTGGGGTGGCCTCGCCGGTCCTCGGGATCGAGCAGAGCCGGGGCGAGGTCGTGGCCATGGGGCGGGGGGTCATGAAGATGAGCGACTGGATCCGGCAGGTGGCCTACACCGGCCCCCAGGACCCCCAGCTCGAGGAGAAGATCTTCCACCGCGAGGAGGTGCTGGACAAGATCCAGGCTGAGATCGTCACCTTCCTCACCGAGGCGCTCGACGCCACCGTACCCCTGGCCATTGCCGCCGAGGGGCGCCAGCAGTTCCGCCTGGCCCACGAGTACGAGTCGGTCTCTGACCGCCTGGCCTCGGTCCTCCGGGGGGTCCGGAAGCTCCGCGACCAGGGCCTCGTCCTGGCGCCGGACCAGCAGGAGGCGCTCCTCGGGCTCCACGACCAGGTGGCCGCCTTCCTGGCCCAGGTCACGGAAGCCTACGCCGCCCGCACGCCGCTCGATGACGCCACCGCCCGGAGCACCCACGCGGCCATCACCCGGACCATCCGGTCCCTCCGGGAGGCCCACCTCCGGCAGATGACCGACGAGCCGGTCCCCCCGGCCCTCTCCCTCATCTACACCGGGATCCTCACCGACTACCGCCGCACCCGGGCCCACGTCCTGAACATCCACGAGGCCATGGTGGAGCTGGAACAGGCGGCCCACGCCGCGAAGGCGAACTGACCGCCGGGGGGCCCGGGACGAGCCGGCCCGCGCCCCCGGGGCCCGCCCCGGGCCCGCCCCCCGAGCATCCCCCGAAAACCCCTACCGCACGTCTCCCTCCAGGTACGTGTACCCGGCGAGTCCCGCGATGTAGTCCGCAATGAAGGCGTTCGCGTCGGCCCGGGAGAGCCCCTTCGCGTTTCGCACCTTCTTCCGGAAGGTGGCCACGAGCTTCTGCGGGTCGAACTGCACGTACTCGAGGACCTCGGTCACCGTGTCGCCATGGACGATCCCCCCCACCTCGTAGCCACCGTCGTCGGTGAGGAAGAGGTGCACGGCGTTCGTGTCGCCGAAGAGGTTGTGGAGGTCGCCCAGGATCTCCTGGTACGCCCCGGTCAGGAAGATCCCGAGAATGTAGGGCTCCCCGTGGCGGAAGGGGTGGAGCTCCAGGGAGGGCTGGGTCGTCCGCCACCCGATGAAGCGGTCGATCTTTCCGTCGGAGTCGCAGGTCACGTCCTGGAGGGTCCCGCGCCGGGTGGGGCGCTCGTCGAGCCGGTGGATCGGGAGGATCGGGAAGAGCTGGTCGATCGCCCAGGAGTCCGGAAGCGACTGGAAGAGCGAGAAGTTCAGGAAGTACCGGTCAATGAGGATCGCGTCCAGCTCCGGGAGAATGTCCTCGTACTCCTCCGGGTCCTTCAGCATGAGCTCGTGCACCCGGTTCATGATCCCCAGGTAGAGGCGCTCGGCGTACGCGCGCCCCTGGAGGCCGAGCACCCCCGAGTTGTAGAGGGTGCGCATCTGCTCCTTGGCGAAGGTCGTGTCGTGGTAGGCCTCGCGGAGCGAGCGGTCCTCCCCGTTCCGGAGCACGGCAAGGGTCTCGAAGAGCTCGTGCACCAGGGGGTGCATCTCGTCGGGGATCGCCTCCGGCACCTCCACGATCTGCGTTTCCAGGTCGATCACGTTCACGAGGAGGAGGGCATGGTGCGCGGTGAGGGCCCGCCCCGACTCGGAAATGATGTGGGGCATGGGGAGCTCGTGCTCGCGACACGCCTCGGCCAGCGCGTACACCACGTCGTTCGCGTACTCCTGGATCGAGTAGTTGACACTCGCCACTCCGGTGGAGCGCGACCCGTCGTAGTCCACCCCGAGCCCGCCCCCCACGTCCACGTGGGTCACGTCGAGGCCGAGCTCGCGGAGCTCCACGTAGTAGCGCGCCACCTCGGTCATGGCGGCCTTGATGTAGCGGACGTCGGGGATCTGGGAGCCCAGGTGGAAGTGGAGGAGCTTGAGGATGTCCTCCCGCCCGGCGGCCCGGAGCTTGTCCACGACGCGCATGAGCTCCGAGGCCGAGAGCCCGAACTTGCTCTTCTCACCCGCGGACTCGGACCAGCGCCCCACACCCGAGGAGGAGAGCTTGATCCGGATCCCGGCGGTGGGGACGACCTCCATCTCGTCGGCCACCTTCAGGAGGAGGTCCACCTCGGAGATCTTCTCGATCACGATCATCACCTCGTGGCCGAGCTTCTGCCCCATGAGGGCCAGGTAGAGGTATTCCTCGTCCTTGTAGCCGTTGCAGATGATCAGGTGGTCGGAGCGCTCGTCGAGGGCGAGAACCGCCTGGAGCTCGGGCTTCGAGCCCACCTCGAGCCCCACGCCGTGCCCCTGCCCCAGCTCCACCAGCTCCTCCAGGACGTGCCGCTGCTGGTTCACCTTGATGGGGTAGACCAGGGTATAGCCCCCGTCGTACTCGAATTCCTCCCGGGCATTCCGGAACTTCTCGGTGAGGGTCTCGATCCGCATCCGGAGGATGTCGGGGAAGCGGAGAAGGAGGGGGAGGCCCACCTCCTGCGCCTCCAGGTCCATGGCCACCTCGAAGAGGTCGAGCCCCAGGGCGGGGTCCTTCGTGGGGTGGACGGTGACGTGCCCCTTTTCGTTCACGCCGAAGAAACCGATCCCCCACGAGTCGATGTTGTAGAGCTCGCGGGCGTCGTCGAGGGTCCAGGTCATGGAAGGCGGGGGTTCTTTCTTGAAGGATGCACGTTCGTTCCGGGATGCACGGGGGCTGCCCGGGGGGCGGAGGGGCAGGCTCGGGCGGGTGCGGCGTGTACCCGGAAGGGTCGGCGAAGATTCCGGGGGGCGAAAGGGAGGGGGGGCGGGCCCGCCCCCCTCCCTTTCGCGGGGTCAGCGCCGCACCCGGACCAGGCGTGCAATGGAGACGGGCTCGTCGCCCCGGTGGTCGAAGGCCAGGTAGATCGACCCGTCGGGGCCCTGGCGGACATCGCGGATCCGTCCCTGGCCGCGGACGAGGATCTCCTCGTTCATGACGCCGCCGTCCTCGTTCAGGGTCACACGGGCGAGCTGCTGGCCGGCGAGACCCCCGGTGAAGAGGTCGCCCTGCCAGGAGGGAAACTCGCTCCCGGTGTAGATCATGAGCCCCGAGGTGGCGATGGACGGGGTCCAGAGGTGCACCGGGTCCTCCATTCCCTGGGCGCGGACCGCCTCGTGGATCGGGGTGCCGGCGCCGTAGTTGACGCCGAAGCCCACCACGGGCCAGCCGTAGTTCAGGCCGGGGCGTACCAGGTTCAGCTCGTCGCCCCCCTGGGGGCCGTGCTCGTTGGCCCAGAGCTCGCCGGTCTCCGGGTGGAGCGCCATCCCCTGGGGGTTCCGGTGCCCGTAGCTCCAGATCTCCGGGAGGGCCTCCGGGTGGTCCGGGTGGTCCACGAAGGGGTTGTCCGAGGGGACGCGCCCGTCGTCGTGGAGGCGGACGATGGTGCCGTAGTGGTTCGAAAGGTCCTGGGCGGGATGGGCGGCGAGGTCGCCGGCGGGGCGCGCCTGCCGGTCACCGATGGAGACGAACATGTAGCCGTTTCCGTCGAAGACGATCCGGGAGCCATGGTGCCCGCGCCCCCCGGTCCAGGCCTGGGCCTCGAAGACCTCTTCCACGTCTTCCAGCGCCTCGCCGGTGAAGCGCCCGCGGATCACGGCGGTGGTGCCCATGGAGTCGTCGTCGTTCGGCTTCGCGTAGCTCAGGTAGACCAGCTGGTTCGAGGCGAAGTCCGGGTGGAGGACCACGTCGAGGAGTCCGCCCTGGCCGCGCTGGCGGATCGGGGGGAGGCCCCGGATCGGCTCCTCCACGAGCTCGCCGCCCCGGACGAGGCGGAGGCGCCCCATCCGCTCGGTGACGAGCATGTCGCCGCCCGGGAGGAAGGCGATCCCCCAGGGGGCCTCGAGACCCTCCACCACCGGAACGACCTGGTAGTCGTAGTGGACCGACGTGAAGACCGGGAGGTTCCCGTCAGGGGCGGCGGTCTGGGCATCTCCCGCGCACCCGGAGGTGGCGAGGAGGGATGCGGCGAAAAGGGCGGAGAGTCGGGGTGCACCCACGTTCGACAAGCGCGAGGTCATGGCCAGGGGCTCCTGGGTTCAGGTTCCGGGGGAAGCCATGAAGGTGGGCCGGGATCGCGGGTTGCGCCAGCGCCCGCCCGTTGCGCACCTCCGGGGGCGGGTCACCCCAGGGCGAGGCCGAAGCGGCCGAGCCACCCCCGGTGCTCCCGCCAGGCAGGCTCCATCTCCTCGACCAGGGCCCAGAACCGGGGCGAATGGTCGGGGTGCCGGAGGTGGGCGATCTCGTGGATCACCACGTAGCGGAAGACCGGTGCCGGGGCTCCGACGAGGCGGAGGTTCAGCCGGACGATCCCGTCGTGGGCACAGCTTCCCCAGCGGGTCCGGGGGCGGCTGAATCGGAAGGCCGACGGGACGAGGCCCCGGGGGCGGCCCAGCATCTCAACCACCCGCTCCGCCTCGGCGGCAAGGAGGGCGTCGTACCAGCGGTGGAGGGCGCGGCGGCCCCGGGGCTCCCGGTCCTCCGGTTGCCAGCGCTCCGGCAGGTGGACCCGGAGGCCGCGCTCCGGGGACCACCCGATCCGGGGGCGCCCGGCGGGGGTGAGGGTCACGCCGAAGGGAGTCCTTCGCCCCCGGAAGACCAGGTGCCGCCCCGCCTCGCCCGGGGCGGGGAAGGGGGGGTCCACCGGCCCCTCGCCGGGGGGAGCCAGGGTGCGCCACGCCTCGGTCTTCTCCCGGACCCACTCCGCCCGCTCGCCCAGGAAGCGGATCACGGCGGCGGGGGTGACCCGCTGCGGCAGGGTGAGGCGGAGGAGCCCCGGGCGGACCTCGAGGCGCATCTGCCGGGCCCGGGGGCTCCGGCGGAGCTCCAGGGGGACGTCCCGGGGGAAGCCCGGGGGGCGGAGATCGGCGTCCGTCACCCGCGCCATGCGCTGGACCCCCGGGTGATCCGCCTTGCTCCGCCGGGGGGCACGAAGGGCGTCAGAAGGTCACGACCAGCGCCACCGAGATCGACCGGTCCACCTTTCTCAAGGGGGTGAGAACCGTCTCGCCGGTGGCTTCGCCGGCCGGGGTGAAGAGGGGGATCCGCCGGGAAGGGGGGTCATTGTCCACGAGAAACTGGAGCGTGGTCTTGAGGGCCAGGCGGCTCGTGAGCGAGGCGGAGACCGACTGGGCCAGGTCGCCGCGGACGTCGCTCCACTCCCGGGCGTTCGCATCCACGACCCACTTCACCTCGAGCTCGGTGTTCTCGCGAAGGGCGTGGACGTGGTCCAGGGTGCCCCGGAGCCCGGCGAACCGGTCCGATCGGGCCGGGTCCGGGTCCACGTCGTCCTGGAAGGTGTAGGTGAGGGCCGCGCCCACCTTCGTCTCGCGGACCTCCGGGCGCTCGAACCGGGTCCCGGCCCCGAGGGCCACCACGGTCCGGGCGTTGAAGCCGGCCAGGGTGTTCCGTTCCCACCCGGTGGAGCCGTAGGCGAAAGTCCGCTCCGAGAGGTTCCGGTCGTAGCGCCCCTGGGCGGCGTACCGTTCGGCGGTCCGCTCCGAGTCCCGGCCCTCTTCCACCACGAAGGAGGCCCCGGTCCCCACCGCCCGTCGCTCGATCCGGGTGGCGTCGGTGCGAAGGGTGCTCAGGTCCAGACGAAAGGCACCCGACGCGGTGGTCCGGCGGAGGGTGTTCCGGAGCCCCACCGTGCTCGCCTCGGCGTTGCCGCCGGTGGCGAGAAGGGAGAACTCGGTCTGGTTTCGCCAGGTCACACCCCCGTCCTGGGCCGCCGCATCGGGGGCGGCCAGGGCCAGGAGGACGATGGCTCCGAGGGCGGAGGTGCTGGAGGCGAGGGAGGAAGCGAGGGGTCGGGTACGGCGGGTTCGCAGGTTCATGGCCTCCGAAAACCCCGCCGCACCCGTGAGGATCCCCTGCGCCCCCCGGGTCAGAACTCGCCCATGCGGGTGGCGCTCCGGAACTCGAATCCGTCCTGTCTCAGATCGCTCGGGAGGCCGGTTCCCCCGCCCGTCCACCCCACCGCGTCCACGTTCCACACGATCGTGACCCCCTCGCGGAGCCCCCAGAGAGAGTTCCAGCCGTCCACCCCCGAGAAGTCCGGGACGTCCATTTCCACCGTGCCGGTTCCCGATCCCCGGTACCCCCGGGTCATCTGGATCTCGGTCCGGCGCGCCGGCGCCGCGCCCTGCTGAAGCGAGACGAACCAGAACCGGTCGTACTCGGGCTGGGCTGCGAAGGTGAAGCGCGCCCGCCGGTAGCCCGGGCCGGCCTCGGGGGCGGCGGTCACCGAGGAAAGGGCTGGACCCAGGGGGAGGGTCACGTCCGTGGCCTGCGCCATGAGGCGCACCGTGGTCCGGGTGGGGAGGTGGGGCGTCGTGAAGTTCGCCGCCGCCGTCGCAGAGACCATGTGAAGGTCTCCGTTCTGGGTCCGGGCCTGGGGAATCCCGTACCAGGGCTGGGTGGCCCCGGCGCCCATGGCGAAGCCGGTCAGGTTCTGGGCGTGTCCGACGCTCCAGAAGAGCGAGTTCGCCATGACCTGGTCCGGGCCGAGCCCTGTCACGGTCAGGCTCCGGGTCACCGGGTCGAAGGCCTCGCCGCTCCCGAAGTCCAGGAGCGGAAGGGCACTCCCGGGCGCCGGGTTCAGCCCCCGCCGGAGGATCACCTTGCGCGGGGTGGCCGAGCCCGTGGTGGGCGAGATCGTCACCGCCGTGGCCAGGAGGTCCACCGGCTCGTTCGGAACGCCCGTGAGGGAGAACGCCGGGGTGAAGGAGGTAGGTGCGGGCTCGGCGAAGACGCCCCCCATGGAAACGAAGCCCGACTCGATGACCGGGAAGGGCTCGAGCCCGGCCACGCTCCCGGTGAGCGACTTTCCTGCGCCCGCCCCGGCAGGGCACCGCTCCGCCCCATGCCCCTGAAGCTCCGCGCGGGTCGCGTGCAGGACGTGGATGGCGAAGCCGTCATCGGCCTCCGGGACCACCCAGGCCACGCTTCCCCGGTCCTCCGAGATCTGGACGGTATAGCGGTCCTCGGTACCGGTGGCCCGGGTCCAGGGGCCGGTCCCGTCGCGGTACGCGACCCAGACCGGGATCCCCGACACCCCGCAGAAGACGAGGCTCACCTCCTGGCCGGAAGGCGGCGGTGCCGCGGTCACGGTGAGGTTCAGGGTGGCCGATCGGGTGCCCACCCCGTCGGCGGTCCCCACGACCTCAACCTGGACGGTCCCGGCTGCGGCGCCGCTCCCGGCCTGGAGCGTGAGGGTGGAGGCGTTCCCCCCGGCCCCGGAAGGAGCCGAGGGGGCGAAGGTCGCCGACACCCCCGAGGGGAGCCCGGTGGCCGAAAGGGCAACGGCCCCGGTGAATCCCCCCGACCGGGAAAGGCTCACCGCCACCTCTCCGGAGCTTCCCGCCTGCACCGACAGGGCACCCGGAGCCAGCGACACCCCGAAGTCCGGCGTCGGTGCCGCCTGCACCGTGAGGGTCACCTGTGCCGTCCGCTCCGTGACGCCGCTCCCGGTTCCCCGGAAGGTCAGGGTGGCCGTGCCGGTGGCCGCCTGCGGGCCCACCGTGAGCGTCACATCTCCCGAGTTCGACCCCCCGGCCACGTTGAGCGCCGAGGCGGTGACCCCCTGGGGGAGCCCCTGGACACTCACCGCCACACCCCCGGCAAACCCGCCGCTCCGGTTGACCGAAATGGTGACCGTCCCCGCCGCGCCCTGCTGCACCGTGAGGCTCGACGGACTCGCCTGCATGGTGAAGGCCGGCGTGGGCTCGGTGCCCGTGTTCGAATTCCCGTCCCCACCCGAGCATCCCCAGAGCAGGAAGAAGGCGAGGGAGGCGCAGGCGAGGGCGAAGATGGGGTGATGCGTGCGGTGGGCGACTGGCACGGGACGGCTCCGGAATCGGGTGGCACGACAGGCACCGGAACCGAGGGGCGAGATCCCGTGCCCCGCGCCCGGTCCCGGTACGGCGATTCCTGATCCGATCGGAAAGAATTGGGCCACCCCGCTCCTCGCCGGCGAGCAACAGTGAGACGCCTCCCCGGGGTGTTCCGCATCTGCCGCCGTTCTACCATTCTTTCCGGTGGCCGCTCCGCCCGCCGCTCCGCCCGCCGCTGCGCCCGCCGCTGCGCCCGCGCCACGCCCGCCGTGACATTCCGGCCACGGCAGAACGACGCGCCGGGCCGCACGATGCCACGAGGCCCCCGTCCGCGCCGGGCCCGCGCCGGGGCCCGCGTCGGGCCCCCTCAGCACCCCCTCAGCGCCCGCTCAGCGTTCCTTCCGGTCCGGGAGCAGGACCGAGAAGAGGAAGCTCACGATCGAAATGACGAGGCTCCCGAGCACCGCCGCCCAGAACCCGTCCACCGTGAGGGCGTCGATGAGGGCCGCGGTCAGGAGGAGCATGAGCGCGTTGACCACGAGGGTGAAGAGCCCCAGCGTGAGGATCAGGAGCGGCAGCGAAAGGAGGAGCACGATGGGCCGGATCAGTCCGTTCACGAGCCCGAACACCGCCGCCACGAGCACCACCGGCCAGAACTCGTCGGAAAGCGCGATCCCCCCGACGAGCCGCGCCGCCACCCAGAGCGCCACCGCGTTCACGAAGATCCGGAGAATCAGGTTCTGCATGGGCCGTCCGTTCGAGAGGAGGATCCGCTGAAGTCCGCCGAGGGGGCCGCCCCCCCGCCGCCTCCCAATCTGGACCTTCGGCGCCTCGACCGCGAGATCGGCGCCCTGGCCTTTCCGGCGCTGGGGGCCCTCGCCGCCGATCCCCTGGTCTCCATGGTGGACACCGCCTTCGTGGGGCGGCTGGGCACGGTGCCCCTGGGCGCCCTGGGGGTGAACGCGGCGCTCTTCACCCTGGCCTTCGTGGTCTTCAACTTCCTGGCCTACGGGACCACGCCCCGGATCGCACGGGCGGTGGGCAGGGGGGATGCGGAAGGGGCGGGCCGGGTGGCGGTCGAGGCCCTGGTGCTCGCCCTGGCGGCGGGGGTGGTGGCCACGGCGGTTCTGCTCCTCTCGGCGGAGCTCCTCCTTGCCGCCATGGGTGCCACGGGCGAGCTCCGCGAACCGGCGGGCGCGTACCTGAGGATCCGGGCGCTGGCGGGCCCTGCGGTCCTCGTCGTGATGGCGGGGCACGGGATCTTCCGGGGGTTCCAGGACACCCGGACCCCCCTCGTGGTCACGCTGGGGCTGAACGTGGTGAACCTGGTCCTGGACCCGGTCCTCATCTTCGGCCTCGGGTGGGGGATCGAGGGGGCGGCATGGGCCACGGTGGCGGCCCAGTGGTTCGGGGCCCTCTGGTTCCTGGCGCTCCTCATGGGCCCGAGGCGGGCGCTCCTCGGCTCGGCTCCCCGACTCCCCCGGCCGGCCGAGCTCCTCCCCTTTCTGAGGGTGGGGGGCGAGCTCGTGGTGCGGACCTTCGCCCTCATCGGGACCCTCACGGTGGCCGCCGCCGTGGCCACCCGCCTGGGCCCCGCCTCGGTGGCGGCGCACCAGGTGGCGATCCAGCTCTGGCTCCTCCTGGCCCTCGTGGTGGACGCGGTGGCGGTGGCGGCGCAGGCGCTCGTGGCCCGGTACCGGGGCGAGGGCGACCCCCGGGTCCTGAGGGGCGTCACGAACCGCCTCCTCCTCTGGGGAGGCGCTACCGGAGTGGCCCTCGCCGCCCTCTTCCTCCTCCTCGCCCCCTGGCTCCCCCGGATCTTCACCGACGACCCGGACACGCTGGCCGAGGTGGCCCGGGTCATGGCCTTCGTGATCTGGATGCAGCCCCTGAACGCACTCGTCTTCGTCTGGGACGGGATCTACATGGGGCTCGAGGAGTTCCGGTTCCTGGCGGTGCAGATGCTCCTGTCCGCCGCCGCGGCCGCCGCGGTCCTCCTCCTCGTGATCCCGATCGGGTGGGGGCTTCCCGGGGTGTGGTGGGGGATCGTGGCGCTCATGGCGGTGCGGGCGGCGACCCTCTTCGTGCGGTACCGGCGCGGCGGGGCCGCGCCGGCCTGATCCGGTTCTTGCGTGCGGCCGCCGGCGCGCCGGCGGCCTCCGCCGCCCAGCCCCCCGGGACCGAGCAGGATTCAGCTTTCGACCCTCCCGCGACCCTCGAGAGCTGAATCCGTCTCGCTATTCGAGAACAATTCAGCTCTCGACCCGACTCCTCCCGCCGAAAGGGGAATACGTCTCGGTTTCCGGGCCATTTCGCGTATCTCGACCGGAGCGACACCCTCGAAAGGGGAATTCTTCTCGCTCCGTGTCGCCCCCGCGAGGCCCCCCGCCACCCCCCGCGAGGCCTCCCGCCACCCCCCGCGAGGCCCCCGCCGCCCCCGCGAGTCCCCGCGAGGCCCCCCGCCGCCCCCGCGAGGCCCCGCGCCACCCCCCGCCCCGCCCGTGGAGCCTCCCGCGCGGGGTGCCGCCGATACCCGGGGTGCGCCCACCACGTTGCGCCGCACGCCTGCATCCGCATCTTCCGGAGCACGATGACCGAACGCCCCGGACCCGCCCCCGACCACGACGCTGACCGCGACGCTGACCGCGACGCTGACCGCGCCCACCCGGTGGAGCGCGTCTTCGTGGGGTGGCAGCGCCCCCTCCTCGTGGAGGCCGCCGCCTGGCTCGCCGCCGCCGCGACCGCCACAGGGGCCGGGCCCCGGGCCCTCGACCTCTCCGGCTACCGGGTGGTCCTTCCTGGAAGCCGCGCCGGGCGCCGCCTCCGGGAGCTGCTCCTGGACGAGGCCGAGTCCCGGGGCATCCCCCTCCGGCCGCCGGACCTGGTCACCCTCGGCGCACTCCCGGAGCGGCTTCACCGCCCCGCCCGTCCGGCCCCTCGCCCCGAGTGGGAGGAGGCGGCATGGCGGGAGGCCCTGGCGTCGCTTTCCCCCGCCGACCTGGCCCGGCTCCTCCGCGACCCACCCGACGCCGCCGATCCCGGTGCGTGGGGGGGGCTCGCCACCCTGGTCTCGGGCCTCCACCGCGAGGTGGGCGCCGAGGGGCTCGACTTCGGCGCGGTGGCCGCCGCATGCCGGGGGGGAGGCGAGCTCCTCTTCGACGACGAAGCGCGCTGGCGTGTCCTCGCCCGGGCCCAGCAGCACTTCCGGGCGCTCCTGGACGAGGCGGGGCTCCGCGACCGCGAGGCCGCCCGGACGGAGGCCCTCGAGGCGGGGCTCGCGCCCCCCGCCCCCGGCGAGCCCCGCCGCCTCGTCCTGGTGGGGGTGGTGGAGCTCCCCGGGGTGGTGCGCCGCTTCGTCGAGGCCTTCCCCGGCCCGGTCGCCGCCCTCGTGGGCGCCCCGGAGGCGCTCTCTGACCACTTCGGCCCGCTGGGAACGGTGGACCCGGCCCGGTGGGCGGCACCCCCGGGTGCGCTCGCCACCGTTCCCGACGGGAACCTCCGCGTGGTGAACGGCCCCGGGGACCAGGCCGAGGCGGTGGTCGAGCACCTCCGGGGCCTCGGGGGCGCCTTCGCACCCGACGAGGTCACCGTGGGCGTCCCGGACCCGGAGCTCGTTCCCACCCTGGTGCACGCCCTCTCGGAGGCGGGGGTGCCCGCCCGCTACGCCGAGGGGCGCCCCCTCGATCGCACCGCCGCCTTCCGCCTCGTGGAGGGGGTGGCGGAACTCCTCGACGGCGGGAGCCACGAGGCCCTGGCCGCCCTCCTCCGCCATCCCTCCATTGATCGACCCCTGGCCACGGACCATCCCCTCCCGGCGGTGTCCGACGCCTTCCACGCCCTCCACCTCCCGGCGGTGGTGGGAGGCGGTCCCCGGATCCCCGTGGGAGCCCGGCGCCCCGGTACACCCTTCGACCCCCGCCACCCGGAGCAGCCCCACGCCGACGTGACGGAGGCGCTGGACCGCCTCCTCGAGGGGTGCGGGTTGCCGACGGTGGGCCGCACCACCGCTCCCGAAGCGAAGGACGCCGCCCGCCCCCTCTCCAGGTGGGCCGAGCCGATCCGGAGGCTCGTCGAGGCCCTCCACCCGGAACGGGAGCTCGACCCCCAGGCCCCCGCCGACCGGGACCTCGCCGCCTTCGCCGCCGCCGCCGGCCGGGTCCTCGACGCCTTCGAGCGCATCCCGCCCCACCTGGACCGGGCCGAACTCCCCGCCCACCGTGCCCTCCGCCTTCTCCTGGGGCGCCTCCGGAGCGTCTCGGTCCCACCCCCTCCGGGCGAGGGGGCCGTGGAACTCCTGGGGTGGCTCGAGCTTCTCCTCGACGACGCCCCGGTCCTTGCGGTTGCCTCGGTGAACGAGCCCCACCTTCCGGAGTCCCTCGGGGGCGACCCCTTCCTCCCCCATGCCCTCCGGGTCCGCCTGGGGCTTCCCGACAACGCCGACCGACTGGCCCGGGACCGGTACCTCCTGGCCGCCCTCCTGGCCGGACGCCCGCGCACCCTCCTCGTGGCCGCCCGGCGCACCGCCGACGGGGACCCGGCCCGTCCGTCGCGCCTCCTCCTGGGAGCGGGCGAGGGCCCCGGCGCAGGCGGTGCCGGCGAGGCGGACCACGGATACGCGAGCGCCGTGGCCCGCCGCGTCCTCCTCCTCCTGGGCGAGTCGGCCCCCTCGGACGCATCCGTCCCCGCGCTCCCGGAGGGCCCCCCGGGGAAGGCGGCGGGCACCCCGCCCGCACCTCCGCTACCCTCTCCCGCCCCCGGTGCATACACCCTCCCCCCGGAACCGCGGATCCAGGCCCCCGCCCCTCCGGACCGGATCCGGGTCACCGACTTCCGGACGCTCCTCGCCGACCCGTACCGCTACGCGCTGGAGCGCATCCTGGAGCTCGAATCGCTCTCCGACGATGCCCGGGAACTCGACGGCGCCGGGTTCGGAACGCTGGCCCACGCCGTCCTCGAACGGTGGGGCCGGGACCCGGCGGCCTCCACCCAGGACGAGGCGGAGCTTCGCCGCGCGCTCGACGAGGCCCTGGACCGGGAATTCGAGCGCCGGATCGGCACCCGCCCCCTCCCGGCCCTCCGACTCCAGAAGGAGCAGCTTCGCCTCCGCCTTCACGCCTGCGCCCGGGTGCAGGCCGAGCGGAACCGCGCGGGGTGGCGGATCGCGGCCCTCGAGGTCGCCCCCGCCGGCGAGGGGGTCCCCTTCGACGTGGACGGTGCCCCGATCCTCCTCCGGGGGCGGATCGACCGGGTGGACCACCACCCCGAGAGTGGACGTTGGCAACTCCTGGACCTGAAGACCTCGGAGGGGGGCGCCCACCCGGAGGAGGCACACCGGACCCGCAGGGGGATCTGGACCGACCTCCAGCTTCCCCTCTACCGTCACCTGGTCCCCGGGCTCCGCACCCCCGACGGAGCGCCGCTGATCCCGGCAGGGGCACCCATCGAGACCGGGTACATCGTGCTTCCGAAGGATGCGGATGCGGTGGCCTTCGCCCTCGCGGAATGGAGCGCCGAGGCGCTCGAGGAGGCCGACGAGGAGGCCCGGCGCATGGTCCGGCTCCTCCGGGAGAACCGGTTCACCTGGGATCCCGCCACCTCCCGGATCGGTGCCGACGACCCGCTGGCCCCCGTCGTGGGGCGGGGGATCCTCCAGTTCGCGGACGACGATGACGCCGCGGACGACGAGGCCCCCGCCGGAGCGGCAGGAGCCGCCGATGACTGACCCAGGCGCCGGTGTGTTCGGGCGCGTTCTCCTCACCGCCTCGGCGGGTTCCGGAAAGACCTACACCCTGTCGTCACGCCTCGTTGCGCTCCTCGCCGCAGGCGCCCCCCCCGACTCGATCCTCGCCTCCACCTTCACCCGGAAGGCCGCGGGCGAGATCCTGGACCGGGTCCTTCTCCGCCTGGCGAAGGCCGCCCTCGACCCGGAGGAGGCGGCAGAGCTCCGGGACTCCCTTCCCCCCGGGCTCCCCCCGGAGCGCACCACCCCCGAGGCCTTCCGCGCCCTCCTCCTCGACCTGGTCCGCGACCTGAACCGCCTCCAGGTCCAGACGCTGGACGCCTTCGTGAACCGGGTGGTCCGGGCCTTCGCGCTGGAACTCGGCCTCCCGCCCGGCTTCGAAATGGGCGACGAGCCCGACCACGCCCGCCTCCGCGCCCGCGCCGTGGAGGAGGTGCTCCGCGAAGGCGACCCCGGGGTCCTCGTCGAGCTCGTGCGCCTCGTGCGCCTGGGCGGGGCCGACCGCGCCGTGCACCGCGACCTCCTTTCCGCCGCACAGGGAATCCACGCCCTCTGGCGCGAGCGGGACCCGGCGTCCCCCGCCGACCCGTGGGGCTTCGAGAACGCCGCCCACCGCTGGCCGGAGCTCCCCGCCTCCCGGTGGGACGAGCACGCCGACGCCGTACTCCGCGCCGCCCGGGCCCAGCAGGACGGCCCCGGATTCGGCCGCCACTGGGAGGGCGCCCTCGCGAAGGCCACCGCCGCCCTCCGCGCCCGCGACGCCCGCGCCCTGGTCGAGCTCACCCTCTGGCAGAATGCCCTCGACCCCGATGCCGCCCCCCCCCGCTTCGACCGGAAGGAGATCCACCCGGAACTCGTGGAGGCCTTCCAGGGGGTGGCGCGCGATCTCCCCGCCCTCGTGGGTCCCGCCTTCCAGCGCCGCATGGAGGCGCTCGGCCGCCTCGTCCCCGCCTGGGACGCCCGCCTCGCCGAGCTCCGCCGCGCCCGCTCCCTCTTCGGCTTCGACGACCTGGTGGACGCCCTCGCCTCCGGGGGCGCCCTGGGCCGCACCGACGTTCTCTACTACCGGCTGGACGCCCGCATCCGTCACCTCCTCCTGGACGAGTTCCAGGACACTTCGATTCGCCAGTGGGCCGCCCTCGAGCCCCTCGTCGACGAGCTCCTCTCCGGGTACGAGGGGGAGCGCGCCCTCTTCGTGGTGGGCGACCCGAAGCAGTCGATCTACGGCTGGCGGGGGGGCGAGCCGCGCCTCCTGGACGATCTCCGCGCCCGCCCCGGCCTCGTCGAGGGGACCCTGTCGAGGAGCTGGCGCTCGGCACCCCCGATCCTCGATTTCGTGAACCGGACCTTCCGCGGACTCCCGGATCACCCCGTGCTCCAGGGAGGGGGGGGAGATGCGGAGGTGGCCGCCCGCTGGATGGAGGGGTTCGACATGCACGAGGCGGCGCGTCCCGAGCTCGCGGGCCGCGTCGAGGTGGTGTCGGGTCCGGGCGCCCCGGATCCGGCCGGGCGCACGACCGCGCTCCTCGACCAGGTGGCCGATCGGGTGGTCGCCCTCCACCGCCTCCACCCCGGCGTCCAGGTGGGGATCCTGGTGCGCCGCAACGCCACCGGGGCCCGCCTCATGGCGCTCCTCCGGGAGCGGGGGGTGGAGGCGAGCGAGGAGGGCGGGGTCCCGGTGGCCGATGCACCCGCGGTGGTGGCGATCCTCGCCGCCCTCACCGTGGCCGACCACCCCCTGGACCGGGTGTCGGCATACCTCGTGGCGCGCTCGCCGCTGGCGGAGCTCATGGGACTCTCGGACTACCGCGACGTCCGCCACGTGGAGCGGGCGGGACGGAGGCTCCGGGCAGAGCTCCTGGCCCGGGGGTACGGCCCGGTGGTGGCGGAGCTCGCCGCCCGCCTTCGGCCGGGCGCCACCCCCCGGGAGGCGCGGCGGCTCGACCAGCTCGTGGAGCTCGCCTTCGGCGGCGAGGCCCGGGCGAGCCTCCGCCCCTCGGAGTTCGTGCGGCGGGTGCGTTCGGCCCGGCGCGAGGACCCCGCCACGGCCCCGGTCCGGATCATGACGATCCACCGGTCCAAGGGGCTCGAGTTCGACGCGGTCTTCCTTCCGGAGCTCGATGCCCGCCCGGGGGGCGGAGGGGGGTGGGGGGCCATGGCGCTCCCGGTGCGCCGCACCCCCGGGGGGCCGGTGGAGCGGATCCTCCCGTCGCTTCCGAAGGGGCTCGCCCCCTTCTTTCCCGACGTGGTGGCGGCGCAGGAGGCCCACCGCGAGGGGGTCGTCCGCGACTGGCTCTCGGGGCTCTACGTGGGGCTCACCCGGGCCCGGCACGCCCTCTTCCTCTTCCTTCCCCCCGACGGGCGTTCGGTGTCGGGGGCCACCTCCTGGGCCCGGATCCTCCGGGAGGCGCCGGGGCTCCGCGACCCGGAGGGCCCTGGCCATGGGGAGGGGATGGCCCCGGACGCCTTCGACACGAAGGGGCGCCTCCTCCCGGACCGGGTCGTCTACACCTCCGGCGACCCCGAGTGGTGGCGCTCCGTCGAACGCCCCCGGACGACCGAGGGGGCCTCGCGCCGCCGGGACCCGGTGCCCATGCGCGCGCCCTCGGGGCGTCGCTTCCTCCCCGCCCGCACCCCGTCGGAACTCGAGGGGGGGCGGAAGCGCCCCCTCGGGGAGCTCCTTCGCCCCTTCCCCGACGGCGCCGCCGAGCGGGGCACCCTGGTCCACGCCTGGCTCGAGGAGGTGGCCTGGCTCGGCGAGGCCCCCCCCCACCGGGCGGCGCTCCTCGCCGTCGCCCGGCGGGTGGCCCCCGGGGTGGAGGGACCCGAACTCGACGACCTGGTGGCCCGCTTCGAGGGGTGGATCGCGGCCCCCGAGGCGCGGCGGTTTCTCGAGCAGTCCCATTGGCCCGAGGGGACCGAGCCCCTCCGGGAGGTCCCCTTCGTGGCCCGCGACGAGGGGGGGATTCTGCACGGGAAGGCGGACCGGGTCCTTCGCATCCCCCGAACGGAGGATCCCGGGCGTGCCGGACGCCTCGTGGTGGTGGACTGGAAGACCGACGACGTCTCCGGGGCCGGGCTCGACGCCCGCGCCGAGCACTACCGCCCGCAGATGGAGGCCTACCTGGGGGCGCTGGCCCGGGTGGAGGGGGTGGAGCCCCCGGATGCGGAAGGGTGGATCGTGTTTCTCCCCGCCGGGCGCGCGGTGGCGGTGAGGCCCGTGTCGGTGGGTTCGCCGGGCGGGGGCGGGGCTACTCCAGGACCGGGACCGGCTCCGGAAGAAGGGTGATCGCCTCCGGCGAGACCTGGCAGCGGCGCCCCACCACGCGGACCCCGGCAGCGCGGGCTTCGGCCAGGGCCTCGGCAAAGTCCGGGTCGATCTCCCACGCCGCCTCGATGGCCTCCACGTCTTCCCGCTGGGCCACGAAGATCACGGTGCCCGCGAGCCCCTCCCGGGCGAGGGCGGCCATTTCCCGGACGTGGCGGGCACCCCGGGCGGTCACGGCGTCCGGAAAGAGGGCGCGGCCCTCCTCGACCAGGGTCACCGACTTGGCCTCGAGGATCATGGCGTCGGCGCGGGTCTCGTCGCCCCCGAGGCCGGCGGTGCCCCTGCGCTTCAGGAGGAAGTCGAAGCGGGAGGCGCCGAGGGTGGCCTCGGGGCGGTCGAGGACCCAGCCGGGGAGTTCGGCGAGGGCGTCGCGGCCGGCGGCGTCGGCCTCCCGGAGGGCCCGGTCCAGGAGGCGGTTCGGCATGGTGGTATCGAGGGAGACCCACCCCGTGTTCTCGGGGTTCCGGACGAGCTTCATGGTCCAGCGGGTGCGGCGGCCGGATCCCTCCCGGGCCGGTGCCGGAGCCGGCGCCACGTAGCACCGCCGCCCGGTCACGAGGAGCTCCGCGAGGCGGCCCGGGTCGGGGAGGTGGGCCTCCACCGGGTCGCCCATGGGAGCCCCCGGGGGCTCGCCCGGCGGAGGGGCCAGGAGGACGCGGCAGAGAAAGCGGTTCGGGCGCTCCAGGAAGACGGCGGGGCGGAGACCGGACGCTTCCGCGCCGGCCCCCGCCCCGTTCTCGTTCGTGCTGCCGGCTGCCCGGCCGAAGGGAATCCGGGTCAGGGCCCGCCCCCGGTCCGTTCGCGTACCTCGGCGAGCCCGTCGGGATACCAGGTGGGGCGTTCGTCGCGGTTCGCGATCTCGAGGGTGGCGTGGGCCAGGAGGCGGGCCACCCGCGACGCCTTGTCCACGTCGAGGCGGTCCACCGTGTCGCAGGGGCGGTGGTAGCACTCGTGGAGGCCGGTGAAGAAGAAGAGCGACGGGATCTCCTTGCGCATGAAGTGGAGCTGGTCCGAGCGGAAGAAGAAGCGCTGCTCGGGCCAGAGGTCGTCCGAGGTGGTGAGGCGGAGCTGGGGCATCGACTCGTTCAGCTCGTCCACCAGGGGGCCCAGCGTCGAGTACGTCTTCCCGATCACGACCAGGGTGTCGCGGTGGGTGTCACCCCCGATCATGTCGGCGTTGATGTTCGCGATCATCCGCTCGACGGGGATCGTCTCCGGCGGGTTGTCCACGAACCAGCGGGAGCCGAGGAGCCCCTTTTCCTCGCCGCTCACGTGCACGAAGGCAATCGAGCGGCGCGGGCCCTGGCCCTCGGGGAGCTGGCGCAGGGCGTTCGCCACCTCGAGAAGCGCCACCGTGCCCGAGCCGTTGTCGTCGGCGCCGTTGTAGATCGAGTCGCCATTCATCGGGGTGCCGACGCCCACGTGGTCGTAGTGGGCCGAGAGGACCACGAACTCGTTGCGGAGCGCCGGGTCGGTCCCGGGGAGAATGGCTACCACGTTGGCCGGGGCGCCGTCCACGACGTGGGCGGGGACGTCTCCGCGGAGACGCGCACCGGACACCTCGGCCGTGAAGGTGTCCCCCGCCTCGTGGCGGGCGGCCAGGGCGGCGAACCCGGGGATCGTGGCGTCGGCGGTGGCCCGGGGAATCACGAGCTGGGGCGCGGGGATCACGAGCTCGGCCCCGTAGCGCCAGGGCGCCGTGGCGAACCGGGCCCGCATTCCCTCCATGGCCTCGGCGCCGAAGTCCCCGTCCACCACCACGATGGAGCCCTTGGCCCCGGAAGTTTCCGCGAAGCCGTTCAGGCGGTTCAGCTGCTGGAGCCAGGGCTGGGAGAAGCTCCCCGGCGCGTAGGCCACGAGTACCTTGCCCGCCATGGACCCCGCCTCGGGGGCGGCAGAGAGGTTTGCCACGAAGACGAGCTCGCCGTCGATCGGCCCCACGGAGGCCCCGCGAAGGGGGCTCGTCTCGGGGTCGATGGAGGTCTCGCCTCCGGGACCCACGAGGACGAGGTGCGCCTGGGCGACGTCCGTCCGGATCTGCCGGTAGGGCCAGCGCTGGAAGAAGCTTCCCCCGTCGGCGCCGGGCTCGAGCCCCATGCGCCGGTGCTCGCTCCGGAGCCACTCGGCGGCGACCTCGAGGCCGACGCTGGGGGTGTCCCGCCCCTGGAGGGCGTCGGAGGCCAGGAAGGAGAGCCGGTTGAAATAGGTCTCGGGCGTGATCACCTCCTCGATGACGCGGGCGGCATCGGAGGCGCCGGACCGGGGCTGGGCCTCGACGAGTGCGGGTGCGGCGAGGAGGGGGAGGGCCAGGGCCACGGCCAGGGCCGGGGCGACCTTCCGTCGAACGGTGCGTGGCGTCATGCGAGCTCCGGGTCCGGTTGCCCGGGCCCGGTCCGTCTTGTGGGTGAACGAACGAGACTGAAGATTCGCACCCGTCCATTCGTAGCGAAAGGGCGAATCGGGGTATCGCGGGAGCCGCGGGCGCGGATTCCCGGGCCGTACCCCCTCTTGAAGGAGGTCCCGATGCAGCGCACCCTCTCCACGAGCTGGGAGCTCGTGAAGGCGAGCGCCCGGATCCTGAACGAGGACCGGGCCCTCCTCCTCTTTCCCCTTCTTTCGGGGGCGGCGTTCCTCGCGCTCTTCGCCACCGTGATCGCACCCATCTTCTTCATGGGCGACGCCGGGGCCTTCTTCGACGACTGGGGGCCCATGGCCTGGGGCTTCCTCTTTCTCTTCTACATTGCCCAGTACTTCGTGGCGTTCTACTTCAACGCCGCCCTCGTGGCCGCCGCCCTGATCCACCTGGACGGCGGGCGCCCCACCCTTTCCGACGGGCTCCGGATCGCGTCCGACCACGCCATGCCCCTGCTGGGGTACGCGGCGATCTCGGCCACGGTGGGAATCTTCCTGAACCGCTCCGGTCGCCGGGGGGCGGTGGGGGGGCGGATCGTGTCGGGGATTCTCGGCACCGCCTGGAACCTGGCCACCTTCCTGGTGGTGCCGGTCCTCGTGACCCGCGACCTGGGCCCCATCGACGCCCTCAAGGAGAGTGCGCGCCTCCTCCGGAACACCTGGGGGCACCAGATCACCGGGGTCTTCGGCATGGGAATCGCCTTCGGGGCCATGACGGTGGTCATGATGATCGCGAGCGGCGGGCTCGTCTTCCTGGCCTCCGGGCTCGGACCCTTCGGGGTCGTTCCGGTGATCGGGCTCCTCGTGGTGGTCTGGGTGCTCTTCGCGCTGGCCACCACGGCGCTCCAGGGGATCTACCGGGCCGCGGTGTACCGCTACGCCCTCACCGGCGACGCCGGCGCGGGGTTCGAGCGGGTCGAAATGGAAGACGTGGTGTACCGCTGAGGCGAGCCGCTCCCGCGACCGACCGCCACCACCGGATCCTTGCGGGCGTATCCTTGCGGTAACGGACCGTCCGGTGGCATCGTGCCCCACGCGGACGGTGCTCCGCGTGCCCGGTCCTCCCCCCCGAGCGAGGTGGCGAATGCACGGTTCCGCGTCCGAACTTCCGGCAGTCCCCCGGGCTTCCCCCCGCACGTCCCCCCTCCCCGCCGCAGGCCTCCTCGCCCTCGCAGCGCTCGTCGCCGCCGCGGCCCCCTGGCCCGCCGCCGCCGCAACGCCCCAGGAGGTGGACGAACTCCGCGGCCGGGTCGCCGCGGAGATCGGCGCACCCGCAGGTGGAGAACGGGCCTATCGCTTTCCCGAGCTCACCTCCATGGTCCTCGGCCCCGACGGGCGCCTCTACGTGGCCGACGCCCGGTGGTCCGAGGTCCGGGCCTTCGACCCCGACGGCCGCCACGCCTTCACCGTGGACCCGGCGGGCGAGGCCCCCCGGGTCTTCGACGGGCCCCGGGGCATCTTCTTCGCCCCCGACGGCCGCCTCTGGGTCGATTCCCGCAACTGGCGCGATGTCCTGACCTTCGAAGGTACCCAGACCGTGGACCGCACCCGGATCGAGCGCGCCGCGCTCCGGGGTGCCGCCTGGCCCGCAGCCTTCGCCGCCCGGGCCGTGGGTGACCGGGCCGTGATCCTGGCCGCCGACCCGGAGCGCGACGAGGAGGCCCCGCCGGTCTTCCGCCTCGTCGCCATCGACCCGGCCGGGGGTGTCGACCCCCTCCACCCGGCCCCCATCCTCCCGCGCTACTCGGGGCGGACCATGATCCTGACCGAGCCCGAGCGAAACCCGAGGACCCGGCGGGAGATAGCCGTCCCCTTCTGGGAGGAGCGGCGCTGGGCCACGGGCCCCGACGGCACGGTGGCCGCCGTGGTCACGAGCCGCTACGAGATCTTCCGCACCGCCGGCGACGGGGCCGAGCTCTCCCCCATCGTGGGCCCGCCCCTCGAGCCCGTGCCCGTGACGGAGGCCGACAGGGAAGGGTGGCTCGAACCGTTCCTCAGACTGGGAGTCGCCTTCGAAGGCCTGGCCTTCACCGAATTCCACCCCCCGATCCGGGGGATCGCCTTCGACGAGGCCGGCCGCCTCTGGGTCGAGATCACCCGTCCCTCGGGCAGCCCCGACCGCGTCGCCCACGTCTTCGCGCCCGACGGCACCCTCGTACACGTGGCCCGCTGGCCCGCCGACGTCGCCCTCCTTTCCGGAAGCCGCCCACTACTTCTCGAGGACCGCGCCTGGGGGCTTCGCACCCTCCCGGACGGCGCCTCGCAAATCGTACGCATCGACTGGGAGCGCTGAATGACCCACCCCCCCGTGTCCGCCCGGATCGCCGCCCTCGGCCACCACCTCCCCGAGCGGGTGGTCACGAACGACGAGCTCGCCGGGATCATGGACACAACCGACGAATGGATCCGCGAGCGCACCGGGATCCTCGAGCGCCGCTTCGTGGACGAGGGCACCTCGTGCACCGACCTCGCCGAGGCCGCCTCCCGTGCCGCCCTGGCAAACGCCGGGTGGGAGCCCGACGACGTGGAGCTCATCATTTTCGCCACCCTCTCGCCGGACCTCTACTTTCCGGGGAACGGCGCCCTCCTCCAGCACCAGCTCGGGATCGGGAACGTGGGCGCCCTCGACGTCCGCACCCAGTGCACCGGCTTCGTCTACGCCCTCTCGGTGGCCGACGCCTGGGTGCGCATGGGCATGGCCCGCCGCATCCTCGTGGTCGGCGCCGAGGTCCACTCCCGCGGGCTCAGCCTCACCGATCGGGGGCGCGACACCGCGGTGATCTTCGGCGACGGGGCCGGCGCCGCCTGCGTCGAGGCGGTCGAGAACGGCAGTCCCTCGCGCATCCTCCGGCACGTTCTCCACTCCGACGGGAAGTACGCCCGTGAGCTCTGCGTCGTGAAGCCCGGCTCCGGCGACTCCCCCTTCTTCTCGGCGGAGCAGATCGAGCAGGGGCTCACGACCCCGTACATGAACGGCCGCGAGGTCTTCCGCCACGCCGTCACGAAGTTCCCGGCGGTGATCGAGGAAGTGCTCGCCGCCGAGGGCCTTCCCCTCTCGGAACTCGATTACCTGGTCCCCCACCAGGCGAACCTTCGGATCACCGAGGCGGTAAGACAGAGAGCGGGGCTTTCCGAAGACCGGGTGGCCTCGAACATCCATCGCTACGGAAATACCACCGCGGCCTCGATTCCCATTGCCTTTTCGGAGGCGGTAGCCGACGGCAAGGTCCAGCGGGGCGACCTGGTCTGCCTCGCGGCCTTCGGCGCCGGCTTCACCTGGGGAGCGAGCCTCCTCCGGTTCTGACCCGACTGCCCCGATCCACCCGAGCGACCCCCACGCCATGAGCCCCGAAAACCCGTTGCGCATCCCGGTCGAGGGCATGACCTGCTCGCACTGCACCGCACGCGTCGAACGCGCCCTCCTCGAGGTGGAGGGTGTCGAGTCCGCCCACGCCGACCTCGAGGGAGTGGACGTGACCGGAAACGCCGCCCTGATGAAGCGCGAGGCCCTCGAGGAGGCGATCCGCGAGGCCGGCTACACACCCGCAGGCTGAGGGGTGGGGGGGCGGCCCGGTGCGTACCCCCCGCCTTCTTCGTCGGGCACCGTTTCTGCTCCTCGGCGCCCTCGCACTCCCTTTCCCGCTCCCTTTCCCCCTCCCCCTCCCCCTCGGCGCCCAGACACCCCCGACGGAGGCCGGACCCGATCCCGCCGAGCGACCGCGGGCGGAGCTTGCCGTCATCGGCACCGTCACCGACGCCGCGACCCGCCAGGGGATCGCCCTCGCCCTGGTCCGCCTCGTGCCGCTGGGGTCCGGTGGAGCCAGCGGCGACACGCTTTCCCGGGATGCGGCGGGGCCGCCGGCGCCCACGCGCTCCGACACCCTCCCCCTCGTGCCCCGGGAGGCCCGCACCGACACGGAGGGGCGCTACCGGATCGAGGGGCTGCACCCCGGGCGTCACCGCCTCGAGGTGGAGGCGCTGGGGTACGGCCCCGCCCAGGAGGAGATCCGGGTGGCCGGCGCCTCGCCCATGGAGATCCGGGTCGCGCTCCAGCCCTCGGCCCTCGCCCTCGCGCCCGTGGTCGTGACCTCGATCCGGAGCCCACGCCTCGACGGTTACGGCTTCTACGACCGGCGCGCCCGGGGGCTCGGCACCTACCTGGACCGGGACCAGATCGTGGACCGGTTCCCGGGGCAGGTCTCGGACCTCTTCCGCGCCATGGCCGGGGTGCAGGTGCGTCCCACCGGCAGGGGCACCGCATCCATCCTCACGATGCGCGGCGGGTGCCTCCCCGACCTGGTGGTGGACGGAATGAACCTGGGGACGCGCGGTTCCGTCGACGAGTTCCTGGTCTGGTCGGATCTCGAGGGCGTGGAGGTGTACCGGGGGGCCACGGCGCCGGTCCAGTACACCCGGAGCCCGTGCGGTGCGGTGCTCTTCTGGACCGCCGACCCGGAGGCGCGCCGGGGGACGGCACCCCTGTCCTGGCGGCGGATCTTCCTTGCCGCGGGATTCGTGGCCCTCGCGATCCTTCTGACCCGCTGACCCACCCGCTGACCCACCCGCGCATCCACCCGTCGACCCACACCCTGAACCGGAGTCACCGATCCCGATGCAGATCCTCCCGCTGGGCGCCGCCGGTACCGTTACCGGGTCCCGATTC
>JBJHCE010000005.1:0-53578 GCA_050485865.1 Gemmatimonadales bacterium | reverse complement strand
GCGGAGGAACGGTGGCGGTCCCCGAGACCCGGGCATCCCCCGAGGTGCACCTCCTGGGGCTCCGGGTCGAGGAGGTGGACCTGGCCCTGGGCCGGGCCCTGGACGACGCGGTTCTCGGCCACCTCCACGAGCTCCGGATCGTTCACGGAAAGGGGACCGGGGCAGTGAAGGCCCGGGTCGTGGAGCTCCTCCGCCAGGATCGCAGGGTGCGGGAATTCCGGGGCGGGGTGCACGGCGAGGGAGGCGCGGGGGTGACCGTGGCGGTGCTCCGATGATTCCCGACGAGGTGGTGGAGGAGGTCCGGGAGCGGGCCGATCTGGTCGAGATCGTGGGCGAGGTCGTGGACCTCAAGCGCTCCGGAAAGGACTGGAAGGGAAAGTGCCCCTTCCACGAGGACCGCTCCCCCTCGTTCTACGTGGTCCCCGACAAGCGGATGTACCACTGCTTCGGCTGCGGCGCCCAGGGCGACGCCTTCAAGTTCCTCATGGAGCGCCAGGGGCTGGGCTTCCTGGACGCGGTACGGGAGCTCGGGCGCCGTTACGGGGTCGAGGTCCGGGAGGTGAAGAGCGGCGAGGAGCGGGAAGACCCCTTCCGCCCCCACCACGAGGCAAACGCCTTCGCCCGGACCTTCTGGAGGGAGACCCTCCTGGACCCGGAGGCGGGGGCGAAGGCCCGGGCCTACCTGGACGCCCGGGGGATCGACGAGGCGACCCGTGAGCGCTTCGGCCTGGGGTACGCCCCCGACGGGTGGCGTGCGCTCCGGGAAGCGGCGGCCAGGCATGGCATCCCCGATGAACTCCTCCTGGAGGTGGGGCTCCTCACCACCTCGGAGCGGGCGCCCGAGCCCTACGACCGCTTCCGCGACCGGATCATCTTTCCCATCGAGTCGGTCACGGGGAAGGTGGTGGCCTTCGGCGGACGGGTCCTGGGGGAGGCGGGGAAGGGGGTGCCCAAGTACCTGAACTCTCCCGAGACCCCCATCTACCACAAGGGCGAGGTGCTTTACGCGCTCGGGTGGAACCGGAACGCGATCCGGAAGGAGGGGGCGGCCCTCGTCACCGAGGGGTACATGGACGTGGTGGCGCTCGCCGCCCACGGGGTGGAGCACGCGGTGGCCACCCTCGGCACGGCGCTCACCCCCGACCACGCGCGGCTCCTGCGCCGCTACACCGACCACGCCCTCCTCCTCTTCGACTCGGACGAGGCGGGGATGCGCGCCACCTTCCGGGGGGCCGACGTCCTCCTCGCCGCCGGGGTCCAGCCCCTGGTCGTGTCCCTCCCCGACGGCGAGGACCCCGACACGGTGGTCCGGAAGGAGGGGGCCGAGGGGCTCCGCCGGTACCTGGAGGCGGCGGTGGACGTGGTGGACCGGAAGCTCCAGCTCCTGGCCGAGCGGGGCTTCTTCGACACCATCGACCGGACCCGGATGGCGGTGGACAAGCTCATTCCCACCTTGCGGGCCGCCGCCGATCCGACGCTCCGGGACATCTACGTGGCGAAGGTGGCCGAGCGCACCGGGGTCCGGCGGGCCACCCTGGACGAGGAGATCGCCCGTGGGAGTGCCCCGGGGTCGGGGGGGTGGGGACCAGGGCGGGGTGAAGGTTCCGGCGGGGCGCCGCCATCCGGGCGTGGGCCGCCGGCGCGGAGCCAGGGGGGGAGTGGACGCCGCCTTCCCGCCCTCGGGGCCGAGCGACAGCTCCTCCTGGTGCTCCTGCGAATGCGGGCGTGGGTGGAGCGGGTGGCGGAACGGATCGGACCGGGAGAGTTTCGGGATCCGGTGGATCGGGCCATCTTCGAGATGCTCCTCGCCGACCCGGACTTCGAGACACCCCCGTCGGGAACGCCGCCGGAGGTGATCCGTCGACTCGAGGAACTCCAGGGCGACCCGGAGGAGCTGGAACACGTGGAGCGGGTCTTCGAGGCCTCGGTGACGCGCCTCCTCGACCGGGGGTTCGACGCGCGGCGCGAGGCGCTCCTCCGGGAGCTCGAGGCCGCGACGGACCCGGAAACCCAGGCCCGGGTGGCCCGGGAGATGCAGCGCCTCCGGCGGGAACGCCCGGGGCGATGGAACGTGGTGCGGCGGGGCCCTCCTGCCGACCCCTCACAGGACCAGGAACGGAAGGACGGATGACGACAACGAAGATGGGTTCCCTCCGGGAGCTGCAGCGCCTCGACCGGCAGATTCGCGATGCGACGCTGGCGATCCAGGATTTCGATCCCCAGCTCGCCGAGGTGGAGGACCCTGCGCTCCGCCTCGAGGGCGAACTCGAGCAGCTCCGTCGCCGCATCGAGCAGATGCGGGAGGACGAGCGACGACTCCACCGGGGCTCGGAGGAGAAACGGGAGCGGTCGAAGAAGCTCGAGGAGCGGCTGAACCAGGTGTCGAACCTCCGTGAGGAGGCGGCGGTGAAGGCCGAGGCCGACATGCTCCGGCGGGCCCTCGACGCCGACGAGAAGGACCAGATCCAGCTTGGCGAGCAGCTCAGGCGCGCCGAGCTGGCCGAGGAGGAGCTCGCGGGGCAGGCCGCCGAGGCGCGGGCCTCCGTGGAGCCCCGGCAGGCGGACCTCCTGGCCCGTCGGGAAACGCTCCGGAACCGGGTGGCGGAGCTCCGCCTCCGGCGGGACGCGGTCCTGGAGCTCCTGGGTGCCGGGGAGCGCCGGGTGTACCAGAGCTTCCACGCCTCGGGGCGTCTCGTCATCGTGGCCACGCTCACCGAAGACGGGGCGTGCGGCAACTGCTTCAACGTGGTCCCCCTCCAGCTCCAGAACGAGATCCGTCGCGGAGGCGAGGGACTCATCCGCTGCGAGGCGTGCGGCGTGATCCTCACCGCCGAGCCGGAGCCCGAGGCCGACCCGGACGACGAACTCCTGGCGCAGGAGATCGCCAGCGCCGCCGGGGATGCCGTGGATGCCGAGGCGGATGCGCCGGACGGGGGCGAGGAAGACGCGGAGGGCGAGACCGCGTGACCGCTCCGGCGGCGACCCTGCCTCCGCCCCCGGAGCCGGAATGGGCGCTGGCCGACCCTCCGGACCCGGAGGCGGTGGCCGGGCTCTGCCGGGAGCTCTCCCTCCCGGAGCCCCTCTGCGCGGTGCTCGTGGGGCGGGGAATCTCGGGGGCGGAGGCGGCAAGGCGCTACCTTCGCCCCCGCCTCGAGGATCTCCACCCCGCCGAGGCGCTTCCGGACCTCCCGGCGGCGGTGGAGCGGATCCTCGCCGCCCTCGACCGGGGGGAGACGATCTTCGTCCACGGTGACTACGACGTGGACGGGGTGGCCGCCGCCGCCCTCCTGACACGCTGGCTCAGGCGCCTCGGGGGGGAGGTCGTTCCCTTCGTGCCCCACAGGACGGAGCACGGCTACGACCTGGGCCCCGCCGGGGTGGAGGCGGCGGAGCGGGCGGGGGCGACCCTCCTCCTGACCTGCGACTCGGGGATCGTCGCGCACCGGGCGGTGGCGGAGGCCGCCTCCCGGGGGATCGACGTGATCGTCACGGACCACCACACCCCGGGCCCCGAGCTTCCCCCCGCCCTGGCCGTCGTGAACCCGGTCCGGGGGGATTCGCGCTACCCCGAGCGGACGCTCTGCGGAGCGGGGGTGGCCTACAAGCTCTGCCAGGCCCTCGCCGCCCGCCGGGGCGTGGACGAGGGAGAGCTCCGCCCCCTCCTGGCCCTCGTGGCGCTCGCCACCGTGGCGGATCTCGTTCCCCTCGAAGGGGAGAACCGGGTCCTCGTCCGCTTCGGCCTCCGTTACCTGGAGCACACCACGTTTGCGGGGCTCGTGGCCCTCAAGGAGGCGGCGGGAATCCAGGGGGCGGTGGATGCGGGGCAGGTGGGGTTCGTGCTGGGACCCCGGATCAACGCGGTGGGGCGGATGGGGGCGGCGGAGACCGCGCTTCGCCTCCTCCTCACCGACGACCCGGTGGAGGCCCGGGGGCTCGCCGCCGAACTCGAGGATGCGAACGAGGCCCGGCGGGACGAGGACCGGCGCACCCTGGACGAGGCGCTCGACCTCCTGGCCCGGAACTACGACCCCGCCCGGGACTTCGGAGTGGTCCTCGCCCGGGAGGGGTGGCACCCCGGGGTCATCGGGATCGTGGCGTCCAGGGTGGTCGAGCGGATCCATCGCCCGGTGGTCATGGTGGCACTGGAGGGGGGGCGGGGAAGGGGAAGCGCCCGCTCCGTTCCCGGTGTCCACCTCTACGACGCCCTCGCCGGGTGTGCCGAGCACCTGGGGCGCTTCGGTGGGCACCGGCAGGCGGCGGGGATGGACGTGGCCACGGACCGGCTCCCGGCCTTCCGGACGGCGTTCAACGACCAGGTCAGGGACCAGCTGGGCGGACGGCCGCCGGTCCCCCGGGTCGGGGCCGAGGTCCCCCTCGCCACCGACGGGGCCGACGACACCCTCCACCGCCTTCTCGAGCACATGGCCCCCTTCGGAATCGGGAACCCCCGCCCGGTGTTCTGGACCCGGGGGGCCCGGATCTCCGGGCGTCCCCGGGTGGTGGGTGACGGCCACCTGAAGCTCGCCCTCGCCGGGGGGAGCGGGGGTACCTCCCTCGAGGCCATAGGGTTCGGGCTCGCCCACCGCCGCCCTCCGGAGCTCCTGGCGGACGGTGAGGTGGATGCCCTCTACCAGCTCCGGACGAACACGTACCGGGGTCGGGTGACCCTCCAGGCCCGCCTCCTCGACGTGAGGCCCGCGACCGAGGGCGCACCCGCCCGGGAGCCCTCCCCCCGATGAGGATCATCGCCGGGGCGTGGCGCGGCCGAAGAATCCAGGCGCCCCCGGGGCGGGAGGTTCGCCCCACCGGGGACCGGGTCCGGGAGGCCTGGATCTCGGCCCTCCAGCTCCGCATCCCGGGTGCGCGGGTCCTGGATCTCTTCGCCGGGTCGGGGGCCCTCGGCCTCGAATGCCTCTCCCGGGGCGCATCGGAGGCGGTCTTCGTGGAGCAGGCCCGGGGCCCCCTCGCCGTGCTCCGTGCGAACGTGGAGGCGCTGGGATGCGGAGAACGGGCCCGGATCGTCCAGGCTGAAGCCCTGACCTGGGCCGGGGCCCTCGCCCCGGGGGCCTTCGACATCGCCCTCGCCGATCCGCCCTACGGATCCGGGTACCTGGAGCGGCTCCTGGAGCTCTTCCGGAGCGTCCCCTTCGCCGGCGAACTCTGGATCGAGCACGGGACCGGCGAAACCGCGCCGGAGCTTCCCGGGCTCCGGCAACGTCGCTACGGCGACACCACCCTCACCTGGATGGAGGCCCCCGAATGAATGCATCCTCCGCACCCCGCGTGGCGCTCTACCCCGGCTCCTTCGACCCGGTGACCCGGGGGCACGAGGACATCGCCCGCCGGACCCTGCGGGTGGCCGACGGCGTCGTCGTGGCCGTGGCCCACTCCGGGGCCGAGAGCCGCTCCGCCGCCTTCACGGTGGAGGAGCGCCTGGCCATGCTCCGCGGGGTCTTCGCCGACGAGCCCCGGATCCGGTGCGTGAGCTTCCGTGGGCTCCTGGTGGATTTCGCCCGGGAGCTGGGTGCCGCCTTCGTCGTGCGGGGGCTCCGGGCCGTGGCCGACTTCGAGTACGAGTTCCAGATGGCGCAGATGAACCGGGAGATGCGCCCCGAGACCGAGTTCCTCTACCTCATGCCCGATCCGCACCACGCCTTCCTCTCCGCCTCCCTCGTGCGCGAAGTGGCCCGCCTCGGGGGGGACGTGAGCCCCTTCGTCTCGCCCCCGGTCCTCGACCGGCTTCGGGAGCGCTTCGGAGGCGACGGATGACCGCACTCGAGCGCCTCAGGGAGCGGGCCCGCGGGCGCCCCCGGAAGATCGTGTTCCCCGAGGGGGACGAGCCCCGGATCCTGGAGGCCGTGGCGCGGATCCAGCGGGAGGGGCTCCTTCGCCCGGTCCTCATCGGGACCCCGGACCGGGTCCGCGACGGGCTCTCCACCGCCGGGGGCGACCCGGACGCGGTGACCCTCGTGGACAGCCGGGGGGTGGAGGGGACCGGGCGCCACGCCGGCCACCTCTGGACCCGGAGGCGGGCCCGGGGAATGTCCGAGGAGGAGGCCCGCGAGCGAGTCCGTGACCCCCTCGTCCGCGGCGCGTGCATGGTGGCCCTGGGGGAGGTGGACGGTTCGGTTGCCGGGGCGGTGAACGCCACCGGCGACGTCCTCCGCGCCGCCCTCTGGTGCGTGGGCCCGGACGACGGGATCCGGACCGTGTCGTCGAGCTTCCACATGATCGTGGACGGGCCGCCGGAGCAGGTCCTGACCTTCACGGACTGTGCCGTCGTTCCCGACCCCACCCCCGCACAGCTGGCGCAGATCGCGGTTGCGGCGGCCCGGGCTCGCCGGGCCGTGTTCGGGGATTCCCCCGTCGTCGCATTCCTCTCCTACTCGACGCTGGGAAGTGCCGAGGGACCCTCGGTGGACCGGGTGCGCGAGGGGGTCCGGCTCTTCCGCGACATGGAGCCCGGGATCCCCGCCGACGGCGAATTCCAGGCTGACACCGCCCTCGTGGAGGCGGTGGCCCGGAGGAAGGCCCCGCGCTCGGCGGTGGGAGGAGCGGCGAACATCCTGGTCTTCCCGAGCCTCGACGCGGGGAACATCGGGTACAAGCTCGTGGAACGGCTCGGCGGGGTGCGGGCGGTGGGCCCCATCGTCCAGGGGCTCCGGCGCCCCCTGAACGACCTCTCCCGGGGGGCCTCGCCGGACGACATCGTCGAGGTGGCGGTCATCACCTCGCTCATGGCCTCCTGATCCACTTCGGCGTCCCATCTTGCCCGGACCGCGGCCTTTCTTCTAGCTTCCAACCGGACCCGCGTACGCGTTCCAACGTCTCCCATGACCGGGGCGGAAGTCCCCGGCAACCATCGGATCAGGACTCCATGGCGTTTCAGGTATCTCGCGAAGGAGAGGTCCTCGTCGTCGACGTGGACGGGCAGCTCATCGTAGGAAACCGGCAGGAGCTGAAGAACCGGCTCCTCGAGGAACTGGAGAACGGATCGCGGCGCTTTCTCGTGGACTTCTCGGCCACCGGGTACATCGACTCGTCAGGGCTGGGGGTTCTCGTGAGCCTGTCCAAGAAGATCCGGGAACAGGGTGGGGAACTCCGGCTCTCGTCGCTGAACGAGGACCTGAGGACCCTCTTCGAGCTCACGAAGCTCGATACCCTCTTCCGGATCCACGACACCCGGGAGGAGGCGCTGAAGGCGTTCTGACCCGGCCCGGACTCCGGGTCGGAAGGGACGTCATGCCTCCGACCCGGCCGGCCGCCGGTCCGCACCCCGCGCATCCCCCCGGAATCCTCCGCCCGTGAACGGAGGTCCGATGGACCGACAGCTCGTCTTCGAACTCCCGAACGACCTCGGCTGCATCGAGGAAGCGGTGGAGTTCGTCCTCCTCCGGTGCCGACACTGCGAGGAGGTTTCCCGGAAGCTCAGCTTCAACTTCCGGGTCTCCCTGGCGGAGGCCCTCGCGAACGCCATGGTCTACGGCAATGGCGGCGACCCCCTCAAGCGGGTGCGGGTCGAGGTCGTGGTCGAGACCCGCATGCTCCGGGCCCGGGTCGTGGACCAGGGCCCCGGCTTCGACCCGAACCGGGTACCCGATCCCACCGCGCCGGAGTTCGTGGACCGCCCCTGCGGCCGGGGGATCTTCCTCATGCGCAAGCTCATGGACGAGGTGCACTTCAACGAGCGTGGAAACGCCGTGACCCTCGTTCTCCGGTTCCCCCCAGAGGAGGCGATGCTGCGCGAGGCCTCGGCATGACCCCGGAGCACACCGCCCGGGAGCTTCTCCCCGAGGCGGTGGCCCAGGTCCTCGAGGAGTTCCAGCGCGCCTTCCGCCTCGACCTGCACCTCTGGGCGCCGACCGAGCGGGCGCATCCCCTTCATCTCTTTCCGCGGGACACCCCGGATCCGGGCGAGCCCCTCCACGACTCGGTTCTCCTCTCCATCGCGCTCCGGAACGGGACCGAACTCACCCTCGAGGCCCGGGGACCGGTGGATCCCGCCGGGCGGAGCGCGACCCACGTCCTCCGGACGACCCTCGAACGGCTCTACGAGAGCGCGGAGGAAATCCGCTTCTTCACCTACGAGGTGTCGGAGCGCTACGAGGAGATCAACCTTCTCTACTCCATTGCCGAGACGCTGGGATCCCTTCTGCGGATGCAGGATGCGGCGCGGCTGATCCTGAGCGAGGTGTGCGACGTGATGGGGGCTCGCCGGGGCGCGCTCTGGGTGGTCTCGCCGGAGGACGGGGAACTCCACCTCGAGGCCTCGGTCGGCGGGGGTGGCCGCGAGAGCCCCCAGACGCTGTCGAACACCGCGTCCATCACCTCCCTGGTCTTCCGCGACGGCCGCCCCCTCATCCTCTCCGGGGACCGGATGGACCCGACCGGGGAGGAGGCGGGGGTAGGTGCGGAGCGGGGGGACTCGATCCTCTCCGTGCCGATCCGCTACACGCCCCCCACCGGAGAGCCCCGGACCGTGGGGGTGATCAACCTGGTGGGGCGGAAACGTGGCGGGCGCTTCACCGCCTCGGACCAGAAGCTCCTGTCGGCGATCGCCTCGCAGGTGGGGGCAGCGCTGGAGAACCACCGGCTCCTGGAGGAGTCGCTGGAGCAGGAGCGGGTGGGGCGCGAAATGGAGCTCGCCCACAACCTGCAGATGAAGCTCCTCCCTTCCCTCGAGGGGTTCGATGCCGGAAAGGTGGCGGCACGGGTGGAGCCGGCGGAATCGGTGGGGGGGGATTTCTACCAGCTCCTGAGGCTTCCCGGGGGGCGCCTCGGCGTCATGATCGGCGACGTGTCGAGCCACGGGTTTCCCGCCGCCCTCATCATGGCGCTCTCCCTTTCGGCGGCGTCGATCTACGCCACCGAGGTGGAGGCCCCGGACCGGGTCCTCTCGGAGATGGCGGAGGCGCTCCGTGACGAGCTCGAGACCACCGAGATGTACCTGACCCTCTTCTACGGGGTCCTGGACCCGGAGCGGGGCGAGCTCGTCTACGCGAACGCGGGGCACCCGCACGCCTTCGCGATCCGGGGCGACGGAACCACGAAGCGCCTCCCCGCCCTCGACCCGCCCATGGGGATCGCGGATCCGGACGCCTACCGCTCGTGCACGATCCCCTGGGATGCGGAGGGGGATCTTCTCCTCCTCTTCACCGACGGCCTCTCCGATACGCTGGACGCCCGTTCCCGGGTGGCGGGGGAAGCCCGGGTCGTGGCCACCGCCGAGCGACTCCGCAGGGCACCGGCCCGGGAGATCGTCGACGCCCTCTTCGCCCTCGACCGGGGCGGGGACCCCACCGAGGGCGACGACCGCTCGGCGGTCGTGCTTCGGCTCTGAACTCCGGGCCCGAGGGGCATCGTCCCCGCCGGTCGCTGGGGCAGAACTTCCTCGTTGACACGGGGATCCAGCGGAGGATCGTGGACGAGGTGCGGGTCCCCGAGGGCGGGACCGCGGTGGAGATCGGGCCCGGAACGGGGGCGCTCACCGGTCATCTCGTGGCGCGGGCCCGGGCCGAGGGATTCCCCCTCGTCCTCGTGGAACTCGACCGGACGCTGGCGCATCACCATGCCGAGACCTGGGCCGGGGAGGACGGGGTGCGGGTGGTCCAGGGAGACGTCCTGGACCACCCGGTGTCGGCGCTCGTCCCCGACCCCGCCCGTGCGACGGTGGTCGGGAACATCCCCTACAACATCACGACCCCCATCGTCTTCCATCTCCTGGAGCGCCCCCGCCCCGCCTCCATCCTCCTGATGGTCCAGCGGGAGGTGGCGGACCGGATCCTGGCCGACCCCGGGAGCAGGGACTACGGCGCCCTCTCGGTGGGGGTCCGGACCGTGGCCTCGGTGGAGCGGGTGCTTCCGGTACCGGCGGGCGCCTTCCGGCCCCGGCCCCGGGTCGACTCCACGGTGATCCGGATCACCCCCCTCCGTCCCGAGCCCCTGGAGGCCCCGGAGGAAGCGGCGCTCCGCCGCCTCGTGCGGGCGCTCTTCCAGTGGCGGAGAAAGCAGCTCGGCCGGACCCTCCGGGACCACCCGGAGCTTCGCATCCCCCGGGAGGAGGCGGAGGCTGCCGCCGGGCGGGTGGGGATCACCCTGGATCTTCGCCCCGAGGTCCTGGAGCCGGACACCCTCGTGGCGCTCTCGCGGGCGCTCCCGCTGCGCTGACGCCCGGTGCGACCGGGGGTCCCGGATCCGCCGCGGCCCGACCCGGGGCGCAGCCGACCTTCGCCACCGCCGGGGTCCGACCCCGGGGGTCTCCGTTGACGCCGGAACCGGGGCCGGGGTAGCTTTTGTGAAGTTTTTCACAAGCCCTCCACATCCCGTTCCGATCCCCCGCCCCGGCGGGCCTTCCCCGGCGCCTGTGCCCCTTCGTCCCCGACGCATCTCCGAGTCCGCCGTCCGGCGGCTTTCCCTCCACCTGAGGTCCCTGGAGCGGCTCCAGGCCGAGGGGGTGGAGACGGTGTCGTCGGAAACCCTCGCCGAGCGCGCCGGCACGACGGCGGCGCAGGTGCGGAAGGACCTCTCGAGCTTCGGGTCGTTCGGGACCCGGGGGCTCGGCTACCCGGTGGCCCCCCTCCACGACCGGATCCGGGAGATCCTGGGCCTCGACCGGGGGTGGCGGGTGGCGCTCGTGGGAGCCGGCCGGATCGGCTCCGCGCTCCACGCCTACCCCCACTTCCGGGAGCGGGGCTTCCGGATCGTGGCCATCCTCGACGACGACCCGGAAAAGATCGGGCGCGCCTGGGAGGGGACCCGGATCCGCCCCGCCACGGAGCTCGAGGAGGTCATCGGGGCCGAGGGGGTGGAGATCGTGATCCTGGCCGTGCCCGCGCCGGCGGCGCCGGAGCTCGCCCGCCGGGCGGTGGGGGCCGGGGTTCGCGGAATCCTGAACTTCGCCCCGGTGCGGCTCCGCCTTCCGGAAGGGGTCGAGGTGAACAATGTGAACCTGGCGGTGGAACTCGAGGCCCTCTCCCACGTCCTCGGCGGCGAGGGAAGGAGAAGTCGGGACCGTTGACCGGGACGGATCCTTCCCCCGACGGTCCGCCCCGCGCCCGGTCCCTCGTGGAGCGGGCGGTCCGGGCCCTCGAAGGCGGGCCCCGGAGCACCGAATGGATGGCCCGGGAGGTGCTCCGCCTGGAGGGGCACCCCGGGGCGGCGGCCCGGGCGGTCTTCGCCCTCCTGGGAGGAGACCCCCGCTTCCGGGTGGACGGGGAGGGGGTGTGGAGCCTGGACCCCGGGCATCCCCCGCCGGGCCCGCCCCTTTCCGCCCTCCGCTTCGCGGTGGTGGACGTGGAGACCACCGGGGGGGGCTACGCCCGCGGCCACCGGATCACCGAGATCGCCGTGGTCCCGGTGGAAGGAGGCGTGGTGGGGGCCCCCTTCAGCACCCTCGTGCATCCCGGGCGGCCCATCCCCTACCGGATCCAGTCCCTCACCGGGATCACCGACGCCATGGTGGCGGAAGCCCCCTCCTTCGATCTCGTGGCGGACCGGCTCCTGGGACTCTTCCGGGAACGGATCTTCACCGCCCACAACGTGGCCTTCGACTGGGGCTTCGTGGAGGGGCACCTCCAGGATGCCCGGGGGGAGGTCCCCGGGGGACCCCGGCTCTGCACGGTCCGGATGGGGCGGGCGCTGGTGCCGGGGCTCCCCAGCTACGCCCTGGATTCCCTGGCCCGGCACTACCGCATCCCCATCGAGGGAAGACACCGCGCCCTGGGCGACGCGCTGGCCACGGCGAGGATCCTCGTGCACCTTCTGGATGCGGCGGAGCGGGAGGGAGCGTGGGACCTGGGGGCCCTCGAGGCGGTCCTGAAGGCGCGGGGCGGCCGGAGGCCGAAGGGGCCCCGACCCTCCTCCGGGCTCCGACGCCGGCGCCGGCCCGACGACCCGGACCCGACCCCCCGAACCTGACCCCTGACCCCGGACCCGGAGGAACGATGACCGAACCCGATGCCCGCTTCCCCGCCGGGGGGGCCCTCGTGCGCTCCCGCTCGGTGGGATCGATCCGGATCCACCTGCTGGACGCGGGGCTCCAGCGCCTCGACGGGGGGGCCATGTTCGGAGTCGTTCCGAAGCCCCTCTGGGAGAAGCGGATCCCCGCGGACCCCAGGAACCGCATTCCCCTGGGGCTCCGGTGCCTCCTCGTGGAAGCGCCCGGGGCCCTCGTCCTCGTGGACACCGGGATCGGGAACAAGGAGGACGAGCGCTTCCGCGAGATCTACGGGGTCGAGAACGAGGGGGATCCCACACGTCTCGAGGATGCGATCCGGGCCGCCGGGTTCCACCCCTCCGACGTGGATTTCGTGGTCCTCACCCACCTGCACTTCGACCACGCCGGAGGGGCCACGGTCCTTCGCCCCGACGGGAGCGTGGCGCCTGCCTTTCCGGGGGCGCGCCACGTCGTGCAGCGCGGGGAGTTCGACTTCGCCGCCCTTCCGAACGAGCGGGTCCGGGCCTCGTACCTGGAGCGGAACCTCGAGCCCCTGACCCGGGCCGGGCTCTGGGAATTCGTGGACGGCGAGGTGGAGCTCACCCGGGGGGTGCGGCTCCTCCCGACGCCGGGGCACACGCCGCACCACCAGAGCGTCCTCGTCCAGTCCGACGGTGAGACGGCCTGCTATCTTGCCGACCTCTGCCCCACGGTGGCCCACGTGCCTCTCCCCTGGATCATGGGGTACGACCTCGAGCCCCTGGTCACGCTGGAGACGAAGCGGGCCCTCTGGAAGCGGGCCCGGGAGGAGGACTGGCTTCTCGTCTTCGAGCACGATCCCGAGGTGGGATGGGGGCGGCTCGACCCCGAGGCCCGGGGGCTCCGTTCGTAGGTTCCGGCAGGTGACCCGCCTCCCGTTTCTTCCTATCTTTCACGGGCTGCGCATCGAACGTCCCGCATGGGGCACTCGCTGCCCGGCCGTCGACCGGCCCGCGCCGACCCCACCCGGGGCCGGAGGCGGGAACCCCCCGTACGTGCACGTGGAGTGACCCCATGATCGATCCGACCGCCGATCCGAGCCGGATTCCGGTGATCGTGAGCGGAGCCCGGACCCCCATCGGGCGTTTCCTCGGGGGGCTCTCCCCCCTTGCCGCCACCGAGCTCGGGGCCATCGCGGTCCGGGCCGCCGTCGAGCGGTCCGGGGTCGACGCCTCGGCCATCGACGAGGTGATCCTCGGAAACGTGGTCCAGGCCGGGGGAGGGCAGGCGCCGGCGCGGCAGGCCGCCATCGGGGCCGGGCTCTCCGCGACGATCCCCGCCGTCACGATCAACAAGGTGTGCGGCTCGGGGCTCAAGGCCGTGATGCTCGCCGCCCAGGCGATCCGCGCCGGGGACCTCCAGGTGGCGGTGGCCGGCGGCTTCGAATCCATGTCGAACGTGCCGCACTACCTCCGGGGCCTCCGGAACGGGATCAAGTTCGGGGACCAGACGGTTCAGGACGGCCTCGTCCTCGACGGGCTCTGGTGCGCCTTCGGGCAGTGCCACATGGGTGGGCATGCCGAGTACACCGCCTGGAAGGCCGGGATCGGCCGCGAGCGCGCCGACGCCTTTGCGCTGGATTCACACCGGAAGGCCGTGGCGGCCATGGAGGGTGGGAAGTTCGCCGCCGAGATCGTTCCGGTGGAAATCGCCGGACGGAAGGGGACCACGGTGGTGGACACGGACGAGTCGCCCCGGGCGGACACCTCCCTCGAGGCCCTCGCGCGGCTGCGCCCCGCCTTCCCGAAGGACGCCCCGGAGGAGGTGGAGAACCTGGTCGTGACGGCGGGGAACGCCCCGGGGCTGAACGACGGCGGCGCGGCCCTCGTGGTCACCTCGCTGGCCTTCGCCCGGGCCCACGGGCTCCAGGTGCGGGCCCGGATCACCGGGTATGCCTCCGGCGGGACCGAGCCCCGGGACCTTTTCTTCGCCCCCGTGGAGGCGGTGAACCGCCTGATGGATCGGGCGGGGACCACCATCGGGGACTACGACCTCTTCGAGGTGAACGAGGCCTTCGCGGTGCAGGCGCTGGCCGACATGGACGCCCTCTCCATGGATCCGGACAAGGTGAACGTTCACGGGGGGGCCGTAGCGCTGGGCCACCCCATCGGGTGCTCCGGCGCCCGGGTGCTCGTCACCCTCCTCCACGCCCTGGAGGACCGGTCGCTGAACGCGGGGCTCGCCACCCTCTGCCTCGGGGGCGGAAACGCGGTGGCCCTCTCGATCAGCCGGGACGTGGAAGGGTGACGGGGCGGTGGACCCCCGGGGTGCGGGCCCGCCTGCACGTGGACGGAGCGGGGATCCCCGGACTTTCCCGGAACTCCCTGGGGTGATGGAACCGGCCCCGGTCGCCCGGAAGGCGGCCGGGGCCGACGTGTGTTGGAGAGACGAAGGGTGACCGGCGGCCCCTTCCGCCGGGGTGCGGGCCCCCTCGCCGGGGCGCTGGCGGTGGCCCTCGGGGCGGCCGCCTTTGCCGCCGGGGTGTCCCGCCTCGAGCTCCGGGGCGGGAGGATCCAGCTCCTCGAGACGGTCGAGATCTGGCTCCTCGCGGTCTTCACCGCCGGGGTGCTGGCCCTCCTCCTCGGGGGATCGGCCCGCCTCGGCGTGCGGCTGCCGGGGCGCGCGGCCAGGGAGGGGCTCGCCCGACGCTTCGGGCGGGGGGGGAAGGGCGACGTGGAGGTCGAGAACCCTGAAGGGGTCCGGGACCTCCGCTTCGCCGACGGAGTGATGATGACGGGAGGCTGGCTCCTCCTCGTCTACACCATCGGTTGGCTCACCCTCGGGTGAGCCGGAACAAGGGAACGGGAACGACGACATGACGAACGGACAGGCGTCGGGGATCCGGCGCATCGCGGTGATCGGAAGTGGCACCATGGGGAACGGGATCGCCCACGTCGGGGCGCAGTGCGGCTCGGACGTGGTGCTCGTGGACATGAACGGGGAGCTCCTCGAGCGCGCCCTCGCCACGATCGCGAAGAACCTGGACCGGCAGGTGAAGAAGGGGCAGATCACCGACGGGGAGAAGGCGGGAACCCTGGGGCGTATCCGCACCTCCACCGACCGGAAGGGGGCCGTGGCCGACGTCCAGCTCGCCATCGAGGCGGTGCCGGAGCGAGCCGAGCTCAAGTACGAGATCTTCCGCGAGCTCGACGAGGCGGCCCCGGCGGACGCGATCCTCGCCACGAACACGTCGTCCATTTCCATCACCGAGATCGCCGCGCGGACCCGGCGTCCCGAAAAGGTCATCGGGATGCACTTCATGAACCCGGTGCCGGTGATGCAGCTCGTGGAGGTGATCCGGGGGCTCGCCACCGACGACGCCACCACGGCGGCGGTCTTCGCCCTTTCCCGGGAAATGGGGAAGACCCCGGTGGAGGTGAACGACTTTCCGGGCTTCGTGTCGAACCGGGTCCTCATGCCGATGATCAACGAGGCGGTCTTCGCCCTGATGGAGGGCGTCGCCGAGGCGGAGGCCATCGACACGGTCATGAAGCTCGGCATGAATCACCCCATGGGCCCCCTGGCCCTCGCCGACCTGATCGGGCTCGACACCTGTCTGAACATCCTCGAGGTCCTGCACCGGGAGCTCGGTGACGACCGCTACCGCCCCTCGCCCCTCCTCCGGAAGTATGTCGCGGCAGGGTGGCTCGGGCGGAAGTCCGGTCGCGGCTTCCACGTCTACGACCGCTGATGGGTTGGGGCACATGACGGAACCCTTCGCCGAAGCCCTCGAGATCCGGGCGCTTGCCCGGGAGTTTGCCGAGCGGGAGCTCCGCCCCCATGCCGAGGCATGGGACGCGGACCGCGCGGTCCCGGACGAGATCTTCGCCGCCCTCGGGGAGATGGGCTTCCTGGGGCTCCGGGCCCCGGAGGAGCACGGGGGACTCGATCTGGAGCTGGCCACGGCCCTCCTCGCGGTGGAGGCCCTCTCCTGGGGGGAATCGGGCGTCGGGCTCTCCGTGGCCATCCACGCCGGTCCCGTGACCCGCACCCTTCGCCGCTTCGGGACTCCCGAGCAGCGGGCCCGCTGGCTCCCCCTCCTCGCGACCGGAGAGGGGCTCGGCGCCTTCGCCCTTTCCGAGGCCGACGCGGGAAGCGACGTGGGCGCCGTGGCGGCGCGGGCGGAACGCGCGGACGACGGGTGGGTGCTGAACGGCGAGAAGCGCTGGGTCACGAACGGGGACCGGGCGGGGCTCGTGGTCCTCTTCGCCCGGACGGGGGGAGCTCCGGGCGAGGTGGCGGGACTCTCCGCCTTCCTCCTTCCCGGCGGGAGCGAAGGGATCACCGTGACGCACCGGGAGCGGACCCTGGGAATGTGCGCCACCTCGACGGTGACCCTCTCCCTGGACGGGGTCCGGCTTCCCGCCGAGGCCCTTCTCGGTACCGAGGGCGAGGGATGGGAGGTGGCCCGCGATGCCATCGTCCACGGCCGCCTCTTCGTGGCCGCCCAGGCCCTCGGGATCGCCCAGGCGGCACAGGACCACGCCCTTCGTTACGCCGGGGAGCGGGAGCAGTTCGGCCGCCCCCTCGGGGGTTTCGGGGCCGTGCAGGAGAAGCTCGCGGGAATGGCGATCCGGATCGCCTCCGCCCGGGCCCTTCTCCTGGAAACCGCCGCCCGGGTGCACCGGGCCGGGGGCGAGCTCCGGGGCGCATCGGCGGAAGCGGGGGCCCTTCACGCCCCCCGCTCCCTCGAGGCCGCCGCAGCCATGGCGAAGATCGCCGCCACCGAGGCCGCCATGTGGACGGCGGACGAGGCGGTGCAGATCTTTGGGGGCTACGGATACATGCGGGACTATCCCGTGGAGAAGCTCATGCGGGATGCAAAGGGGACCGAGATCTACGAGGGGTCGAGCGAGGTCCTCCGGTGGGTGGTGGCACGGGACCTGATCCGGGAGGGAGGGGGCGGGTAGCTCCGGCGCCTCGACCCTTTCCTTCCACCTGACAAACCGAACCAAGGCAGGAGTCCTTCCTGATGAAGCTCTTCGACGCGCTTTCCGAGTATGGCCACGAGCAGATCGTCTTCTGGTCCGAGCCCGAGCTCGGCTACAAGGGGATCATCGCGATCCACGACTCGACGCTGGGTCCGGCCCTCGGAGGCACCCGCTTCTGGAACTACGCCAGCGACGAGGAGGCCATCGTCGACGTGCTCCGCCTCTCGCAGGGGATGACGTACAAGGCGGCGGTGGCCGGCGTCGCCCTCGGCGGCGGCAAGTCCGTGATCATCGGCGACAACCGCACCCGGGACCGGGAGCTCATCTTCCGGGCGCACGGCCGGGCGGTCGAGTCCCTCGGCGGGCGCTACATCACCGCGGAGGACGTGGGGACCTCGGTGGACGACATGGAGTTCGTCCGCATGGAGACGGACTCGGTGGTGGGCGTCTACGGGGGGTCCGGTGACCCGTCGCCGGTGACGGCCTACGGCACCTACCAGGGGATCCGGGCCACCGCCGAGCGCCAGTTCGGCTCTCCCGCCCTCGAGGGGCGGCATGTCCTCGTGCAGGGACTCGGAAACGTGGGGTACCACCTTTGCGGCTTCCTCCACGAAGAGGGCGCCCGCCTCACGGTGACGGACATCGACGAGGGGCGGATCGGCCGCGTGCGCCACGACTTCGGCGCCACCGTGGTGGGCCCCGACGAGATCTACGGGATCGAGGCCGACGTCTACGCGCCCTGCGCCCTCGGCGCCACGGTGAACGACGACACGCTGAAGGTCCTGAACGTGCAGATCGTGGCCGGCGCCGCGAACAACCAGCTGGCCCACGCCCGCCACGGCGAGGAGCTCCACAAGCGGGGGATCCTCTACGCCCCGGACTACGTGATCAACGCCGGCGGACTCATCAACGTGTACGGCGAACTCCACGACTGGAACCCGGAGCGGAGCAAGCGGAAGGCCGGGGAGATCTACGGCACCCTGCTCCGCATCTTCGAACTGGCGGAGAACGAGGGGGTCCCCACCGCCGTCGCGGCGGACCGGATCGCCGAGGAGCGGATCCAGCGGGTCCGCCACCTTCACCGCAGCTACGTCTGAGCCCACCGTTTCGCCCCCCGGGACCCCTCCATGACCCCTGATCCCTACCCGTACATCGCGGCCGCCGACCCCGAACTCCACGAGGCCGTGCTGGCCGAGGGACGCCGCCAGGCCGACGGCCTCGAGCTGATCGCCTCCGAGAACTTCGTGTCCCGCGCCGTACTCGAGGCGGCGGGTACGGTGCTCACGAACAAGTACGCGGAGGGGCTTCCCGGGAAGCGGTACTACGGGGGATGCGAGTTCGTGGACCGGGCGGAGGATCTGGCCCGGGAGCGGGCGAAGCGGCTCTTCGGGGCGGACCACGTGAACGTCCAGCCCCACTCAGGGGCCCAGGCAAACATGGCGGTCTACCTCGCCTTCCTGAGCCCGGGAGATCGCATCCTGGGAATGGACCTCTCCCACGGCGGCCACCTGACCCACGGCTCGAGGGTGAACGCCTCCGGCATCCTGTACGAGCCGCACTTCTACGGGGTCCGGGAGGACGACGGCCGGATCGACTACGACTGCGTCCGGCAGCGGGCCCTCGAGGTCCGTCCGAAGATGGTCGTGGCGGGGGCGAGCGCCTACACGCGCACCCTGGACTTCGAGGCCTTCGGGTCCATTGCCCGCGAGGTAGGGGCCACCTTTCTCGTGGACATGTCGCACGTCGCCGGGCTCGTGGCCGGCGGGGTCCATCCGAGCCCGGTCCCCCACGCCGACGTGGTCACCACCACCACGCACAAGACGCTCCGCGGACCCCGTGGAGGGGTCATCCTGGCCCGGGAGGAACACGCGAAGGCCGTGGACAAGGCGGTCTTTCCCGGCACCCAGGGTGGACCCCTCATGCACGTCATCGCGGCGAAGGCCGTGGCCTTCCGCGAGGCCCTCGAGCCCGCCTTCGCCGACTACGCCCGCCAGGTGGTGGCGAACGCCCGGGCGCTCGGCGACGGCCTGATGGCGCGGGGGTTCACCCTCGTGTCGGGAGGGACGGACAACCACCTCGTCCTCGTGGACCTTCGGGACCGTGGCGAACTCACCGGGAAGGACGCGGAGCATGCCCTCGAGGCGGCGGGGATCACGGTGAACAAGAACACCGTCCCCGGGGAGCCCCGCTCCCCCTTCGTCACCTCGGGGCTCCGGATCGGGACCCCCGCCCTCACCTCCCGGGGGATGGGGACGGACGAGATGGCCCTCGTGGCCGGGTGGATCGCCGACATCCTCGAGGACCCGGCCTCGGAGTCGGTCCGGACCCGGGTGCAGGGCGCGGTCCTCGAGCTCGCACGCCGCTTTCCCCTCTACCCGGAGCTCACCGGGAACTGAGGGCTCCGAGGGGGCCCCGGGTGCGCCCGGGCACGGCCGCCTCGCGCGCCCCGGGGCGGCGCCCCTTTCCCAACGGGCCACCGGGTGAAAGATTCTCCGAATGGGCCACGTAGAGTTCGCCGACGAGATCCTGGAGCGCCTCCGGGACCGGGACCCCCGGTTCCACGCGAAGGCGTACCTGTTCGTGTTGTCGGCGCTCCAGCACGTGATGGAGGGGCTTTCCCGCCCCCGCCACATCTCGGGTGCGGAGCTCTCGGAAGGAGTCCGTGAACTGGCGTTGCGGGAGTATGGTCTCCTGGCGCGCACGGTGCTCGGCCACTGGGGGATCCACGCCACTGACGACATCGGGGCCCTCGTCTTCGCCCTGGTGGACGCGGGGATCCTCGTGAAGGAGGAGGAGGACCGGGTCCAGGACTTCCATGCCCTCTTCGATTTCGAGGAGGCCTTCGAGCGGAACTATCCGTGGGGGCGGGGGGGTTGAAGGGGGAGATGCCTCGAGGGGAGGACTCGAACAGGGAGGGGTGGTGATCGACGACGCGACACGGTTCCCGCGCTGCCAGAAGTGCGATGTGGGGCTCCTGCTTCCCCTTTCGGACTACGGCCGCGACGGGGCGCCGATCCGGTTCAAGGCCTGGGTCTGCTCGAACCCCGAGTGCGGCTTCAACATCCGCATCGACAACGGCGAGATCACCTTCGGGCGGGCCATCGGGCAGAGCTTCAAGTAGCCGGCCGGTCTCGTGCCCGCCCCCCTCTTTCCCGTTCCCACCGGCACCGAGGCCGCAGCCTTCGACCGGGCGGCCCATGACCGGGGGGTACCGGACGGCGTCCTCATGGAGTCGGCGGGGCGCACCGCCGCCGACCTGGTGCAGTCGCTCGCAGGGGCGCCACCGACCGCAGCCCGAGCCCCGGGTCCGGTGGTCGTTCTCGCCGGGGCGGGAAACAACGGAGGCGACGGTGTCGTCCTTGCCCGGACGCTTCGGGCCCGGGGTGTCCCCGTACTCCTCTTCGTGGACCCGCGGAGGCCTGCTCCCGACCCCCTCCTCCACGGACACGATGTCGCGGTGCGCCCCCTCCCGGAACCGACCCGCCTCGGGGCACTCCTGGCTCCGGACGACCCCCCGCCGGCGGTCCTCGTGGACGCCCTCCTCGGGACCGGGCTCTCCGGGGCGCCGAGGGAACCGGCAGCCGCGTGGATCCGGGCCCTCCAGGCGGAGGCCGACCGGACCGGGGCGCCCGTCGTGTCCCTGGACGTCCCGTCGGGTGTCGTGTCCGATACCGGGGAAGTGCCGGGCCCCGCGGTCCGGGCCTCGGTCACGGTGGCGTTCGGGGCGCCCAAGCTCGGCACCCTGTTCCACCCGGGGCGGGCCCACACCGGGCGGCTCATGGCCGTGGAGATCGGTTTCCCCCCGTGGCGGGAGGAGGATGCGCGCGCCGCGCTCATCACCGGGGGGTGGGCCCGGGGAGCGTACCCGCGGCGCCCCGTGCCGACCCACAAGAACGAGGTCGGCCGCCTCCTTCTCGTGGCCGGCGGTGCGGAAATGGGGGGAGCCGCGATCCTTGCCGCCCGGGCCGCGCTCCGGGCCGGGATCGGGATGCTCCGGGTCCTGACCGCTCCCGGGCACCGCGAGGCCTTCCACCGCGGGGTGCCCGAGGCGATCCTCCCCGACCTGCGCGACCCGGGGGCGGTCCGGGCGGCCTTCGAGGCGTCCGATGCCCTGGCGGCAGGACCGGGGATGGGTCTCAGCCTCGGGGAGGAACCGGCACGGCTCCTCCCGGGGCTCCTGGAGGCCATGGCCGAACGCGAAGAGGGGAAGGGGGTTCTCCTGGACGCCGACGCCCTGACCCTTCTCGGACAGGGTGCCCTCCCCGCACTTCCGTGCAGACCCGGGCGGCGCCTCCTGACCCCGCACCCGGGCGAGCTCGCCCGGATCATGGAGGGGGCGGGGGGTGCCCTCCACCTGGAGGACGCGGCGGCGGCGGCATCCCGGTGGGAGGCGGTCTGCCTCCTCAAGGGCACCCCCTCGGTGGTGGCGGCCCCGGGAGACGGCCCGGCCCTCGTGAGCGCGAGCGGCTCCTCGGCCTTCGCACGCGGCGGGATGGGCGACGTCCTCACCGGCGTGGCCGGGGCCTTCCTCGCCCGTGGGTGTGACGCCCGCGCCGCGGCGGGACTCGCGCTCCACCTGACCGGGCGGGCGGCCGACCGGGCAGGCCGCCACGATGGGCTCACCCCCTCGGAGCTCATCGAGGCGCTCCCCGGCGCCCTCGGCGAGCTCGACGGCGCAGACCCCCCCACGGCGGGGAGTCCGGGACGGGACCCGCTGGGCGAGCACCCCGCGGTCCTCCTTGACCTGGACGCGGCGCGGTGACCAGGGATTCCGGCGGTGCGCCCGGGCTCGGGCCCGGGACCGAGTTCGACCGGATCCGGGGGTTCCTCCGGGGGCTCGGGCCGGCCCCGGGGGTCCGGGTCGGTCCCGGTGACGATGCGGCGGTCCTGGACGACGGTACCGTGCTTTCCACCGACCTGTCGGTGGAGGGGGTCCACTTCCGGCTGGACTGGATCGGGCCCCGGGACGCCGGGCGTCGGGCGGCGGCGGCGGCGCTTTCGGACCTGGCGGCCATGGCGGCGCGGCCGGTGGGGCTCCTGGCGTCCGTGGCGGCGCCCCAGCCGGGAACCCTGGCCGACGCGCTGATGGAGGGGGTCCGGGAGGCGGCGGAGGCCGCCGGTGCCCTCCTCCTGGGCGGGGACCTGACCCGCTCGCCCGAGGGTGGCCCCTCGGTGGTGGACGTGGTGGTGGTGGGGCGAACCTCCCGCCCCCTCCTCCGAAGCGGGGCGCGCCCGGGAGACCGCCTCTGGGTCACCGGACGCCTCGGCGCCGCCGCCGCCGCCGTCCAGGCGTGGGGCCGGGGCATGGCCCCTGACCCGGTCGCGGAGCAGGCCTTCCGGGACCCACGCCCCCGGATTGCCGAGGCCCGCTGGATCCGGGACCACCTGGGCGCCACGGCTGGGCTCGACCTCTCCGACGGGATCGGCGGGGACGCGAGCCACCTGGCGGCGGCCTCGGGGGTCGGGGTCGAGCTCGACGGCGACGCCCTCCTGGCGGTGGCGCACCGGACCGGCGCCCCCGATGACGACGACCGCGCCGCGCTCGAGCGTGCCCTCCACGGGGGGGAGGACTACGAGCTCCTGGTGTCGCTTCCCGGAACCGTGGAAGCTTCCGGGGTGGAGGAATTCCGCCGCAAGTTCGATCTTTCCCTGTCTCCGGTGGGGCGGGTGGTCCCCGACCCGGGCGTGCGGCTGCGCCCCCCCGGAGGCGGTGACCCCGTTTCCCTCCGCCGCGGCGGATGGGACCACTTCGCCACCGGGACCGGAGCCGGACCCTCGCCGTGATCCGAACCTTTCTCGTGCTCGTCGCAGGGATCGTCCTGACCTTCTCGCTCTCGGCGTGGGTCCGGCTCTCCGGGCTCCTCCGGGCGCCCTGGGCCCGCGACCACTGCAGCCGGGCGTCGAGCTTCTGGGGGCGGGCCCTGGCCTGGATCGCCGGCGTCCGGGTCCGCCTCGAGGGGGCGACCCGGGAAAAGCTCGATCGCCCCCTCGTGGTGGTGGCGAACCACCAGAGCTGGTTCGACGTCTTCGTGCTGGCGGGGCACATTCCGGGGCGGGCCCGCTTCGTGGCGAAGGAGGAACTCCGCCGCATCCCCCTCTTCGGGGCCGCCTGGGAGACCTGCGGGCACATTCGCGTGAACCGGGGCGACCGGGCCGAGGCGGTCCGGTCGCTGAACGAGGCCGGCGCCCGGATCCGCGACGAGCGGCTGAACGTGATCCTCTTTCCCGAGGGGACCCGCTCTCCCGACGGTCGCCTGCTCCCGTTCAAGAAGGGCGCCTTCGTTCTGGCCATCCAGACCGGCGTTCCGATTCTCCCGGTGGGGATCTCCGGGAGTCGCGAGGTCATGGCCAAGGGGTCCTGGCGGATCCGCCCGGGCGAGGTCCGGGTCCGGGTCGGGGACCCGATCCCGGTGGACGGTCTCACGGTGGCGGACCGCGACCAGCTCCTGGCGCGGGCAAGGTCCGAGATCCTTGCCCTCATGGAGGACCCGGAAGAAGCCGCCGCCGACGGTTCCGCCGCGGGCGGCCCGCCCGCCCTTCCGGTCGAAGAGGTCGCATCCCCCACCCCAGCGGGCCCGGCACGGCCGGCCCCCGAACGTTCCAGCCCGGAGTCCCTCGATTGAACCAGCTCAGGATCGCCCGCGTCGCGGGCCGCGAGATCATCGATTCCCGTGGGAACCCCACCGTCGAGGCGGAGGTCACCCTGGAGGGGGGCGCCGTGGGGCGCGCCGCCGTCCCCTCCGGCGCCAGCACCGGAGAGCACGAGGCGGTGGAACTCCGTGACGGCGACCCGGCGCGCTACCTGGGGCGCGGGGTACGGCAGGCGGTGGCGAACCTCACCGGGCCCGTGGCGGATGCGATCCGGGGGCTCGACGCCGGGGACCAGGAGGGGGTGGACCGGGCGCTCATCGAGGCCGACGGAACGCCGAACAAGGGGCGGCTCGGGGCGAACGCGCTTCTCGCCGCCTCCCTCGCGTCGGCCCGTGCGGCGGCGGAGGGCCGGGGGCTGCCCCTCTTCCGCGCCCTCGGGGGCGAGGAGGCCGACCTCCTCCCTGTGCCCATGATGAACATCCTGAACGGGGGCTCCCACGCGCCGAACAACGTGGACCTGCAGGAATTCATGGTCATGCCCGTGGCGGCGGACTCGTTCTCGGACGGGCTCCGGATGGGGGTCGAGATCTTCCACCACCTGAAGAACGTGCTGGCCGAGCAGGGGCGGGGGACCGCGGTGGGCGACGAGGGCGGCTTCGCCCCGGACCTGGGGAGCAACGAGGAGGCGGTGGAGGTGATCCTCCGCGCCATCGAGCGGGCCGGGTACCGGCCGGGCGAGGACGTGGTCCTGGCGCTGGATGCGGCGGCGTCGGAGTTCCATCGTGACGGTGCGTACACCTTCCGCTGGTCCTCCGGGGAGCGGCGGGAGACGGAGGCGATGGTGGAGTTCTGGGAGCGGTGGCTCGACCGGTACCCCATCGTCTCCATCGAGGACCCGATGGACGAGAACGACTGGGAGGGCTGGAAGGCGCTCACCGCCCGGGTGGGAGACCGGGTCCAGATCGTGGGCGATGACCTCTTCGTGACGAACGCCTCGATCCTGGAGCGGGGGATCCGGGAGCGGGCGGCGAACGCGATCCTGATCAAGGTGAACCAGATCGGGACGCTCACCGAGACGCTGGAGGCGATCCGTACGGCGGACGCGGCCGGATTCCGCTCGGTGATCTCGCACCGCTCGGGCGAGACGGAGGACGTCTTCATTGCCGATCTGGCGGTAGCCACCCGCGCGGGCCAGATTAAGACCGGGTCGGCGTCCAGGACCGACCGGGTGGCGAAGTACAACCAGCTCCTCCGCATCGAGGAGCTCCTGGGGTCCCTGGCCCGGTACCCGGGGCGCACGCTCTTTCCCGGGGTGGCGCCGGTCTGACCCGAACGGGGACGACCCCCTCCAACGCAGACGAAGGGAGGACAAGGAAGGGTGCGACGCATCGCCTTTTTCGGAGCCCTGCTCCTGGCCGGTTACTATGCCCTCTTCGGGGGGGAGTACGGCGTCTCTGACGTCCGTACCACGCGGGCGCTTGCCGACGAGGCCCGGGTGGAGCTTGCCTCCCTGCGCGCCGAGACCGCCCGCCTCGAGGCCCGCGTGGATGCCCTCGAGAACGATCCCCGGACCCTGGAAACCCTGGCCCGGGAGGAACTCGGCATGATCCGCCGTGGCGAGATCCTGTACCGCTTCGTCGGGCCCGGAGGCGAGGTTGACAGGCAGGGAGCCGGTCGGTAGGATTCCGGTTCTCCAAGCCGGAGTAGCTCAGTCGGTTAGAGCAGCGGAATCATAATCCGCGTGTCGGGGGTTCGAGTCCCTCCTCCGGCACTTGAGGACCCGGGAGCCAGCCTCCCGTCGAGGGCCCCCCGGACGCCACATGCCCAGGGGGCCCTCGCCCTTTGAATGCGGCCCCCCTGGGGGGCACCACCGGCTTGCCGACCGCGGCTGCCCGCGGCGCGCGCAGGCCCTTCCCGAACGGACCGAACGGACCCCGATCCGATGAGCCGAGCCGACGCCATTGCCCGCCTGCTGGAGGAGCGCCGCGAGCGCCTGTTCACCTCCACCGGGCGGCCCCTGCGCATCCCCCAGTCCGACACCGAGACCCCGCTCACCCCCGAGCGCCGGCGGCATCTCTTCGAGGAGGCGGTGGAGCTCTACTGGAACGACCTCGAGTGGGAGAACGTCACCGAGGAGGAACGGATGGAAGGGGGGCCGATTCCCGAGCTTACCTTTCCGGGCTTCCTGGCCTACGTCCGGGGGCTCCTCCTGACGAAGGTGCGCCCCGATTCCCTTGCCCCCGCCTCCCCGCGCCCCGAGGTGGTGGAGGATCTCCTCGGGTTCCTCGCCGGGCGCCTCGTGGACCTGGAGGAGGAGGTCCGGGAAGGGGGCGGCCTCGACAGCGACGGCGCCGCACTGGCCTTCCGGATGACCGACGGCCTCCTGGACCGCACGCTCATGACGTACCACGGGATCGAGCCCGAGGACGCGGGGATCCTGGACGGCGGGTGAGACGGCGGCCCGGGCACCCGTACCTGGCCGGCGCCCCCCTCCTCTTCGCGCACCGGGGCGGGGCGGCCCTCGCCCCGGAAAACACCCTCGAGTCCTTCCGTGGGGCGGTGGAACACTGGGGGGCCGACGTCATCGAGACCGACGTCCACCTGACGCGAGACGGCGAGATCGTCGTGATCCACGACGACACCGTGGATCGCACCACCGACGGAACGGGGCGGGTGGCGGACTTCACCCTGGAGGAACTCCAGGGGCTCGATGCAGGGGCCCGGTTCCTCGACCTCGAGGGGAATCCCTCCATGGCCGGAAGGGGGGTGCGGATTCCCCGCTTCGAGGATGTTCTCGATGCCCTTCCCGGGGTCCGGATCAACGTGGATGCGAAGGCCCCCGCCGCCGCGCGCCCCCTGGTCGAGCTCCTGCACCGTCGGGGCGAGGAGCACCGGGTCCTCGTGGCCTCGGAGTTCGAGGAGACCCGTGGGGACCGCCTGGGCTACCGCGGGCCCTTCTCGGCCACCCGCAGGCAGATCACCCGCTTCTACGTTCTGCACCGCCTCCCCTTCGGCGGTCCCTGGACCCCCACGACCGACGCCTTCCAGATCCCCTGGTTCTGGGAGGGGCGGCAGGTGACGTCGGAGCGGTTCATCCGCGAGGCGCAGCGACGGAACATTCCGGTGCACGTATGGACGGTGGACGACCCGGACACGATGCGCCGCCTCCTGTCCTGGGGGGTGGACGGGATCCAGACCGACCGCCCCGACCTTCTGGCCCGGGTCCTCCACGAGGAGCGGGGCCGACCCCTCCCCCCGGGGCTCCGGGAAACCGGAGAAGCGGACGGGGCGGGGTGACCTCCGGGGCCCGGTCGGGGCGCGGGGCCGGGGGGGCTCCCGGAACCGGGGGTCGTCCTCCCGGCCCATGCCCACGCGCGGACGTGGACGCGGACGAGCTTCCCGCCCTCGTGGCCCGGAGCCTCGAGGGCCTCCCTCCCGGGGAGCTTCTCGTGGGATGCTCGGGAGGGCGGGATTCCCTCGTGCTCCTGGAGCTTCTCCGCTTCGGCGGGGCGGCGGAGGGACGGCGGATCCGCGTCGTCCACGTGGACCACCGGATGCGCCCGGGGAGCGGGCGGGACGCGGCGTGGCTCCGGGGGCTCTGCGGCGCGTGGGGCGTGCCCTTCGAGGCCGCTTCGCCGAAGGAGGTCCCGACCACGGAGGCCGAGGCCCGACGCGCCCGCTACCGCGCATTCCGGACGGTGGTCCGCCGGAGGGGGAGTGCGGCCCTCCTCCTGGCCCACCACGCCGGGGACCAGGCCGAGACGGTGCTCCTGAGACTCCTCCGGGGGACCGGACCACGGGGGCTTGCCGGGATCCCCCCGCGCCGCCTCCTCACGCGGGAGGTGCCCGTGGTGCGCCCCCTCCTCTGCGCCACCCCGGCCGCCCTCGAACGCCGGGCCCGGAGGCGGGGCCTTCGTCCCCGGGAGGACGAGACGAACCGGGACCCGCGCTGGGCCCGGAACCGGGTCCGGCACGAGATCCTCCCCCGCCTCGAGGCCGGGGCACCGGGCACGACGGAGCTGCTCCTGGCGCTTTCCAGGGAGGCCCGGCAGAGGGAGGAGGCGCTCGCGGCGGTCCTCGAGCGGCTCGATCCGGGGCTCGTTGTCCGCCGCCGCCGGCACCGGGACGGGGGCGCGCCCCGGACGGTGGTGGTGGACCGGGACGCCCTTCTTCGGCTCCCGCCGGCGCTTCGCGGCGAGGCGCTCCGGGGGTGGGGGAGGGAACTCGGCGTGGGGATCTCCGGGAGGGGGCTCGCCCTGGCGCTCGCTTTCGTGGAGAGGGCGGAGAGCGGACGGTGCGTCGTGCCGGCGCCCACGATCCGCATCGAAAGGAGCTTCGGGGAACTCCACCTGGCCCGGGACGCGGGGGGAGCCCGCGCCGCGGGGAGGGGCGCCGGGGATGCCGGTCCGGTCGGGACCGGGCAGGCGCTCCGCATCCCCGGAGGAAAGGATCCAGGGAACGGAGCCTGGGAAGGGGAGGGGGGGGAGCGGGTGCGGGTGGCGTGGGGTCCGGGCGGCCCCGATCCGGCATGGGGATTTCGCTCCGGGGCCCCTCGGGCGACCTTTCCGGTCGGGTGGCTGCGGTTTCCGCTGGAGGTGCGCCGACGGAGGCCCGGGGACCGGGTGCGGTGGGCGGCGGGGGAGGTGGACGGCGGGAGCGGGCCGGCGACGCGTCGCCTCAAGAAACTTCTGATCGAGCGGAGGGTCTCCCGGGAGACGCGGTGGAGCCTTCCCCTCCTCGTGGACGGCGAGGGGCTCGTGATCTGGATTCCCGGAGTTTGGAGGTGCGAACCTTCCGGCCCCGGGGCGAACGAGGACCCATGGAGCGTGGGAGTGGACGATGAACGTGACGACCCCTGAGGGCGTGGCCCGCCGGCTCGGTGCCGAGACCTTTCGGCGCGTGGTGTTCTCCGAGGCGGAGATCGCGGAGCGGGTCAGGGACATGGGAGCGGAAATCACCGCGCATTACCCCTCGGGGGAGAAGCTGCTGGTGTTGGGGCTCCTCAAGGGCTCGTTTATATTTCTGGCTGACCTGGTGAGAACGATCCAGCTCCCGCTGCAGGTGGACTTTCTCGTGGCGTCCAGCTACGGGGACGACACCGTCTCGTCGGGGGACGTACGGCTCCTCTACGACCCGGACACCTCCTTCGAGGGGCGCCACGTGCTCATCGTCGAGGACATCATCGACAGCGGGAACACGCTCCGCCGCCTCGTCCCCCTCCTCGAGGGTCGGGGGCCGCGGAGCCTCGAGATCTGCGCCCTCCTCCACAAGCGCATCACGGAAATGGAGCGGGAAGCCCGCTGGGTGGGCTTCGACTGCCCCAACGAGTTCGTCGTGGGGTACGGGCTGGATCATGCGGAAGAGTTTCGCCACCTCCCCTTCATAGGGAGCCTCTGACCGGGCGGTCGGGGCTCAGGCACAAGAGCGACCGAAGACATGGCCGAACAGGGTCCGAACCGGCAGGAACCTCCCAGGGCCGGGCTGTCCAGGCTTTCCCGGACGGCCTCGTTCTGGATCCTGCTCATTCTCCTTCCCGTCATGATGATCACCCTCATGCGCGGGCAGGAGGAACCCCGGGTGGTGTTCGACACCACGGAGTTCAACCGGCAGGTGGCCACGGGGAACGTGGACTCGATCCTGGTGGTGGAGGGGAAGTCGGTGAAGGGGTCGCTCCGGACACAGGTGAACCGGGACGGCCAGGACTACAGGTACTTCCAGGCCACCGTGCCGAGCGACGTCTCGGAAGAGCGGGTGGCCCAGTGGGAGGCGCTGGGGATCACGGTGGATGCGGAGTGGCCCACCTCGCCCTGGTGGTCGAACCTGATCTTCGCACTCCCCTGGATCATCCTGATCCTCTTCTGGTTCTGGTTCATCCGGAGCATGCAGGGGGGCGGGAACAAGGCATTCCAGTTCGGGCGCTCCAAGGCGAAGCTCATCTCGCCGGACACCCCGAAGGTGACCTTCGAGGACGTGGCCGGGGCGGACGAGGCCAAGGAGGAACTCACCGAGGTCATCGAGTTCCTGAAGGACCCGGCGCGCTTCGGGCGTCTCGGGGGGCGGCTCCCGAAGGGGGTGCTCCTCGTGGGACCGCCGGGAACCGGGAAGACGCTCCTCGCGAAGGCGGTGGCCGGCGAGGCGGGGCGTCCCTTCTTCCAGATGTCCGGGTCCGATTTCGTGGAGATGTTCGTGGGGGTGGGCGCCTCCCGGGTGCGGGACCTCTTCGAGCAGGGGAAGGCGCACGCGCCCTGCATCATCTTCATTGACGAGATCGACGCGGTGGGGCGGCACCGGGGGGCAGGGCTCGGGGGCGGCCACGACGAGCGGGAGCAGACGCTGAACCAGCTCCTCGTGGAGATGGACGGCTTCGAGGCGAACGAGGGGGTGATCCTGCTTGCCGCCACGAACCGCCCCGACGTGCTGGATCCGGCGCTCCTCCGCCCCGGCCGTTTCGACCGGCAGGTGGTGGTGGACTCGCCCGACGTGAAGGGGCGCGAGCAGATCCTGAAGGTCCACGCCCGGAAACTGCCTCTCGAGGAGGACGTGCACCTGGAGGTGATCGCCAAGGGGACCCCGGGGCTCTCCGGGGCGGATCTCGCGAACATCTGCAACGAGGCGGCGCTCCTGGCGGCGCGGCGCGGGGCGGAGCAGGTCTCGATGACGGACTTCGAGCAGGCCAAGGACAAGGTCATGCTCGGGACCGAGCGGCGGAGCATGGTCCTCACCGAGAACGAACGGAAGCTCACCGCCTACCACGAGGCGGGGCACGCGGTGATCGGGCTGCGGGTGCCGGGTCTCGACCCGATCCACAAGGTGAGCATCGTTCCCCGGGGGCGGGCGCTCGGGATCACCGCCTCCCTCCCGCAGGAAGACCGCCATTCCTACACGAAGGACTGGCTCGAGGGACAGCTCTGCATGCTCTACGGGGGGCGGGTCGCGGAGGAGATGATCTTCGGCCCGGAGAAGGTGACGACGGGGGCGGGGAACGACATCGAGCGGGCCACGGCCATGGCGCGGCGCATGGTGACCCGCTTCGGGATGTCGGACGCGGTGGGACTCATGGCGGTGGGCGACTCGGACCAGGAGGTCTTCCTGGGGCGGGACGTGATGCAGCGCCGCGACGTGTCCGAGCACACGGCACAGCTCGTGGACCGGGAGGTCAAGCGGATCCTGGACGAGGCCCACGACCGGGCGCGGCTCGTCCTCGAGAAGGAGCAGGACCTCCTGGCCCGGATCGCCGAGGCGCTCCTCCAGGTCGAGACCCTGGACGGTGAGGACATTGCCGCCCTGGAGCGCGGGGACGCCCTCCCGCCCCGGGAGGGGGGAGATCCGGAGCCCGTGACCGGGCCCTCTGCCGGGGGCACGGCCGGGGAGGGAGGCGACGCCGTGCCGGGGGGTGAGCCCGCGACTGCGGAGGTGGACGGCGAGGAGGCGTCGGCCTCGGAGGATGCGGAGCCCTGGGTGGCCCCGGTACGGCGGGAGGCGCCCGGCGCGGGACCGGGTGGGTCGCTCGGCTCCAGTCCGAGCCCCGACCCGGGCACCGGCGGTCGATGAAGGAAGCCGGGGCGGGCCGGTGCTGACGTCGCTCTGGGAGCAGTTCCAGTTCCTTCGGCCGAGGGGGGCGGATCTCATCGAGATCCTCATCGTCGCCTTCCTGGTCTACCGCATCCTCCTCCTTCTGCAGCGCACGCGGGCGATGCAGATGATCCTCGGGGTGGGACTCCTCGTGGGGGCCTACTTCTTCGCGCTGGTCCTCCAGTTCGAACTGATCCGGGCCCTCCTCGAGACCCTCTTCCAGTACGGCGCCATCGCGCTTCTCGTCGTATTCCAGCCCGAGCTTCGGGCGGCCCTGGCCCGGCTGGGGCAGACGCGCTTCTTCCGGACCCTCGTGAAGATCGAGACCGGGACCCTCGTGAACGAGCTCGTGCAGGCCGCAGAGACCCTCTCGAAGACGAGGACCGGGGCCATCATCGCCCTCGAGCGGGAGGTGGCGCTCGACGAGTACGCCCGCACGGGGAGCCCGGTGCAGGCCCGGGTGTCGGCCCAGCTCCTGACCACCATCTTCACGCCGTATTCCCCGCTCCACGACGGGGCGGTGATCGTGAGTGGCGACACGATCCGGGCGGCGGGAGCGATCCTCCCGCTCACCCAGACGCCCCTCGCCGACAAGTCGCTCGGGACCCGGCACCGGGCGGCGATCGGGCTCTCGGAGGAGACGGACGCATTCGTCATCGTGGTCTCGGAGGAGACCGCGCGGATCTCGGTGGCACGTGGGGGGCGGATCGAACTCGGCGTCGATGCCGATCGGCTCCGGCACCTCCTCGCCGCAACGCGGCCGGAACGGAACGGGAAGGGGTTCCGGCTGGTACCGGGAGGGAAGTGAGGGCCGAAGGGGTCGAGGGCGCGGCCCCCGTGGCCGCGTTCCCGCGCGCACGCGTTTGACACCCGGGGGAGTGCCCCGTACATTGGCGCGGTTCACGCCTCAAGACCACCTGAACGCCGCGGAAATCCATGATTTCCGACACGCGGCCTGGCAACGGAAAGGAGCCCGGATTTGGACGAGCCGAACCAGTTCCAATACAACCTGATGTCCCTCTTCGCAGACGGCGGGCTCATGATGTACGCCCTCGTCCTCTGCTCGCTGGTGGCGCTCGGCGTGATCATCGCGAAGGCGTGGACCCTCTGGGTTGCACACCGGGACACCGATCGGGTGCTTGCCGAGGTGCAGGAGCTCACCGAGGCGGGCCGCATCGAGGAGGCCATGCGCGTGGCGGCCGAGACGCCGGGGCCCGCGGCGGCGATTCTCCTTGCAGGACTCCGGCGGATCCGGCAGGGAAGGGTCCGGGAGGGCGAGATCGAGCAGGCCGTTTCCACCACCGGGACCATCGAGCTGGGCTTTCTCGAGCGGGGCCTCGTGATCCTTGCCACCATCGCGAACGTGGCGCCCCTCATGGGGTTCCTCGGGACCGTGGCGGGGATGATCCTCGCCTTCGGCTCCATCGAGCTCGCAGGTGACGTGAACCCGACCCTCGTGGCGGGCGGGATCAAGGTCGCGCTCCTGACCACGGCGACGGGGCTCCTCATCGCGATCCCGGTGAACCTGGGGTACAACTTCTTCGTGACCCGGATCGACACGCTCATCGTGGACATGGAGCAGGGTACCCAGCAGATCCTGAACCTGGCGTGGGACCTGGAGAAGAAGGGCCGCCTCGAGGTGTATGGCGCCGCCGTCCCGGCGGAACCGGTCACGATGGAGACCCCCTCGGTCCCGGCGGCGCCTGCGAGTCCCCCGGCGCCTGCGCCCGAGAACTCGGGGCTCAAGGATCCGCCCGGAGACTGAATGGAGCGGGATGGAACCCGCACCCCGGTTTCCCTGTAAAACTCTTACAGAGCACCTGAACCCCCGGAGCAAACCCCGTGGCGATTCTGAACAAGAAAACGAAGGTGAGCGACGAGATCCCCTCGTCGTCGATGGCGGACATCGCGTTCCTCCTCCTCATCTTCTTCCTGGTGACCACCGTCTTCCCGAAGGACCGGGGGCTCCGCATCGTTCTGCCCGAGGCGGACGAGCAGGTTGAGGTCTCCCAGCGGAACATCCTTCACCTGGACGTGATGCCCACCGGCCTCGTGAGCATGCGGGTGGGCGACAGCCAGAACGTCTCCACGATCCAGCCCCGTGACGTGGAGCAGATCTGGCGGCTCAGGGTGGCGGAGAACCCGAACCTGATCGCGGCGGTGAAAACGCATCCCGATGCGCCCCACCGCTACATGATCCAGGTCCTGGATGCGCTCCAGCTCGCCGGAGCCGAGCGTATCGCCCTTCAGATGCTGGAGGGCTGACCATGGCGATCTCGAACAAGGGGTTCCAGCGCAAGTCGAAGGCGTCGGACACGATCCCGTCGTCGTCCCTCGCGGACATCGCGTTCCTCCTCCTCATCTTCTTCATGGTGACCACGGTCTTCCGGAAGGAGCAGGAGCGGCCGATCGAGTGGCCGGATGCGGCGGCGACGCAGCAGATCGACGAGAAGCGCCAGAACATCCTGTACATCTGGGTGGAGCAGACCGGCCAGGTCTTCATGAATGACCGGCCGGTGAACACGAACGACGTATCGGCGCTGGTGGCGCCGATCTGGATGGAGTCGGGGGGGCGGATGGTCATCTCGCTCCGCGCCGACGCCAGGACTCCGTACCGCTACATCAACATGGTGACGGAGGAAATCAAGCAAGCCGGAGCCCTGTACGTGGTGTTCGCCACGGACCTGGAACGGCAGATGCAGAGGGTGAGACGATGAGCAACGAAACCGCACACGCCGCGGCGGCGGCTCCGGAGGCGTTCGACACCGCGAACGACCGGTTCAAGCGGTCGTTCGGAGCCTGGTTCTGGGGCTCCATGGTGGCCGCTACGTTCATGCACATGGCCATCATGGCGTTCTTCCCGAACCTCACGGCATCCGACGTGTCGTTCATCCAGGACGACATCACGGCCATCGAGATTCCGCCGGAGATCGAGGTCCCGCCGCCGCCGGAGCAGATCCAGCGTCCGGCGAACCCGGTGATCTCCGAGGCGATGATCGACGATGACATCACGATCTCGCCCACCACCTTCGACGACAACCGGCCCGATGACCTCCCGCCTCCGCGGGCGGACGCCGGTGCGGCGGCGGGTGACGGCATCCCGTTCACCCCCTTCACCGTGGCCCCCGAGGTCCGGAACCGCAGTGCGGTGATCCGGGCGCTGGAGCGGGAGTACCCGCCCCTCCTTCGGGACGCCGGGGTCGGTGGCACGGTGGTCATGTGGTTCTACATCAACGAGAACGGGGTCGCGCAGGAGTTCCGGGTCCACGAGTCCTCCGGACATCCGTCCCTCGACGCCGCCGCCGAGCGCGTCGCGAACGTGTACGAGTTCTCGCCGGCGCTGAACCTGGACCAGCGGGTCGCAGTGTGGGTGCAGATCCACATCACCTTCCAGACGCGCTGATCCGGACGTCGACCTTGGGGAAGGGCCTCCGGGCCCTCCCCGGTGCGAGGCCCCGCTTCCCCCCCGAGGGAAGGCGGGGCCTCCGCGCGTGCGGGGGCGGTGGCACCGGGCGCGGCAAGGAGGGCGGTGGTTCCGTGCGGATGGGTGAGCCGGTACCTTTCGTCGATGTTCGAGAGGCGGCTTGAGGAACGACTGGAGCGCGTGCGCGCTGAGCTTGCGGGGGCGGCGGAGCGGTCCGGGAGGCCCGGGACCGGCGTCACCCTCGTCGCGGTGACGAAAGGGCACCCGTTTTCCATGGTCGATGCGGCCCTCGCCGCCGGGCTTGCCGACCTTGGGGAGAACCGGGTCGAGGCCCTCGTGGAGCGGGCGGCGCGGGTGCCCGCCGGACGCTGCCGCTGGCACATGATCGGGCGGCTCCAGCGCAGGCAGGCGCCGGAGCTCCATGGCACCGCGAGCCTCGTGCACTCGGTGGACTCCCTCCGCCTGGCGGAGCGGCTGGACCGGACCGCACCCGAAGGGGCGGCGCCCCTCCCGGTCCTCGTGCAGGTGAACACCTCCGGAGAGGACGCGAAGACCGGGATCACGCCCGAGTCCGCCGAGGAAGTGGTCGGACGGGTCCTGGAGTTCTCCGGCCTCCGGGTCGAGGGCCTCATGACGATGGCCCCCTTCACGGATGACGAGCGTGTGCTCCGGGCGACCTTCCGCGCGCTCCGGGAGACCGGGGAGCGGCTTTCACGCGCTCTTCCGGCGTACGAGGGAACGGTGCTTTCGATGGGGATGTCGAACGACTACCAGGTGGCCGTGGAGGAGGGGAGCACGATGGTGCGCCTCGGCACGGTCCTCTTCGGGGAGCGGGAAGGATGATCGATCTGACGCCGCTGGATGTGCGGAACAAGCGCGGGGACTTCCGGAAGGGGATGCGGGGGTACGAGCCCCGGGAGGTGGATGCCTTCCTCGAGGTCGTGGCCGAGCGGATGGAGGTCCTTGTCCGGGAGTCGCTGACCATGAGGGACCGGTTGGAGGAGCTCTCCGCCCGTGTCGAGAAGCAGGAGGCCCGGGAGAATGCCGTTCAGGAGGCCCTCGTGAGCGCCCAGGCCCTTCGGGAGGAGATCCGGGAGCAGACGGCGCGGGAGGCGGAGCTGCGCCTCCGGGAGGCGGACCAGGAGGCGGAGCGGCGCAGGGCCGAGGCGGCGAAGGCCGCGGACCGGGCCCGGGCGGAGCTCGAGCGTCTCGTGGCCGACCGCCGCCGTGACCTGGAGGAGCTCGCCCGGAGCCGGGCCCTTTTCCTCCGCGGGTACCGCACCCTCCTCGAGAAGGAGCTCGACCTCGTCACCCTGGAGGAGGGCCGCCCCGCTGAAGTGGAGGTGGACCTGGACGCCCTCGAGGTCTTCCAGGGCGGATCCCACGCCGAGTCCTCCTGACCCGGCCCGAGCCCGCCGGAACCGAACCCCGCCCCCGCGTCCGGCCCGGTCCCCGGGCCCGAAGCCGGGGCACACTCCTGATCCGACCCCTGACCTGAACGGCATGCGCTACCCCGACCTTCCCGAGAACCTTCGCATCCTGGAAGAAGAGATGCAGGAGGTCTGGCGTACGGAAGACCTCTTCCGACGCACCCTGGAGGCCACCGCCGACGGGGAGCCCTTCGTCTTCTACGAGGGCCCCCCCACCGCGAACGGGCGCCCGGGGCTCCACCACCTGATCTCCCGGACGATCAAGGATCTGGTGTGCCGCCACCGGACCATGCAGGGGCGGAGCGTGACCAGGATCGCCGGGTGGGACACCCACGGCCTTCCGGTGGAGATCGAGGCGGAGCGGAAGCTTGGCATTTCGGGGAAGCCCGAGATCGAGGCCCTCGGGATCGAGCGCTTCAACGCCGTCTGCCGAGACTCGGTATTCACCTACAAGGAGGACTGGGAGCGCTTCTCGGAGCGGATCGGGTACTGGCTCGACTACTCGCGGCCCTACGTGACGTACCACACGCCCTACATCGAGTCGGTGTGGGCGGTGCTGAAGAAGCTTGCCGAGCGGGGGCTCCTCTACCGGGGGCACAAGTCGGTTCCGTACTGCCCGCGGTGCGGGACGGCGCTCTCGTCCCACGAGGTGGCACAGGGGTACGAGGAGGTGGAGGACCCGTCGCTCTACTTCCTCTGCGACTGGGTGGGGGCGGAGGACGCGCCGGATCCCGAGGGACGGAGCTTCCTGGTCTGGACGACGACACCCTGGACGGTTCCCTCGAACGCGGCGCTCGCCGTGGACCCGGAGCTCGACTACGCAGAGGTCGCCTGGACCGACCCGGCGGGGCGGGAGCGGAAGCTGGTCCTTGCCGAGGCCCGGGTGGAGGCGATCTTCGGCGAGGGGACACGGGTGGAGCGCCGCTGGAAGGGACGGGAGCTCCTGGGGGTGCGTTACGCGCGCCCCCTCGACCTCGTGCCCCTGGAGGGGATCGAGCCCGCGGCGGTTGAGGCCGGGTGGCGGGTGGTGGACGAGGCGTTCGTGAGTGCCGACGATGGTACGGGGATCGTGCACATGGCTCCGGCCTTCGGCGCCGACGATTACGCCTCGGGGCAGCGTCACGGGTTCCCCATGCTTCGCCCGGTGGACGACCGGGGATGCTTCCGGGCGGAGCTCCCCCGGGTGGGGGGGCGCTTCGTGAAGGAGGCCGACGCCGAGCTCGTGGAGGCGCTCCGGGAGTCGGGGCGGCTCTTCCGGATCACCCAGGAGGTGCACAGCTACCCCCACTGCTGGCGCTGTGCGTCGCCCCTCATCTACATGGCGCGGGACTCCTGGTTTGCCGCCACCTCCACCCTCAAGGAGGAGATGCTCGCCCACAACCGGACGGTGGGGTGGCATCCACCCGAGGTGGGGGAGGGGCGCTTCGGGGAGTGGCTCGAGAACAACGTGGACTGGGCGCTTTCCCGGGACCGCTTCTGGGGGACGCCGCTCCCGGTCTGGGTGAACGATGCCGATCCCGCCGAGGTGGCGTGGATCGGGTCCCTCGCGGAGCTGGACGCCCGGGTGCGAGGGGGCGGAGGGGCGGGGCTCCCGGAGGGGTTCGACCCCCACCGCCCCTTCATCGACGAGATCACCTGGCCCGCGCCGGGCGGGACGGGGACGATGCGCCGGGTGCCCCAGGTGCTGGACGTCTGGTTCGATTCGGGCGCCATGCCCTACGCCCAGTGGCACTGGCCCCACGAGAACGAGGAGGCCTTCCGGGCCCACTTCCCCGCAGACTTCATCTGCGAGGGGCTGGACCAGACCCGGGGGTGGTTCTACTCCCTGATGGCAATCTCCACCATGCTCGGGATGGGGCCCGCCTTCCGGAACGTCGTCGTGAACGGGCTCATTCTCGACGCTGACGGGCAGAAGATGTCCAAGTCCCGCGGGAACACGGTGGACCCGTGGGACGCGATCGGGGAGTTCGGGGCAGATGCGCTCCGCTGGTACCTGGTGACGGTGTCGAACCCCTGGGTGGCCAAGCGCTACGACCCCGACGGGGTAAGGGAGGCGGCGAGGAAGTTCTTCGACACCCTCTTCAACAGCTACCGCTTCTTCGCCATGTACGCCCGGGTGGAGGAGTGGACGCCGTCGGAGGCGGATCCGCCCGCCGAGGCGCGGGGCGTGCTCGACCGCTGGCTCGTGTCCAGGATGCTCCGGCTCCGGGAGGAGGTGGGCGCGGCCCTCGACGGGTACCAGCTTACCCGGGCCTACCGGGCGGTGACCGACTTCCTGAACGAGGACCTCTCGAACTGGTACGTGCGACGCTCCCGGGCCCGCTTCTGGGGGAACGCCGACGCCGCCGACGCCCGGGCCGCCTTCCGGACACTCCGGGACGCCCTCGTGGAGGTGGCGCGCCTCACCGCGCCGGTGGTCCCCTTCACCTCCGACTGGGTCCACCGGGCCCTTTCGGAGGGGGATGCGGTGCACCTGGCCCCGTTTCCCGTCGTGGCTCCCCCTGACCGGACGTGGATGGATGCGGAGCTGGAAGAGGAGATGGAGGCGGTGCGGGCCCTCGTGTCGCTCGGGCGGGCCGCCCGGGAGGAGGTGCGGATCCGGGTCCGGCAGCCCCTGGGGGTGCTTCACGCGGTGGTGCCCGGGCGGCGCCCGCGAGGGGAGGTGCTGGAGGTCTTGAAGGACGAGCTGAACGTGAAGGAGGTGCGCTTCCTCGACTCGGCGGAGGGGCTCGTGACCCTCTCGGCCCGACCGAACTTCCGGGTGCTCGGCCCCCGGTTCCAGGGGGCGAGCCAGGCGGCGGCGGCGGCGCTCCGGGAGCTCGATTCCGATGCGCTCGCGCGCTTCCGGCGGGGCGAAGGGATCACGATCCAGGTAGGAGGCGAGAAGATCGCGGTGGAGGCCGAATGGCTCGAGGTGGCGGAGTCGGCGGCGGGGGACCTGGTGGTGAAGACCGAGGGCGGGGTCGTGGCGGCCCTGGATCCGACGCTGGACGACGCGCTCCGGGCGGAGGGGATGGCCCGGGAACTCGTGAACCGGATCCAGCGGCTCCGGAAGGAGGCCGGGCTCGAGATCACCGATCGCATCCGGCTCGCCGTGGACGGGGGCGAGGGGGCGGTTGCGGCGGCGGAAGCCTGGAAGGACTTCATCGTGGGCGAGACCCTGGCGGTGGAGCTCCGTGTGGGGACCGACGCCGTGGGGGCCCTGGAGCAGGTCCTGGCCGACGACGTGGACGGAACCCCGGTCCGGGTGGCGCTCTCGGTGGCGGTGGCGGCGGCGCCCGCGGGCGGGGGGGGGGCGGCGTGAGCGGAGACCATGCGGCGGAGGCGGCTGCGGTGGACCGGCGCGTCCTCGTGGTGGATGCGGAAGGGGCGGGGGATCGCCTGGACCGATGGCTTTCCGGGGTCCTCGAACTCTCCCGGACCCGGGTCGCGGACCTCGTGGAGGGGGGGCACGTGTCGTGGAACGGGGGAAGGCCCCGGAAGTCCGAGCCCCTTTCGGAGGGGGACCGGATCGAGGTGGCGCTTCCGGCCCCTGCGCCGACCCGGGCCGAGGCGGAGGAGCTTCCCCTCGACGTGGTCTTCCAGGACGAGCACCTCCTCGTGGTGAACAAGGCGGCGGGGATGGTGGTGCATCCCGCCCCCGGGCACCCCCGGGGCACCCTCGTGAACGCCCTTCTCCACCACGTGAAGGACCTCTCGGGGATCGGGGGGGAGCTTCGTCCGGGGATCGTGCACCGGCTCGACCGGGATACCTCGGGACTCCTCGTCGTGGCGAAGGACGACGCCACCCACCGGGCCCTTTCCGACGCACTGCGGAAGCGGAAGATCCGGCGGCTCTACCGGGCGGCGAGCTGGGGGCACCTGGACGACACCCCCCGGACCATCGACGCGCCCCTGGACCGGGATCCGCGGAACCGGAAGCGGATGGCCGTGGTCGAGGGGGGGCGCCGGGCGGTGAGCCACGTCCGGGTCCGGGAGCGGTGGACCGCCGCCGAGCTCGTGGACGTGGCCCTCGAGACCGGGCGGACGCACCAGATCCGCGTGCACCTGGCGCACCTGGGGCACCCGGTGGTGGGGGACACCCTCTACGGGGCCGGGTGGGAGCGGGGGATGAGCGGCGAGGGGCGGCGCTGGGCGGACGCCCTGGCCCGCAGGGTGCCCCGGCACTTCCTGCACGCGCGGCGGCTCCAGTTCCGGCACCCCGCCTCCGGCGAGGTCGTGACCTTCGAGGTCCCCCTTCCCGAGGACCTGGCGCGGGTCGTGCGGTGGGTGCGGGGTACGGGCGAGGACGCGCCATGAGCGGGGGGCCGCAGCTCCTCGAGGGGTTCCGGAGGGTTCCCGGGGTCCGGGCCCTGCTCCTGGTGGACCTGGCTGGACGGATCGTGGACCGGGTGGGGTTCGACGACCGGCGGAAGCGGACCGAGGCCGCGACACTCGTGGCCGGGCTTCATGCCGCGGGGGCGCGCCTTTCGGAGGCGGCAGGGCGTCCCGGACCGTCGCTGCACCGGGTTCCCCTGGAGGGTGGGGTGATCCTGGTCTGCCGGGTGCCTCCGCCGGGGGTGCACGTGCTCCTCCTGGACGTGGAGGGGGACGGAACGGGGGTGGAGGCGGCGCTCCCGCCCCTCCTCGTGGAACTCGCCGAGGTGGTGCCGGGTGGTCCCCTCGTGACCGATGCCGTGGCCTTCGAGGCCTCCCTGGAGACGGATCGATGAGCGGAAGCGCCGTGGCCGGGTTCGACCCGAAGCACACCTTCGAGACCTTCGTCGTGGGGCCGGCGAACCGGCTCGCGGCGGCGGCGGCGCGCCGGGCTGCCGAGTCTCCCGGATCGAGCTACAACCCCCTGTTCCTCTATTCCGCATCAGGGCTCGGCAAGTCCCACATCCTCTCGGCGATCGCCCAGCATGCGCTGGCCGGTGACGGAGACCGGGAGGTCCTGTACCAGACCCTCGAAGGGTACCTGGACGACCTGACCCGAAGCCTGGGGGACGGAGGGGACCGGGGAGGGCGGGACCCCTACGTGGGCGCCGACATCCTCCTCCTCGACGACATCCAGTTCCTGACCGGGCAGGCCCAGGCGCAGGAGATGCTCCTCCGGACGCTGGACGCCCTGACGGCCCGGGGCGCCCAGGTGGTGCTCGCCTCCGACCGGCCTCCCGCCGAGATCAACGGCCTCGATGCACGCCTCCATTCCCGATTCTCGGGCGGGCTGATCGTGGACATCGGGCTCCCGGACTACGAGACCCGGGTGGCGATCATGCGTCGGAAGGTCGAGGACCGGAACGCGGCCCTCGCGGAAGGCGTGGCCGAGACGCTGGCCCGCCATCCGTTCCGGAACGTCCGGGAGCTTCAGGGGGCGCTCAATCGCCTCCTCGCGCTCCAGGAGCTCGAGGAACGGCTCATCCAGGTCGACGAGCTCCCGGCGGCGCTGGGGCCCAAGTTCCGGGACCTGGGCGATGAACCGCAGGCAGGGAAGGGGGCGGTGGCACCGGAGGCGGAGTCGGAGCCCGAATGGCGTCGAGCCCTCCGGCAGGTGGTCGTGGCGGTGGAGGCCGCGGGGTACGGCGCGGACCGGCTCAGGCGACACCTGGCCCCCGGGGTGCCGGAGCCCCCCGAGTGGCGGGTGCTTCTCACCGGGTATCGGCGCGACATCGACCGGCTCCGGGAGATCCGGGAGACGATGGAGGAGCTCGGGTCGACCCCGTCGGCCGACGACGAAGTCATCCTGTCGGATCCCGACCGCCTGAAGGAGGCGGAGCGACTCCTCGTGTGGGCCCGGGAGCGTCGGCGTCCCTTCCCCGAACTTCCCGAGGGCCCGGTCCTCTCGGCCACGGGAGACGCATTCCCCTCGCTGGCCCGCCGGGCGGCCCAGCGCGCCATGGCCGGCGACCACCCGGAGTACAACCCGCTCTACCTGCACGCGCCCGACCCCGCCCGCTCCCGGGCCTTCCTCGAGGCGTGCGGCCGGACCTACCTCGCCCAGGCGCCCGGGGCGCGGGTGGGGCTCGTTTCGGTGCCCGCCTTCGGGGAGGAGCTGATCCGGGCGCTTTCCGACGGGGTGGCAGGGGCGTGGAGGGACCGCTGGTGGTCGCTGGACCTCCTCCTCGTCGACCGGATCGAGGCCCTCGAGGAGACCGAGCGCGTCCAGGAGGAGTTCTTCCACCTCTTCGAGGCGCTCAAGCGGAAGGGAGCCCGCATCTTTCTCGCCGGTGACCGCGCCGCAGCCGAGCTCGAGGGGGTGGAGGACCGGCTCATTTCCCGTTTCGAGGGTGGGCTCGTACTCGAACTGGGGGGGGAGGCGCCGCCCACGGACGAAGCCGAGGGGACTGCACCCGCAGGCGTGGCGCGCGCTGCGCCGGAGCCGGGGGCCCCTGTCGATGCACCCCCGGCCGGGGAGGGTGGGGGTACGGAGGCGTGGTCTCCGACCCCCGAACGGGTGGTCTGGAACTGGCCGCGGATCGAGGACCGGATCGTCGAGGAGGACGCATGACCCCCACCAAGGGCTGATCCATGGCGATCGAGGGACAACTCGAAGACGTGAGCCTTGCCGACATCCTCCAGCTCCTGGCCATGGGGCGGAAGACCGGGTGTCTCACCGTGACCGACCGCTCGAGCTTCGGGTACGTGTACCTGGACGGCGGGCGGGTCATCTACGCCAACGTGCTGAACCGCCCCGACCGGCTGGGTGAACTCCTCGTCCGGAACGGCGCCATCGACAGGGAGGCACTTTCCCAGGCCATGGAGCAGCAGGCGCGGGAGCCCGGCCGGCGTCTCGGCCAGATCCTGGTGGACCAGGGGAAGCTCACGAACGAGGAGCTCCTGCGCTTCATCACGATCCAGATCGAGGAGGCGGTCTACCACCTTTTCGCGTGGGAGCGGGGATCCTTCCAGTTCGACGCCGACGCCCGTCCCGATCCGGAGAACGCGAGCCATGTCTCCATCAGCGCCGAATCGCTCCTCCTGGAGGGTGCCCGGCGCGTGGACGAGTGGTCCCACATCGAGAAGAAGATCCCCTCGATGCAGGTGGTCTTTTCCCGGGAGGAGCGCTCCGGGGGGGAGGAGGGGGAGCGGGAACTCACCTCCGCACAGGTGACGCTCCTCGAACTCGTCGACGGGAACCGGACCGTGGAGGAGCTCGTCCACGAATCCGGGCTCGTGGAGTTCGACGTGGCGAAGGCCCTCTTCGGGCTCCTCCAGGCCGGCTTCATCAGTCGGAAGGGAGAGCGGAAGCGGTCCGGAACGGGCCCGGACCGGGGGATGGGGGTAACCGAACGCCTGAACGTGGCGCAGGCCTACTACAGGGCCGGGATGTTCGAAGACGCCGAACGGGAGTATCGCGGGGTCCTGGAGGTGAACCCGGTGGAGGAGACGGCCCGGGCCCGCCTGGCCCTGATCGCGCTCCGGGCCCGGCGCCTCGAGGAGGCCCTCGAGCACTACGAGGCTGCACCCGTCACCGTCCGGGAGGGCTATGCCGGGCTCAGGAACCGCGCCCTCGCTCTGGACCTGCTCGGTCGATCGGCAGATGCGCTCGAGCTCCTGGACCAGGCGGCGCGGCTTCGTCCTGGTGATGGAGCCCTCCTCCTTGAGCGGGCGGTGGCGCTTCTCAAGGCCCACCGCCCGGCCGAGGCCCGCGACCTCCTGGAGCGGTACCGGGAGGCAATGGGGCACGGAAGCGCACTTCCGCCCCTTTACTACGCGTACGGGGTGCTCGTCCTTGCCGCCGCCGGTGACCCCAAGGGCGCCGTACGCCTCGGCCGGGAAGGGACTTCGCGGTTCCCCAACTCCGGGGAGATCCTCGTGAACCTGGCAGCGGTCCTCGAGGATCGGGGGGAGCGGGAGGCGGCGGAGGCCCTCTACCTCCGGGCAGTCTCCGAGCCTCCGGCCCCGCCCCAAGCCCACCGAAACCTGGGGGACCTGGCCTACCGCCGGGGCGACCACGCCGGCGCCCGGGCCCACTTCGAGCGGGCGGTCCGGATTGATCCCGGGCTCGGCGACGACGTCTACCTGAAGCTCGGGAACCTCTCCTACAAGGAAGGGGACCGGGACCTGGCACTCCAGCACTGGCGGCGGGCCCTCGAGCTGAACCCCAGGAACGAGGTGGTGCGGACGAACCTGGAACTCGCCGCCTCGTCGCTCCCCCGGTGAACCCGCCCCGGGGGCGACGCTTGGCCTGGCTGGCGTGGGCCCTGGCACTCGCCGCCTCCCTCCCTTCCGCCGGTGCGGGGGCCCAGTACCGGACCCTCGTCCCCGATGCCCCGGAGCTCCGGGACCGGGTCACGATCCACCACGCCCCCGGGGCCGAGGGGCAGGCCGAGCGCACGGCCCGGGTCCTCGCCCGGATTCCGGGGCTCCCCGGGCTTCCCCCCGACGTTCCTTCCCGGGCCGAGATCGTCCTCGCTTCGGACGAGGAGGCCTGGGCCATGTGGACCGGGGGCCAGGTCCCCCACTGGGGGGCCGGGGTCGCGATCCCCTCGGAGGCCCGGATCGTCATGCCCCTCTTCCGCGCACCCTGGACCGGGGGGGTGTCGGAAGACCGGACCCTCCGGCACGAGTGGGCCCACCTTGGGCTCCACGAGTACCTCGAGGGGCTTCGCGTCCCCCGGTGGTTCGATGAAGGGTACGCCCAGTGGGCGTCCGGGGGGTGGGACGCTTCCGCCGCGTGGAAGCTCCGGGTCGCGCTCGCTCGCGGCACCGCCCCGCCCCTTTCGGAGCTGACCCTCGTCTGGCCCCGGGAACGGGGAGATGCGGAGCTCGCCTACCTCCTCTCGGCCAGCGCGGTGAGCTACCTCGTGGGAGAAAGCGGGGCCCGGGGAATGGAGATCTTCCTCGAGCGGTGGCGGGAGGACCGGGACTTCGATACCGCCTTCCGCCGCACCTTCGGGATGACGCCGGGTGTCTTCGAGACCCGGTGGGTCGACCACGTGGGGCGCCGTTACGGCTGGGTTGTCTTCCTGTCGCAGACCGCGGTTCTCTGGGGGGGCTTCGCAACGGTACTCCTCCTCCTCTGGTTCGTGCGAAGGAAAAGGGACCGGGAACGGATGGAGGCGCTCCGGCGGGCCGAGGAGGGGGGGGATCCGGGGGATTCGTGGTGGAGCCCCTTCGGAACGGGCCGCGGAGGACGACCTCCCGTTGACCCTCCGCCCCCGGGAGGATAGCGTTCGGGACCATGACGACCACGCGAAGGGAACGTACCGACGATGACCGCCCCCGGGGGCGCCGCGCCCGCGCGCAGGAAGACGGGGCCCGGAAACCCGCGTCGGGGACGGTGGCGGCAGGACTGACACCTCTGTCGCTGGGCCTGGGCCTGGCCGGCGTGGGCGTGGCCATCCTGGGCCTCTGGCTCGTGGCCCGGGGCGAAATCACCGCCGCGCCCATTCTTCTCGTGCTCGCCTACCTCGTCCTCTTTCCCCTCGCGCTCACGCGCTGACCGGGGAGGGGAGCGGAGGCGGAGAGCGGGGCGGTTAGCTCAGCCGGTTCAGAGCGCCTGTCTTACACACAGGAGGTCGGGGGTTCGAATCCCTCACCGCCCACCTTCTCCGCCCTCCGCCCCCCGCTCCCGGGGGACGCGGCTCTCCAGGCCCCCGACCCAGGTTTCCCGTGACCCGACCCGATCCCCTGCGCGTCCTCGTTGCCGGGTGCGGCTACGTGGGCACGGCGCTCGGGCTCGAGCTCGCGGCCCGGGGCGACCGGGCCTTCGGGCTTCGTCGGGACCCATCCGGGCTTCCCCCGGGGATCGAGCCCGTGCAGGCCGACCTCCTCGGGCCCGATCTCGCCTCCCGCATCCCCGGGGTCGACGCGGTGGTGTACGCGGCGGCGGCCGGAGGGGGCGGCGAGGAGGGGTACCGCCGCACCTACGTGGAGGGCGTGGACCGGCTCCTCGGCGTCCTCGAGGGCCTGGACCCCCTGGAGCGTCCCCGCCGGTTCATTTTCGTCTCCTCCACCGCCGTGTACGGGGATGCGGAGGGGGGGTGGGTCGACGAGGACACCCCCGCCGAGCCGGAGGGATACCGGGGCTCGACGGTTCTCGAGGGGGAGGCCCGTACCCTTGCCTCGCCGATCGGTGGGGTGGTGCTCCGGCTGGGCGGGATCTATGGCCCCGGAAGGACCCGGCTCCCCGACCAGGTCCGCCGCGGGGAGGCCCGCCTCGCTCCCGGAGGGCCCCTCTGGTCGAACCGGATCCACCGGGACGACGCGGCCGGCGCGCTCCTCCATCTCCTGGACCTGGAGAACCCCGAGGCGGTCTACCTGGGGGTGGATGACGAGCCCGCGCCCCTGGAGGACGTCTACCGCTGGCTGGCCCGGGCCCTCGACGCACCGGAGCCCACCGAGGACCCGGGGCGGACCCGGGACCGGTCGAACAAGCGGTGCTCGAGCCGCCGCCTCCGGGAGAGCGGGTACGCCTTCCGGTACCCGAGCTACCGGGAGGGGTACGCCGACATGCTGGGGCTCCCGGCGGGATGATCGCCACCCTGGTCGGCGGGGTCGGCGTCTTCCTCGTGGGGATGTTCCTCCTGAGCGACGGGCTCAAGGCCGCCGCAGGCGGGGCCCTCCGGACGATCCTCCAGCGCTTCGCCCGCTCTCCCGGGCGCGCCATCCTTTCCGGCGCCGGCGTCACGGCCCTCGTCCAGTCCTCCTCCGCCACCACCCTCACCACCATCGGCTTCGTGAGCGCCGGCCTCCTCACCTTTCCGCAGGCGGTGGGGCTCATCTTCGGGGCGAACCTGGGCACCACGAGCACCGGGTGGCTCGTGTCCGTGCTGGGCTTCCGGGTGAACCTGGGGGCGGTGGCGCTCCCGGTGGTGGGGGCCGGGGCCCTCCTCCGGATCCTGGGGCGGGGGCGCTGGAGCCACGGGGGTACCGCGCTCGCGGGATTCGGGCTCATCTTCGTGGGGATCGACATCCTCCAGGACGGGATGGGCGACCTGGCCGACCGGATCGACCCCGCCGTCTTCCCCGGGGCCACCTTCCTCGGCCGCTTCGTCCTGATCCTGGCCGGGGCGGTGATGACCGTGGTCATGCAGTCCTCCTCGGCGGCGGTGGCCACGACGCTGACCGCCCTCCACGCCGGGGGAATCGGGGTGGACCAGGCGGCCTGCCTCGTGATCGGGCAGAACCTGGGGACCTCGGTGAAGGCGGTCCTCGCCGCCATCGGGGGAAGCATCCCGGTGCGGCGCACCGCCGTCGCCCACACCCTCTTCAACCTGATCACCGCGGCCCTGGCCCTCCTCCTCTTTCCCCTCCTCCTGCGCGGGGCCACACTCCTGGCGGGCCCCGACGACCCGGCGGTGGCCATCGCCATCTTCCACACGAGCTTCAACCTGCTGGGGGTGGCGGTCCTCGCTCCCCTCCTTCCCCGGTTCGCCCGACTCGTCGAGTCGGTGGTGCCCGAGGCCGTACCCTCCCTGATCCGGAACCTGGACCCGGCAGTGGCGGAAGTGCCCGAGGTGGCGGTGGAGGCAGCCCGGCGGAGCGCCTCCGGGATGCACCGCATCCTCTCGCTTGAACTCGTGCGCCTCCTCCGGGAGGCTGGAGGGCTCAAGGACCTTCCGGCGGACTCCCAGCGTCCCGCCGCCCCGACGTCGGAGCTCGTGGTGGCCCTGCCGGCCATCCGGACCTTCCTTGCCCGGGTGCGGACCCGGGCCGACGACCCGGCGGCCTTCGAGCGCCATCTTTCGCTGATCCACGCGGTGGACCACCTGGACCGGCTCGAGGAGCTTCGCCGGGAATTCCCGGAGCTCGGGGTGCTCCCCGATGCCCTCCACGCTCCGGCCCGGGAGCTCGCCGCGGCACTCGTGACGGGAAGCCGGGTCGACGACGAATCCCCGGTCGGAAAGGATGCGGTCCCCCCGGCCGAAGCGGCCGAGGCGAGGCACCAAGCGGTCCGGGCCCTCGCCGAGACGTCCCGCCGCCTTGCCGCCGCACGCCGGGCCCGGAGGGCGGAGGTCCTCGAGGAAATCGCCCGGGGCGAGATCCCTCCCGACGAGGGGCGCCTCCTGATCCTCCACCTGAAGCGGATGGACCGGATCGGCTACCACGGGTGGCGGGCAGGGCACCACCTGGACCGGGCCCGCCCCGGCTCACTGCCGGGATCGGAGCCGGATCCTTCGGTTCAGGGGCCGCCGAACCCCGCGGGCGTAGGCGCGGGCGGCACGGGGGCGGCGGATGTGGACGTCGGGTCTGGGTCCATGGGGGACGGAGCGGCAAGTGGAGAACCGACCCCGAACGGCTGACACGAGTTCCGGACCACCGACGCGTAGTCCGAATCCAGCCGGAGCGCGACGGCGTCACCCGGCGCATGCCCCGCCTGGGGCGGGAGGTGGACGATGAGCTTCCGTTCGCCACCGAGGGCCGAGGGGATCGCCACCTCGGCCTCCACCTGCGCCCCGGTGAAGGTCGTGGAAAGGACCCGCCCCCGGAGGTGCCCTCCCTCTCCGGAGAGGAAACCGTCGGGACGCACCGCCACCATGACCCGGCTCCCGTTCGGCATCCCCAGCCGGTCCACGCGGCAGAAGGATCCGAAGTCCGTGAGCACGCACCCCTCCTCGTTCTGCACGACTCCCTGGAGGAGGTTCGTCCGACCCACGAAGGTGGCCACGAAGACCGACTCCGGGTGGCGGTAGATCTCCCGGGGGCTCCCCACCTGCTCCACCCGCCCGCGGTTCATCACCACGACGCGGTCGGAAATGGCGAGGGCGTCGCGCTGGTCGTGGCTCACGAAGACCGAGGTCATTCCCGCATCGCGGAGGATTTCCACGACCTCGTCGCGGACCTGGTCGCGGAGGTGGGCATCCAGGTTCGAGAAGGGCTCGTCCATGAGGACCACCAGCGGGCGGGGCGCGATGGCCCGGGCGAGCGCCACCCGCTGCTGCTGCCCGCCGGAAAGTTCGTGGGGGTAGCGGTCGAAGTGGGGCTTCAGGTCCAGCGACCGGAGCACCTCCCGGGCCCGCTCCTTCCGTTCGCCCCTCGGGAGGGCGTCGAGCCCGAACATCACGTTCTCGCCCACGGTGAGGTGCGGGAAGAGCGCGTAGTCCTGGAAGACCATCCCGACCCCGCGGCGCTCCGGTGGGAGCCAGGCCCCCGGACCCGCCGCCACCCGGTCTCCGATCCGGATCGTCCCGGCGTCGGGGACCTCGAAGCCGGCCATGAGGCGAAGGGTGGTGGTCTTCCCGCACCCCGAGGGCCCGAGGAGCGTCACGATCTCTCCCTCGCCGACCGCGAGCGACACGTCCTTCACCGCTTCCACCGGGCCGGGCCAGAAGCGCTTGCAGACGTGCTCGAAGGTGATGACGGGGCGAGTCATGGGGGTCCGGAGTGCGGACGGGAGAGGTCGCGAAGGGGGAGGGCCCCTGCCGCGCGCCGGGCTGCGAGCCGCTTGAGAACGAGAATCAACCGAGCCCTCGAAGGGTAGGGGCGCCAGGGGGCGGTGTCAACGCGCGGGCACCCCTCCGGCGGGTCAGGAGGCCACGGCGATTCCCCGCACCGAGGCGAGAAGTCCGCCGGGATCGTCGGTGGTGAGCCGCCTGACCCCGAGGGCCAGGAGCTCCCGGGCCACGGCATCGTCGTTCACCGTCCAGGTCACGACCCTGAGCCCCTCCTCGATCCATCCGGCGGTCCGGTGGGGGTCCTTCGTGAGGATGCGATGGTCCGGGTCGATGAGCGCCCTGGGATCGGAGCGGACGGACCGGAGCGCGGCGGCGAGGGCCTCCTCCGCCTCCACCACGTACCCGATCCGCACGCGTTGGTCGTGTCGGCGCACCTCCGCGAGGATTGCCGCGTCCAGGGAGATGAGGACGACCCGTTCCGGGGCCGGGGTTCCGGCCACCACCTGGAGGATTTCCGGGATGTCGTCGGGGCCCCGGACGGCCTTGAGCTCGACGTAGACCCGGCGGAGGCGCCGGGACCGCTCCGGGCGGAGTACCGCGGCCAGGGCCTCCGCCAGCGTCGGGATCCGGGTGCCGGCGAAGGAGGGATCGAACCAGCGACCGGCATCGAGGGTCCGGAGGGCTTCCAGGGGGCGCTCGGCCAGGAGCCCGGCACCGTCGGTGGTACGTTCCAGGGTCTCGTCGTGGAAGAGGACCGGGGTGCCGCACGCCGCGACCCGAACGTCGAACTCGACGGAGTCGGCGCCGGCGTCGACGGCCCCCTCCAGGGAGGGAAGGGTGTTCTCGGGGAAGCGGGCCGCGTACCCCCGGTGGCCGATGATCTCGATCCCGCCCAAGCTCACCGGAACCTCACCGCGGGTCCGGGGGGGCGGGGGGCGTGCCCGGCCCCCCGCCCTCGAGCTGCCGGTGGAAGGACTCGGCCTGCTCCACCCGGCGGACCGAGGTCTCCATGGCGTCCACCTGCTGCTCCAGGAGTGCCACCCTTCGCTCCAGGAGCTGGATCGTCTCCTCGTCACCCCGCACCGCGAGGAGGCGGACCAGGGACTCGGCGATCGGCTTGAAGGCGAAGCGGGCGGTGAGCCCGATCACCGGGATCAGGACAATGGAGAAGACCATGATCACGGCCACGAGGCCGGTGAGGTCCGTCAGGTTCGGCCCCATCAGGCGTCAGCCCCCCGTGGCCGTTACGGGGATCTCGATCCGGGTGGTCTGCCACTCCATGACGAGGGTGGCGCTCCGGGTGCCCGCCTCCTCGAAGCGGAAGACCAGCCGCTCCACCGGGGCGTCGAGGGTGCGGGGCTCCACGTGAAAGGAGCCGATCTCCTGGGCCCGGACCTCGGGGGTGATCTGGATGCCCCAGTGTTCCGTCGAGCGGGTGACGAACACCTCCCAGTGCCCCTCGTCGGGGGTGGCGTAGAGGGCCACGCTCCCCGCCGGGACCGCCACCCCGCCCACGGAGAGGGGGATCGTGGTGTGGAGGATCGTGGGCTCGTTCGCCCCGAAGCGCCAGATCCGGCCGAAGGGGACGTCCTCGCCCCCGAGCATGGTCCGCCCGCGGAGCGACGGCGCCCCGTAACAGACCTTGACGGCACCGCCCGCGAGCGCCACCGAGGCCGAATCGAAGGGGGAGGCGCGCCCCTCGAGGGCCATGCGGGGCGAGGGCTCGCACACCGGGTCGTCGGCAAGGGCCGGGGCAGCGGCGTGGGCGGGTACCGGGGCGGCGGGTGCCGCGAGGAAGACCGCCGCGGCGAGCACCGGGAGGAGGAGGAGGGCCGGGAGGGCGCGGGCAGGGGGAGTGGGCGTCTTCATGGTTCAGGTCTCGTGTGCAGTGTGGGCGAGGGAGGAAACGTGGGAACGGTGGGGAGCGGTGTCGATGGCGAACCGGTCCGGGAGAAAGGCGGCGGGTACCTCGGGGCCCTCGCACCCGGCCAGGATGCGGGCCAGGGCGGCCCCCGTCCAGGGGGCGAGGAGGATCCCGTTGCGGTAGTGGCCCCCGGCCACGACGAGCCCGGGGGTGCCGGGGACCGGTCCGATGACCGGGTTCCCGTCGGGGGTGGCGGGACGAAGCCCGCACCAGTGCTCGATCACGGGTGCGCCTCCGAGCCCCGGGAGGAGGCGGAGCGCAGCCTGGTGGAGCCGGGTCCGGGCCTCGTCGGTGCAGGCGGGGCGGAAGCCGACCTCCTCGACGGTGGCGCCGACGAGGAGGCGACCGTCGTCCCGGGGCACCAGGTACACCTCCTCGGACTCCACGACCCGGCGGGGAAGGGGAGCACGCTCGAGGGTGCCGGCGCCCAGGGCGATCATCTGGCCGCGGACGGGGCGGATGGGGAGGCAGCGGCGCGCCGGACCGGGAAGCCCGGAAAGGGTCGGGCTCCACGCGCCGGCGGCGAGGACGACGGCGTCGGCGTGGAGCTCGAGGCCCCCTGCCAGGCGCACCCCGGAGACCCGGCCATTCGTGACCTCCAGGGCCTCGACCCGGGCTGCGCGGACGGACGCGCCCTCCACCGCGCATGCGGCGGCGAGGGCCCGGTGCAGGAGGCGGTTGTCGACCTGGTGGTCCCGCTCCAGGAGGAGTGCCTGGGAAACGGCCCCGAGGCCGACCCCTGCGGCCTCGGCGGCGGCGTCGGGAGCCAGGCGGGACACCCGGACCCCGGCGCTCCGGGCCCGCGCCTCGAGGGCGTCGAGGGCATGGATGCCGTCCGGGGTCCGGGCGACCCGGAGCTTTCCGTCGGGACGGTACCGGGGGTCCACCCCGGACGCGGCCCTGAGGCCTTCGACCCAGCCCGGGTATCGGGCCAGGGAGTCGAGCCCCGCCTCCAGGAAGGGGCCGGGCTCCGAGGCCTCGGAAAGGGGGGAGAGCATCCCGGCGGCGGCGCCGGTGGCGGAAACGCCCGGGCGGGGCTCGTCCATGACCTGGACGCCCCACCCGGCCCGCGCAAGGGCGTGGGCCACCGAGAGCCCCACGATCCCGCCCCCCACGACCAGGGCTTCGCCTCCGGGTCCCGGTCGTTCCCGCCGCGCGTGCACCTTGCTCGAAGCCATCCCCTTGCCCGATCCTCCGCCTGATGTCCCTTCGGCCTGCGGGGAGCCTCGCCCCCCGGATGCCGCCTGCACGGTTGCATCCCCCCGGGAATAACCCCGAAGGGGGAGCGCGGTTTCCCGGACCCCGACCGGCGCGGCGTGCCCCCGAACGCCCCCGGACCCCCCAACATACCGTTCCTCTCCCACTGGATCGAGCCATGACGACGACGGACGCCTTCCGGTTCCACCTGGACGTTCCCGTGCGCTTCCGGGACATCGACGTGGGCGGGCACGCCCATCACAGCCACGCGCTGGCCTACTTCGAAGAGGCGCGGTGGGCCTTCTGGACGCGGGTGGCGGGGCGGCCGCCGGAGCCCGAGGGCGTCGACTACATCCTGGCGGAGGCCCGGGTCCGATACCACGCCCGGGTGCTCTACCCGGATACCCTTCGGGTGGGCGTCCGTCCGACGGCGGTGGGGCGGAAGCGGGTGGAGCTGGACTACGAGGCCAGGAGCGGCGCCGGGGAGCTCCTCCTTTCCGGAAGCACGGTCCTGGTCTGCTACGACTACGCTGCCGGAGCGTCGGTCGCCGTCGACGACGACCTGCGCCGGCGGCTCGAGGCCCATGCCGGGGGACCGCTCCCGCGCCGCAGGGATCCTTTCGGGTGAGGTGGAGGTATTGAAAGGTGCGTGTCAGGAGAAGAGGGTTGCGCGTGGGCAGGTTCGCGCGTTACTAAGGGAGCTTCATGTTTCCACCCTCCTCTTCCGACGCCCGGAACCCCGGTGGGGTTCGAGGGTGAAGGACACGTCCATCGCGGATGGCTTCGGTCGAACCCGGCCGGACCATCCTGATCCTGCCCGTGCAGCCCGCAGGGAGAGCAGCACCATGCTTCGACGCCTTCGAGACCAGCTGGTCATCGCGTCCACGATGACCCTCTTCGCCCTTCCGCTCCTGGCCGTGCCCCAGATGGCCGAGGCCCAGGACGGCGGACGAGCCCGGGTCATGATCCCGAACTTCGAGCCCACCGACGGTACCCGCGACCGGTTCGGCCAGCGCGTGGCGAACAACATCCGGGGCGCCCTCGACCTCGAACGCCATGTCGGAATGAGCGAGCGGGACATGGACCGGATCGCCCGGGACTACGACATGCGCGCCCGGGACCTGAACTGCCTGGATGCCCGGCAGCTTGCCTCCCTCGTGCAGGTGCCCCTCGTGCTCTGCGCGGACTACCGCACCGAGGGCGGGCAGCTCGAGGT
>JBJHCE010000004.1:0-66041 GCA_050485865.1 Gemmatimonadales bacterium | reverse complement strand
AGCCCCGCCTCGGAGGTGTCCCCCTCCTTGAGCGCCCGGAAGATGGACCGGGCCGCGAGGATCCCCGACTGGACGGCGTAGTGGATCCCCTTGAGCGAGGGGACATCCACGTACCCGGCAGCGTCGCCCACCACGAGGCAACCGTCCCCGTGGCGCCGGTCGGCGAGGGCGTGGAAGCCCCCCTCGGGGATGGTCTTCGCCCCCCACTCCACCATCTCGCCCCCCTGGAGGACCTCCCGGAAAAGCGGATGAAGCTTCATCCGCTGCAGGAGCTCGTGGACGTCCAGGCGGGCGTCCGGGTAGTCGAGCCCCACCACGAGCCCCAGGGAGACCAGGTGGTCCTCCATGGGGTACATGAAGGAGCCCCCGAAGGCGCTCCCGGGGAGGGGCCACCCCAGGGTGTGCACGATCCGCTTCAGGGGCCGCTTCGTCTCCCAGAGCTCCTTGACCCCGAGGGCGTAGATCTGCGGGTTCGCCGACGTCGTTCCCTGCCACGAATGCCATGCCTGGGTCAGGAGCCCCCGGGTCCCTTCCGAGAGCACGGTGACCTCTGCCGTGAGGTCCATGGCCGGCTCGTGACCGGCTCCGGGGGTGCCGTCGCGTCCGAGCCCGGCGGGGGTCGTGCGAACCCCCACCACCCGCTTGCCGTCGGCGAGGAGGCCCGCGACCGGAAAGCCCGGGAAGACGTTCACCCCGAGCTCCTCGGCCCGCTCGCCCATCCAGCGAACCACCTCGGAGAGGGAGGCCACCCAGTTCCCATGGTTCCGCATGCTCGGGGGGGTCGGAAGGCGCACCGACCCGCGCTCGCGGAGAAGGTAGACCGCCTCCTCCTCCACCGGACGGCGGAAGGGGAAATCCTCCATGGGGAGGTCGGGGAAGAGCGCGCGGAAGGGGGCCGGGTTCAGCACGGCCCCGGAGAGGGAGTGCTCGCCCAGGGCGGCGGCCTTCTCGAGCACGCCGATCTCCAGCTCCGCCATCCCGCCGCCGGCCTCCTGGTCCGCCCGCACGAGGCGGGCGAGCTCGATGGCACCGGCAAGCCCGGCGGGGCCGCCCCCCACGAAGAGCACGTCCATGGGGACCGCCTCCTCGTCCGGCGCCTCGTGGAGGATCACCCGGTCCATCGGGAGGGGCGGCTGCTCGGACAGGGGGTGCACCCTGGCTCCGGGCATGGGTCCGGAAGCGCCCTGCACGTTCGAGGCGTCGGTCATCTCGCGAGTGCTCCTGGCGAGACCCGGCAGCGCCCGTGGGCGTCCGGGCCGTCCTGAAGGGATGGGGGTGGACCGCCTCGTTCGGAACCCGGCGGGGAGCACGCGGTACTCGCCACACCCCGTCCCGGCGGAGGCGCCGTTGCGCGTGTCTAGACTAGCGAATCGGCTCCGGTCCGTCACCCCGAACGCCTGGCCCCTTCTCCCCCCCCACGACCCCGGGAATGACGATGACCGACCCTCGCCCTGCGAACCTTGGTGAACTGCGCCGCTCCGGTTGGCGTTCCCGGACCGTGAAGGAGGAGATCCGGGGGAACCTGGTGGCGAAGCTCCGGAGCGGGGAGCCTCTCTTTCCCGGGATACGCGGATACGAGGACTCGGTGATCCCGGGGATCGTGAACGCGATCCTGGCCAGACAGGACTTCATTCTCCTGGGACTCCGCGGGCAGGCCAAGACCCGGATCCTCCGGCAGCTCGTCACCCTCCTCGACGACGAAATCCCGGCCCTCGCGGGAAGCGAGATCAACGACGACCCCCTTCGTCCGGTTTCGAAGGAGGGCCGTCTCCGGGTTGAGGCCGAGGGTGATGAGACCCCCATCGTCTGGATTCCGCGCGACACCCGGTACGTGGAGAAGCTCGCCACCCCCGACGTGACGATCGCCGACATCGTGGGGGACGTGGACCCGATCAAGGCGGCACGCGGTGGGCACCTCCTCTCCGACGAGCTCACGATCCACTTCGGGCTCCTGCCGAGGGCCAACCGCGGGATCTTCGCGATCAACGAGCTTCCGGACCTCTCCGGCAAGATCCAGGTTGGCCTCTTCAACATCCTCCAGGAGGGGGATGTGCAGATCAAGGGCTTCCCCGTGCGCCTCCCCCTGGATCTCCTCGTGGTCTTCACCGCGAACCCGGAGGATTACACCGCGCGCGGCAAGATCATCACCCCGCTCAAGGACCGGATCGGCGCCGAGATCCGGACCCACTACCCCGAGGAGGTGGCCACCGGAATGGAGATCACCCGCGCCGAGGCGTGGACGGAGCGCGACGGCCCCCCGGTGGAAATTCCGGACTTCGTGGCCGAGGTGGTGGAACGCACCGCCTTCCTGGCCCGCCGCGACAAGCGGATCGACGGACGCTCGGGGGTGAGCCAGCGAATGCCCATCTCGGTCCTCGAGGCGGTGGTCTCGAACGCAGAGCGGCGTGCGCTCCGCCTGGGGGAGGAGGGCGCCGTGCCGAGGATGGCCGACGTCTACGCCGCCCTCCCCGCCATGACGGGGAAGCTCGAGCTCGAGTACGAGGGGGAGCTCGCCGGATCCGACCGGATCGCCCGGGAGCTCATTGCCCGCGCCGCCGCCGAGACCTTCGAGGAGCGGGCCGGAGGGGCCGACGTGGACCCGATCGTGGAGTATTTCGAGGGGGGTGGTGCGCTCCAGGTCTCGGACGAGGCCTCCGCGGCGGCGTGCGTCCGCGGGTTCCAGGTGGTGCCCGGGCTCCTCGAGATGGTGGACCTCACGGGGCTCGCGTCGTCTTCCGGGAGCGATGCGCTCAGGGCCGCGGCATGCGAACTCGTCCTCGAGGCGCTCGTGGCGCGACGCAGGATCTCCCGGTCGGACCAGGGTCGGTACCACCGGGTCCCGCACCGGGGGCCCAGGGGGGAAAGCCCCGAGGACCCCGGGAGCGCTTTCGCCTGACGGAGGCCCGGGTCAGTTTCCTTCCGGCGGGCGAACCGCCAGCACCGGGGCCGCCGCGCCGCGGATCACCTTGTCCGCAACGCTTCCGATCACGGTCCGCCCGAACCCGGAGCGACCGTGGGTCGAGAGGGCCACCAGGTCGGCCCCCACGACCCGGGCCGCCTCGAGGACCCCTTCCGCCGCGCTCGAGGCCTCGACGACCCGGAGCTCGGGTTCGGCAAGCTCCGCCCCGTCCCCGCTCCGGAACCGGGCCGCGGCTTCCTCCAGGTACTTGAGGGCCGTCTCACGCTGCCAGCGGTGGCTCTCCCCTTCCAGACGCACCGATGGAATCCCGTAAAGGGATCCGACCTCGAGCGGCGAAGGCACGACGCGGACGAAGACGATGCGGGTGCCTTCCTTCTCCACGATCCAGCGCAGGAAGGGAAGGACCGCCTCCGAGGCCGGCGACCCGTCGAGGGGAACGAGCACGGTGCGGAACCTGGGCTCCCGCCCCTCGCGGTCCTCCGTTTCATCCCACGGGCGGACCAGGAGGAGGGGGAACGCTCCCTTCCGGAGGAGCGAATCGGCGACACTTCCGAGCCACCAGCGCCGGAAGCCGCCGGCGCCGTGGGTCGTGAGAACGACCAGGTCCGCCTTCCGGGACCGGGCCGTTTCGAGGAGGGTGTCCACGACCTTCCCCTCCCGCACCTCGGCCCGGGCGAGGACGCCGCCCCTCCGGAGCCGGGCCACACGCTCGCCCAGGGCCGCCGAGGCCGCCTCCCGGAGCTCGGTTCGCCAGTTCAGGTCCTCTTCCGGCGTCTTGAAATCGACGTCCGGTGCGGGCCGGATCACGTGCAGGAGGTGGAGCTCAGCCTCCGCCCGCGCCGCCAGGTGGGCAGCGAGGGGAAGCGCCTCCTCGCTGAAGGAGGAGCCGTCGAGGGGAAGCAGGATGGCACGCAGCATGGGGCCTCCGGTATGCGGAATCGGCCGGAACGGTTTCGTCATCGAAGCGTCCCGCACCCAGCAGAAGCAAGGAGTCGGCCAAGCCGAAGGGTACCCCGGTCGGCGGGAACCGCCCCGGGACACGCGGTCTTCAAGTCATTTCACCACAACATCCTGGAACTACCGCCCCGTGGAAGGAACAGCCCCCACGCCGCCGAGGTGCATGGTCGGGCTCCTCCTCCCTCCGGACCATTACGTCCCGTCCGGCTCCACCCGTGGGGACGATTCGTCCGCTCGGGGGTGTCCCGGCTGCCCGGTTGCGGCAGAGGTGCGGCTCAGGCGTCTTCGGGCGTGCGCGACAGGAGGACCGGACAGGGGGCCCCCCGGACCACCTTGTCGGCCACGCTCCCCAGGATGAGACGCGCCGCCCCACCCCTTCCGCTCGTGGACATGGCAATGAGCTCGGCCCCGTCCTCCTCGGCGGTGCGAAGGATCGCGGAGGCGGCCTGCCCCGCGGTCAGGACCTTGGCGTGGACCTTGAACCCCATCGCCTCCACCCGGGCGCTGAACCCCTCCAGGTACTCGGCCGAGGCCTTCCGGACAAGCTCGTGCTCGTGGGCCTCACGGACCGCATGGGGAAGGTAGGGGGACCCCCCGGCCACGAAGGGGGGCACCGCGCGGAGGAGCCGGACACTGCCTCCCGCCTCCATCAGGGGGGGCAGGGGGTCGAAGGCCCGCTCCGCCGCCTCGGACCCGTCCAGGGGGAGAACCACGGACCGGAAGGGCGCCGGCCGCACCCCGAGGTCCACCGCTTCGGCCCCCTCCTCGGGCGCTTCGCCCTCGCCGGGCCGGACCAGGAGGACCGGGCAGGGGCTCCGGCGGATCACCCCGTCGGCGGTGCTCCCGAGCCACGCCCGCTGGAGCGGTCCCCTTCCATGGGTGGTCATGACGACCAGGTCCGCCTCCACCTCGGCCAGGTAGCGGACGATCGAGCGCGCGGCGTTCCCGGGCGCGATGACGTCCCGGGCCAGGGCACCCCCGTACCCGGAGGCGCGGATCCGCTCCGCCACCGAGTCCAGGTACTCGGAAGCCTGGGCCCGGCCCCGCTCGATGGACTCGTCACCCTCGGTGGCATCCCCCCGGCCGGAGACCGGGGGCGACTGCGGGATCGTCACGGTGACGAGGTCGAGGGCCGCCTCCTGGCGGTCTGCCAGCGCCAGGGCGAGGGGAAGGGCTCCCTCGCCGAAGCGGGAGCCGTCGAGGGGTACCACGATCCGGTAGGGCACGGCGTTCCTCCTTCTGGGTGGCGGGGTGCATCGGTTCCGGTTCCTGTTCGCGGTGAAGCTAGGGCCCCCCGTCCGGTTCCGCATCCCCGAGAATCCGTTCCTGGGCCCGCGAGACGGGGAGCCGGCCCAGTTCCCGGAACGGGACCCACCTCCGGGAGGTCCGCGCCTCCCCGTGGCGTGGCCCCCGACCGCCGTTCACCACGTGGCGAAAGGGAAGGTAGGTCACGGCCAGGTGGGTGAAGCGGTGGTCCACGGCCGGGAGCGGTTCACCCGTGCCCACCTCCACGTCCAGGAGTTCCCGGGCCAGGGTCCGGACCGCGACGGCCCCCTCGTCCGCGCCTCCCTCGAACCGGACCCCGGGGCACCCCCACATTCCGCCGAGGAGCCCCCCTTCCGGGCTCCGCTCGAGGAGGACCTCCCACCCGCCCACCGCACCCCCTGCGCCCCCCCGGACGAGCACCGCCACCGCCTCCAGCACACGGGGGATCTCCCGCCCGGGCACCGGGGCCGGGCGCTCGGCCACCGTTCCTTCGGCGAGTGCGGCGCACCACCGGGCCACCGGGCATCCCCCGCACGCGGGATTCCGGGGCACGCACACCGTGGCCCCGAGCTCCATCAGTGCCTGGTTCCAGTCCCCCGGACACCCGGGGTCCACGAGGGCCGTGGCCACGGCCCTGAGCCGCGCCGCACCGGGAGCGCCGTCGTCGAGGAGCCGGGCCAGGACCCTCCGGACGTTGCCGTCCACGGCGGGGGCCGGGACACCGAACGCAATGGATGCCACGGCGCCGGCGGTGTACTCTCCCACCCCGGGGAGCCTCCGGAGATCGGCCACGGTCCCGGGGACCTCGCCCCCGTGCTCCCGGACGACCGCCTCCGCCGCCAGGCGGAGGTTCCGTGCCCTGCGGTAGTACCCGAGCCCCTGCCAGGCCCGCAGGACCTCCTCCTCCCCGGCCCCGGCCAGGGCCTCCACGTCCGGAAACCGCCGGGTCCACTCCAGGTAGTAGGGCACCACCGTCTCCACCCGGGTCTGCTGGAGCATGACCTCCGAGACCAGGATCCGGTACGGGTCGGCGGTCTCCCGCCAGGGGAGCTCCCTCCGGTGCGCATCGAACCAGTCCAGGAGGTCGGTGCGAAAGGCCCCGACGTCGGAATCGGAACCCGGACGGGGGTCCCGGGGGAAGAGTGATGCGAGGGTCGTCTGGCTCATGGGGGCAAGCTAACCCGGCGGAACACGCGCCGCTTCGAGGAGGGACTCCGGGAATGCGCTTCACCTACACCCGATACCGGGGAGGATTCCTCGACGCCCTGAACCTCGAGGCCCTCCTCGCGCACCTCTCCGACTTCCTGCTGGACGCCGGTTTCGCCGGTGGGCCGCACCATCACCCCTGGTGGGGGTGGTCGGGCGACGAGGACACCCGCTCCGTCGATGCACTGAAGGACGCCCTCCTCCGCGCGCTCCTCGAGTCGGGGCAGCTTACGCCCGAGATGATCCGGGAGCTACGGGGCGAGGGAGAGGGGGATGCGGAGCTTCGTGCCTCCATCGCCGCGCTCCTCGACGACCTGGTGGAGCGCCTCGTGGAGGAAGGCTACCTGTCGGTGGGACCTGGCTCCGCTCCACCAGGGACCCCCATGGACCCGGAGGGCGCGGGCGGAAGGGTCGACGAGGCCCGGGAAGCGGCGCAGACCGTGGAATTCGATCTCACCTCCAGGGGAATGGACTTCCTCGGGTACCGGGCGCTCCAGGGGCTCCTGGGCTCGCTCGGGCAGGGTGCCGCCGGGTCCCACGAGACGACGGCCCTCGCCACCGGCGTCGAGTCCGGGGCCGCGAGCCGCCCGTACGCCTTCGGAGACACACTGAACCTGGACATCCCCTCGACCCTCACCCGGGCGCTGGCCCGGGAGGCAGCCGAAGCAAGGAGCCAGGGAGACGGGGCGCTCCCCTCCCTCCCCCTCGAGCTTCGCCACGAGGACCTGATGGTGCACCAGACCGAGTACCGGTCCTCGTGCGCGACCGTCCTCATGCTCGACGTCTCGCACTCCATGATCCTCTACGGGGAAGACCGCTTCTCTCCGGCCAAGCGGGTGGCGCTGGCCCTCGCACACCTCATCCGCACCCGCTACCCGGGCGATTCGCTGCGCGTCGTCACCTTCGGAGACCGGGCCGAGGAGATCCCCCTCTCTCGCCTCGGGAAGGCGCAGGTGGGGCCCTACCACACGAACACCGCCGAGGGACTCGAGCTGGCCCGGCGCCTCCTTGCCGCCGAGGGAAAGGAGATGCGTCAGATCATCATGGTCACCGACGGAAAGCCTTCGGCCCTCACCCTCCCCGACGGGCGGATCTACACGAATTCGGGCGGACTCGACCCCCGGATCCTGAAGGCCACCTACCGGGAGGTGGCCGCCTGCCGCCGCGCGGGGATCTCGATCAACACCTTCATGCTCGCCCGGGACCCCTACCTGGTGGAGTTCGTGCGGAAGGTCTCGGAGATCGCCCGCGGAAAGGCCTACTTCACGACGACGCTCACCCTTGGTCAGTACATCATGATGGACTTTCTCAGGGGAAAGCGGAGGCGGGTCGGGTGACCCCTCCCGGAGCCCGGCTCCCCTTCCGGATCGTCGACGCCTTCGCAGAGGCACCCTTCGGAGGAAATCCGGCGGGAGTGGTCCTCCCCTCCGACCTCGTCCCGGGTGGAACCGACGGTCGGGATCTCCCCGATCCGGTCCTCCAGTCGGTGGCCACCGAGCTGAACCTTTCGGAGACCGCCTTTCCCTCCCCCCCGGACCCGGCCCTGGGTGGGGTGCGGCGCCTCCGGTGGTTCACCCCGACCACCGAGGTGAGCCTCTGCGGGCACGCCACCCTGGCGGCGGCCCACGCCCTCGTCGAGGCCGGGGCGATCCTTCCCCTGGACTTCCACTCGCGCTCGGGCCCGCTGCGGGTGACGGCGGGCCCCGACGGCGCCCTGGAGCTCGACTTCCCCATCGACCGGCCGGCGGAGGGGTCGCCCCCGGAGGGACTCCTCGAGGCACTGGGCGTGGGCGGCGTTCCCGGAGTGCGGTTCGCCACCGGGGCACGCTGCGCCCTCGTTGAGCTTCCGGAGGGTGTCGAGGAGCTCCTCGACACCCTCGATCCCGACTTCCGGGCCCTCGGCTCCGTGCGCCTTCGGGACGGCGTGATGGGCGTTTCGGTCACCGCCCGGGGTGGGCCCGGCGGAGCCCACTTCCGCTCCCGGTTCTTCGGTCCCTGGGTGGGCGTGGACGAGGACCCGGTCACGGGAATGGCGCACTGCCTCCTCGCCCCGTGGTGGGCCCCGCGCCTGGGGCCGGGGGCCATGGAGGCCGTGCAGGGGAGGGACCGCGCCGGCCGCATCCAGGTGCGGGTGGACGGGGACCGGGTCCGCCTCGGGGGGCGCGCCTTCACCGTGGCGGAGGGGACGCTCCTCCTCCCCTGAGCCGTTGGGGCCGAGGGGCGCGCCGCCGGCTCAGAAGCGGGCCACCACCGCCACCTGCACCTGCCCGTCCCGGTTCGTGTCCGCACCCCGGTCCCGTGCCCCCGAGTCGTAGTCGGCGAGCAGGGTCAGCCGGAGGGCCACGATCTCGCTCAGGTTGTACGAGAAGGCCTGCCGGCTCGAGAGGGTGAAGTTCCCGAAGGAGTCGAAGACCGGGCGGTACCCGTTCCTCGAGTCCAGGCTCAGGCGGTCGTCCAGCCAGGACCTCCGGATCCTCAGGTCCGAGGACCACCGGGCGAGCCCCACGTCGTCGTCGGTACCCCGTCCTCCCTCCCGGGCATAGGTCCGCTCGGCGAGGATCGAGATCGACAGGTCCACCCGGTTTCTCCGGTCCCGGTCCCAGCTCACCCGGGCCCCCGCACCGGCGTTGTACCGGAGCGCGATCCTCCGTTCGAAGGCGGACTCCATGCGCCCGGACACGAAGGGACGCCATCGCTCGGTGGGACGGAAGTCCAGCGAGGCCTGCGCCGACCAGTTCCTCCGGGTCACCTCCCGGACCCCGTCGCGGTTCGTGGCCTCTCCGTAGGCGAAACGGAACTCCGTGGACGACTCGAAGAGCGAGTCGGCCCGCTCGGCGAGGAATCGGGAGCTGAGCTGCGTCTGCTGCCGGTTCCCGAAGAAGAAGTTGCCGCCCAGCTCACCCTCGGCCTTCCAGTCCCGGGACTGTCCCTGGAGTTCCGCCACCGCCCCGGGCATCCCCCCGGCCATGGCTCCGACCAGGAGCCCGAGAAGGAAGAGGAACCGATGGCGAGGTCGAAGGATCATGGTCCCGTCTCGTTCGTGGGGAGCGCCTCCGGGTCCTCCTTCCAGCTCCGGTACTCGTACGAGGTCCACCGGAAGAAGACCACCGTGATCGCGATCCAGAAGACGAGCATCCCGGGGATCCACATGATGAGCCCCCCCAGGCGCTGGTCGTCAATCGGCGAGAGGGCGGTGATCCGTGGCGCGGCAGCGTACCAGGTGTAGAGCACGTCGTCCGACAGCGTGATGAGGGCCGACACCACCGTTCCCGGGATCCCGAAGAGGAAGATCCATCCCATGAGGAGGGGGCCGGTGGGGATGCGGACGAGCTCCTTCACCGGCGCCATGATCGGCCACCACATCATGACCGCCACCGCCATGAAGGAAAGGTGCTGCACGATGTGCACGTTGTGGTCCATCAGCGCCAGGTTGTACCAGTGGGGTACATGCCAGAAGATGAAGACCAGGTTGTACGACAGGTATGCCACCACCGGATGGGTGAGGAACCGGGCCGCCGGGAGCACCCCCGGTGCCTTCAGCGCCTTCCGGATGAGCCCCGGGGGAAGCCCCCAGATCAGGAGGGGGGGCATGAGCAGCATCAGGACCAGGTGCTGCACCATGTGGGCGGTGAAGAGGTACCCGTCCGCCCACTCGTGGAGGGGCCCGTTCAGCGAGAAGAAGATGACGAGAACCGCGGCGACCCACGAGACGGCCCGTCGGGGCCCGGGACGGACCTCGTCCCCCCAGCCGAAGCGCCTCCGCGCCGGTCCCACGGCAAGCGCGTAGGCACCGAGCAGGTAGAGGCACCCGATCAGGATGCTGGGAAAGACCTCGAAACCGTGGATGTCCATGGGTCAGGCGCTGGACGCCGGGGCGCACGCGGCGCACCGGCCGCGGCCCGGCCCCGGTGTTCGCTCGTGGGGGGCAGGGCGCCCCGCGGCAGCGCTATCCGAAGCGGGGAAGGACGTGGTAGAGAATGACGAGGGCGCTCACCATGAAGACCGCGAGCACCGTTCCCGACATGAAGAGCCAGGTCAGCGCCTTGTGGTCCATCTTCAGGTGCATGAAGAACATGACCACGAGGATGAGCTTCGCCGTCGACAGGATGATGAGGAGCGGCACCTCCACGGCCTCGAAGGCCTCCATGAAGTAGACCGCCACCTCGACGAAGGTGAGGACCGCGAGGATCACCCCGATCCAGACGTAGAACGCCACCGAGGGGTGTCCGTGATCCCCGTCATGCCCGTGGCCGTCCCCGTGATGCACCGGGTCCTGTCCGTTGTTCGTGATTTCGGTGGAGTGGCTCATGCTCTGCCCCTTACGGAATCAGGTAGACGAGGGTGAAGATCACGATCCAGATGATGTCGACGAAGTGCCAGTACAGCCCCGCCACCTCCACCTGTTCCGCCTTGGCCGGCGGGATCTTCCCCTTCCAGATCCGCCACGCGAGGATCCCCATCCAGAGCATTCCCACCGCCACGTGCATCTTGTGGGTCCCGGTGAGCACGTAGTACGAGGAGCCGAAGGTGCTGGACTGGAGGGTGAGCCCGTAATCCAGGTACTTCATGTACGAGAAGGCTTCCATCCCGAGGAAGATCCCGCCCATCACGATCACCATGAAGAGCCAGAAGATCGCCGCGTTCTTCCGGGCCTCCTGGGTGAAGTGCAGGGCCAGCACCATGGCCAGCGACGAGAAGAGGAGCACCGTCGTGGAGATGGTGGTCTTCAGGATGTCGAACATCTCCACCGGGTACGGGCCCTCGAGCGCCGTCCCCTTGTAGACCATGTAGGTGGAGATCAGGGTCCCGAAGAAGAGGCACTCCGAGGCCAGGAAGACCCAGAAGCCGAGCTTGAAGTTCGAGACGCCGGTGTTCGTGGCGTGGTGGTCGTGGGCGGCTGCGGTCTGTGCCATTGCCATGGTCAGTGGCCCTCCGGGAAGGCGGGCTCGAGGCCCCACATCAGCGTGCAGAAGAAGACCGGCACGAGCCCCAGGAGGATGATCCACCAGACCCCCGTCATCACGAGCGCCCACGCGAGGGTGATCGCCGCGGCGAGGAGAATGGGCCAGTACGACGGGTTCGGCATGTGGGGCTCGGTCTCGGCCTCGCCCATCGTGACCGCGAGGATGGCCTCACGCTCGCCGTCGTTCCAGAGGGGCTCCCGGCTCTGCACGGTGGGGAGCTCGGGGAAGTTGTAGTGGTGCGGGGGCGACGGGATCGCCCACTCGAGGTGCGGCGCACCCCAGGGGTTCGCCGGCGCCGGCTCCCCCTTCCGGGCGCTCCGGAGGATGTTCCAGGTCATGATCACCGCCGAGAGCCCGAAGATGAAGGCGCCCACGGTGGAGAGCTGGTTGAAGAGGTCCACGTTCAGGTCGGCGGAGTAGGTGTAGATCCGCCGGGGCATCCCGTAGAGCCCGGAGAAATGCATCGGGAAGAAGGTCAGGTTGAATCCGACCATCGTGGTCCAGAAGTGCCACTTGCCGAGGGTCTCGTCGAGGAAGCGCCCCGTGACCTTCGGAAACCAGTAGTAGAGCCCGGCCCAGAGCCCCATCATCGCGCCGCCCACGATCACGTAATGGAAGTGGGCCACGACGAAGTAGGAGTCGTGCTGCTGGAGCACGATGGGAGCGGCGGCGTGCATGATCCCCGAGAGCCCCCCCACCGTGAACACGGCCAGGAGCCCGATGGAGAAGAGCATGGCCGTCGTGAAGCGGACCGACCCCCCCCACATGGTGGCGAGCCAGTTGAAGATCTTCACCCCCGTGGGGATGGCGATGATCATCGTTGCCGCCACGAAGAAGGAGTCGGCGATCGGTCCGAGCCCCACGGTGAACATGTGGTGGCTCCAGACCCCCCACCCGATGAAGGCGATGAGGATCCCGGCGTAGACCACGATGGGGTACCCGAAGAGGGGCTTCTTCGAGAAGGTCGGGATCACGTCCGAGATCACCCCGAAGGCGGGGAGGATCAGGATGTAGACCTCGGGGTGCCCGAAGATCCAGAAGAGGTGCTGCCAGAGGACCGGGTCACCCCCCATGGAGGGCTCGAAGAACACGGTCCCGAAGGTCCGGTCGAAGCCCAGGAAGATCAGCGCCACCGCGATCACCGGAATCGCCGTGATGAGGAGGAAGCTCGTCACGAAGGTCATCCACGTGAAGAGCGGCATCCGCATCATCTTCATGCCGGGCGCACGCATGTTCACCACCGTGGTGATGAAGTTCACGCCTCCGGCAATGGACGCGATCCCCAGGATCGAGAGCCCGATGAACCAGAAGTCGGTGTTCAGCCCCGGGGAGTACTGGCTCGAGGTGAGGGTGGCGTACCCGACCCAGCTCGCGTTCGGGGCCTGGCCGATGAGCCACCCGGCGTTGATGTAGAGCCCGCCGAAGAGGAAGATCCAGTAGGAGAGGGCGTTCAGCCTCGGGAAGGCCACGTCGCGCGCGCCGATCTGGAGCGGCACCACGTAGTTGAAGAACGCCACCGCCATGGGCATGGCCACGAGGAAGATCATCGTGGTTCCATGCATCGTGAAGAGCTGGTTGTACATGTCGGCGGTGATCATCGACTGCTCCGGATTCCAGAGCTGTGCGCGGATGATCAGCGCCTCGAGGCCGCCCACGAAGAAGAAGACCGTGGCGGTCATGAAGTACATGATGGCGATCCGCTTGTGATCGACCGTCGTGATCCAGCTCCAGAGCCCCGTCTCCCCGGTGTGGGCCCCGTGACCCGCGTGGGCCTGTTCGATGGTTGCCGTCGACATCGAGCTTCGTTCCTGGCTGCGGGTTACTTGAGGCTCAGCAGGTACGCCGCCACGGCGCGCACCTGCTCATCGTCGAGGGCGGTGGCCTGCCACCCCATGTTCGCCCCGGCCACGATCCGCGACTCCATCGCGTAGTTCGTGCCGGGCATGTTCACGCCGGGCTTGAAGCGGACCGGGTCACGGATCCACGCCTCCAGGTTCTCCTGGGTGTTCTCGAGGATCCCCGCAGCCAGGCTGGTCCGGAGCCCGAACTGGGTCAGGTCGGGGCCGATCCGCCCCTGGGCATGGGTCCCCTGGATCGCGTGGCAGGCAAGACAGGTGGCCTGGTTCAGGAAGACGTCCCGCCCCATGGCCACGAGGGGATCCTCGTCGGAGGCGATCTCGAGGGGCTCCTCCGGGTCCTGCGCATCCGGGGCAAGCCCCGCCACGTCGGCAGGAAGCCCGGCCCCGGCCGGCCCCGCCGCGCCCTCGGAGGCATGCCACCCGCGCACCCAGGCGTCGAACTCGGACTCCGAGGCCACGTTCACCCGCATCGCCATGAAGGCGTGCGACTCCCCGCAGAACTCCGCGCACTGCCCCAGGTAGAGCCCGGTCTCCTGCGGGGTGAAGAAGAGCCAGTTGTACTTGGGATCCTCGCCCTCGCGCACCGCCACGATCGGGTTCACGTCCCGCTTCCCTCCGAGCATGGGCACCCAGAAGGAGTGGATCACGTCGGAGGCCGCAAGGCGGAGGCTCACCGGCCGGTCCACCGGGAGCCAGAGCTCGTTCGCCGTCCGGACCCCCTGTTCGGGGTAGTGGAACTCCCACCAGAAGCGGTGACCGGTGACTTCCACCACGAGCGCATCCTCGGCGAGTGGGCGCTGCGTGGCAAAGACCGCCTGGATCGTCGGGATCGCGATCAGCACCACGATGATCGCCGGCCCCACCGTCCACCCGATCTCGAGCCCCAGGTGTCCGCGGATCTGCCTGGGCTTTGCGTCACCCTCCCGGGCCCGGTACCGGACCAGGACCCAGGTGAGGGCCACCCAGACCACCGCGAGGATCAGCATCGTCCACCAGAAGACCTGCACGTACAGGTCGTGGATGATCCACGCGAAGTCGGTCCTGGGATCGATGGTGGACTGGGGGTACTCCCCTGCGCACCCGGCGAGGAGCGCGAGGAGGAGGAGGAGGGGGAGTGCGGAACCGAGGAACGCGCCGGGGGGGCGTTGGGCGTCTCTCTTCCGGTTGGGGCGCACGCGCATGGCTTTCTGACGCTGGCGTGGTCGGTGGCAAGCGGCCCCGCGCCTCGCCGGAACCTGCCGGCGACACGCGGGTGAAAGACCGCTCAGGAGAGGGGATCGAGGAGAATCGATTCGTCGATGAGCATGACCGGGATCCCGTCCCGGACCGGGTAGAGCACGCGCCCGTCCTCGCGAACGAGCGCCTCTTCGAGCGGTTCCCGGACCGGGTCCCCTCCACGGGTCCGGAGCGCGCCGGAGGACACGGCAGCGTTCACCCGGGCCAGAAGCTCGGCTTCGGCCAGGCGCACCGGTTCCTTCGTGTCCGGACAAACGAGAATGTCGAGGAGATCCGGGTTCACCATCTACAAACCCCCGGGCGGTGTCAACCGCGCGCTTGGGTGGTCGGGAAGGGCTGCGGCGACCCCGCTTGCGGAGCGCGCCGAGGGCCCTTCGGTCGGGTCCCGCCAGGGCCGTGCATCCCGGCCAAAGGCGGCGCAATTTAGCACCATTCCCCGTCCCGCGCGAGACACCGCCCGTGTCCGCGTCCCTTCCGCGCCCACCCACTCCCTTCCGGCATCCCCATGATCGCACCCCACCGCGCCCACCCCGTCCGGCGCGCGCCGGCGCTCACCCTCGGGCTCCTGGTCGTCGCCTGTCTTCTCCTCTTCTCCGTTCCGGGATGCGGAGGGGCGGACCCGGGTGCCGAGGCCCGGGTTGCCGGCGCCGACCGGGCGGCGGTGGCGGCGGAGCGTGTGCGGCCGCCTCAAGGAAGGGCCTGGGTGGTCTTCGGGGCCGATACCGTCGTCGCCGAAGTGGCGGACACCCCGGCCCTCCGCGAGCGCGGGCTCATGTACCGGACCGAGCTCGCCGACGGACACGGAATGCTCTTCGTGTACACGTCGGAGGCGCCCCGGTCCTTCTGGATGCAGAACACCTACATCCCCCTGGACATCGCGTTTCTCGACGCGCGCCAGGTGGTGGTGGACATCCAGCAGATGGAGCCCGAGTCGGAGGAGCTCCACACCTCGGCGGTCCCGGCCATGTTCGCCCTCGAGGTCCCCCAGGGGTGGTTCGCGTCCCGGGGGATCGAGGTGGGCGCCGAGGCCCGGATCGTCTTCCCGCTCCGCTGAGGGCACACGGAGGGTCCGCCGAGGGCACAAGGGGGGGATGGGGCGCCCTCACCCCAGGGGCCAGCCCACCGGACCGGGTCCGCCCTCCACCGCATCCCCGGAAAGGGCACCCGGAGGCGGCCCGCTCCCGTCCGGTCGGACGAGGATCACGTCGCCGGGGTCGTCCGGGTCCACCACGCCCAGGACGAGGCACTCGCTCCGGAACCCCGCGATCCGCCGGGGAGGCACGTTCACGAGGCCCAGGACCCGGGTACCCACCAGGGCCTCGGGGGTGTAGCGCCGGGTCAGCTGGGCCGAGGAGGCGCGGATCCCGATCCCGGGGCCGAAGTCGATCTCCAGGCGAAGGGAGGGGTTCCGGGCCTCGGGGAAGGGGGCCGCAGCCCGCACCACGCCGCACCGGATGTCCAGGCGGAGGAAGTCGTCGAAGGAGGCCTCGGGTTTCGGAGGGGCGCTCACGGGGTGCCTCCGAGCGCACCCGTGACCGCTGCCACGGGAAGGGAGAGGAGCAGGGCCGTTCCCACCGCCACCCCGATCCCGTGTCCGGAGGTGCGGGTTCCGTCAAGGGCGGCGGCCCCCATCCCGACGAGGACGTAGGCCCAGAGGTTGAAGAGGTCCATGAGCTCCAGGTATCTCCCCACGAAGCCGTCCCCCGCGAAGGGGAGGAGGGTGGCGAGGGAGAGCGAGAAGGAGATGTCCCCCGACAGGATCCGGGCCGGTGCCAGGAGGAGCCCGCCCACCGCCACCACGAGGAGGGCGTGGCTGACCACGGAGAAGAGCCTCCGGAAGTCCCCCCGGTACCCGAACACGAAGAAGAAGACGAGGGCGTAGAGCCCTGCCGAGACCAGGGCCAGGAGGGGCCAGGCCACGACGGCGGTGAAGAGGGTCACGACCCAGATCACCCGGGCCATGGTGGCCGGGTTCTCCGGGATCTCGGCGCCGGTCCCGAGGGCATCGGAAAGAAGCGCCTGCTCCCACACGCCCATGGGAATGAGCGCGGTTCCGAGGACCGAGAGGGCGATCCCGAGGACGATCGCCCCCAGCGCCCGCGGCTCCTCCGCGAGCTCCCGGAAGAGGGCCCCGGGAGCGGCGAAGACCCGGATGAACCGGGAGAACGGGCCCGAGGGGTCCTGACGCTCCACCGGCTCCTCCTCCATCATGCGTCACCTCCGCGGGTCGTGGACGGGGCCGTGCCGCCCCCGTTTGCGAGGAGCACCGGCCAGTGGACCCAGGCCACGAACGATCCGTCGTCGACCCGGGCGCCCACCGCCCCCATGGTGACGGCGTCCGCCGCATCCACCTGCCCCCAGGCCCGGGCCACGATCGACGCCCCGGACGCCATCCCGACCCCGGAGCCCCCGCGGGTGCGCCCCCCGAGGAAGAGGGCCGACGGATCGTCGCCGAACCCCTCGGAGAGCCAGCTCCGCTCTGCATCCCGGATCCGGTTCGCCACGGCGATCCGCGCTGCGCTCCCGACCCGTTCCACACGGAGGCGCACGCGCCCGTCGGAGGTGAACCGGGCGGCATTGTTCAGGAGGTTGTAGAGCACCCGGTCCAGGGCCGCCGCTTCCAGGCAGCGCGAGGCCAGGTCCCCCCGCCATGGGGCCTCCACCTCGACCCGGACCGGGGGCTCCACCTGCGGAAAGACGAAGCCGTCCCACTTGTCCACGAGCTCCCGCATTCCGTGGGCCCGCTCCGACCGGTCCCGGGTGTACCCCTCCGGGTCGATGGAGGGGACGAGGCTCCGGACCACCTTCGCCTGGTCCCGGGCAAGGAAGGCCGCGGCCTCAACCTCGTCGGGGTTGGGCGACCTCTCGTCGAGGAGGGCGGCGTAGAGGCGAAGCGCGAAGAAGGCGCCCCCCCTCAGGTCGTGGAGGGCGCGGCGAAGCTGGGGGGACCGGTCGTTCCAGCGCACTCCCGCCTCCCCGCCCAGCGCCTCGTGGAGGGAGGAGAGGGGCTCCCGGTCGAAGGCCCGGATTTCCTCGGCCAGTTCCGCCCACGCCTTCGGCGGGGCGTCGGTGCCCAGCGCGAGCCACCGGCGGTAGAGCCCCTCGAGGGCGGTGTAGAGCACGGTGAGGCGCACGAGGTCCGCCTCCGGGAGGGTCCCCTCGGGGATCTCGAGCCCCTCGCCGGCCCAGCGGGCACCGGCGGGGATGCGGAGGTCGGCCTCGGGGAGACGGGCGAGCGGATCGGACGGGACCATGGCTGAGCGCGGGCGGTGCGTCTCCGGGGAGACGCGGGAGCGAACGGGGTCTGCGAAACCGGACCGGAATCCGTACGTCGCCGGGGGGCGCCCGCGCAAGACCAAGGGAAGACGGGAACGGTCGGGGGAAGGGCACGGCTTCCGTCTGGTGGCTCGGGTGGGAGCGGGTTATCGTCGGAAGCGGCCCCTGCACTCCGCGGGCGCCGGATCCATTCCGCCGTCCACCCCGGCGGACGCAGCAGGAGAGGTGAATGAGCTTCCGCACCAACCCGGACCGGATCCTCGACAGCATCGACCGCGCCCGGAACCGCGACGACGGGGGCCCCCTCTTCATCCGGGAAGCGACGGCCCGGGTCCTCGACACCGAGCCCCTCGCCTCCGACGCGACCCAGGCGGAGCGGGTCCGCCGGATCTTCGCCGCCGTCGAGCGGGCCTACGTGGCCACCGCCGGGGCGGGCGAGATGCGGCGGCTGGCGGAGCGCTTCCAGGCCGTGGGCGACATGCACAACCTGAGGGGCCGGGGCGACGTCACCGTGGCCGTGCACTGGCTCGACCATGACCGCCCCGACGACACGGGCATGGCGCCCTTCGAGATCCGCCCCGAGCGCTTCGACGAGGTGCGGGAGGTCACGAAGTCGTCGCGTCCCGACGCGAACGCACTCCGGATCCTCCGGGAGGAGCTCCGCGACGGGGTGGTCGCCGCCTTCGGGAAGCTCGAGCCCCGGATCCGCGAGGCGGTACGGGAGCGGGCCGACCTGGGACACGTGGCGGCGCGGGTCACGCTGGACCTGCGCCCGGCGGGGTGACGAGGGCGGTTTCCGTGATCGCCGTCTTCCTGGACGGCGTGGGGATCGGAACGTCCGACCCCGAGGTGAACCCCTTTCTCTCTGCCGAGCTCCCCACGCTTCGCGCCGCGTTCGGGGGGCACCTCCCCGTCCTCGAGGAACCCCACGTGGCCGGCCCCGGGGGGTGGAGCCTTCCCCTCGACGCGGTCCTGGGAATGGACGGGCTTCCCCAGAGCGGGACGGGGCAGGTGGCGGCGCTGGCGGGGATCGACGCCCCGGCGCATTTCGGGAGCCACTTCGGTCCATGGACCCCCGTCGCCCTCCGCCCCGCCCTTGCAGAGGGAAATCTCCTGTCGAGGGGCGTGCGGGGAGGGCTCCGGGTGGCCTTCGCAAATGCGTACCCCAAGGGGTGGCCGGGCACGCTCCCGACGCGGAGGCATGCCGCTCCCCCCCTCGCGGCCTTCGCCGCCGGCGTCCTGGACCGTCACGTGGAGGAGCTGGTGCGGGGAGACGCGGTGGCGTCGGAGATCGTGAACGACGGGTGGCGGCACCACACCGGGCGCACCGACATTCCCCGGATCGACGAGGTGGGCGCCGGGGTGAACCTGGCCACCATCGGAGCCCGGCACGACCTGACCCTCTTTGCCCACTACGCCACCGACGGGGCCGGACACCGCGGTGGAATGGAAGGGGGCATCCGGGCCCTCGAGCGGGTGGACCGCTTCCTGGCAGGGGTGCTCCAGGGCGCCGCAGCGGCTGGGGGTCGTCGTCCGGCGCCCATCGTCGTGGGGTTCAGCGACCACGGAAACGTGGAGGACGTGCGCACCGGGCACACGCGGAACCCGGGGCTCGGATTCGTCCTCCTCCCCGGGAACGGGTCGGGTTCGCACCCTTCGCGGAAGGCCCTCGAGGCCGCTTTCCCCTCCACGGGACTCGCGCTCACCGGGGTGACCCCGGCGCTCCTCGGGCTCCTGGGCGTCCCATGGGAACCTCCGCCCGCGTCCCCGTCGGCCATGGAGATGCCCACCGGGAAGTGAGACCGTGGGGGATGGCCGAACCCGCCCCCACCCCGGACCCTTCGCCCCCCCGGGGGAACAGCCCGCGGCTCCTGGGCGCCCTCCTGCTGCGCTCGGGGGCACTCACCCCTGCATCCCTGGAAGAGGCCCTCGAGGCCCAGCGGGGAACGGGGGAGCGGCTGGGAGAGATCGTGTCGCGCCTGGGGCTCGCCCCGGAAGAAGGGGTGGCCCGGGCCCTGGCCGAACAGCTCGGTCTTCCCTTCGAGGCACCCCCCCTCGTGGCGGATCCGGAGGCCCTTGCCCTCGTCCCGGCTCCGCTGGCCCTCCGTCGCGGAGTCCTTCCGCTCCGCCTCCTCCCGCCGCGGGCCCTGGTGGTCGCGGTGGCGGACCCCCTCGACCTCACCGCCATCGACGATGTCCAGTTCCGGAGCGGCCGGAGGACCCGGGCCGTGGTCGCGCCTCCTGCGGCGCTGAAGGAGGCGATCGCCGTGGCCTACGGTGCCGGCCGGGGAGACGGTGGGCCGGCACCGGCCGAAGTCGGCTCCGGAGGCGGCGGGCACGTGGTCCAGCTCGTGGACCGCCTCCTCCGTGACGCCCATGCCGCGGGGGCCAGCGACCTCCACGTGGAGCACGGAGAGGCAGGGGTCGTGATCCGTGCCCGGATCGACGGGATCCTCCGGAGGGTCGAGGAGGTCCCCCCCGCCCTTCGCAGGCATCTCCTCTCCCGCCTGAAGGTCATGGGCGGAATGGACATCGCGGACCGGCTCCGCCCCCAGGACGGCGGTTTCCCCCTGGAGGTGGGAGGACGGAGGGTGAGCGTGCGGGCCTCGACCCTCCCCGTGGAGGGGGGTGAGAAGGCGGTGCTCCGGATCCTCGACCCGGGGCGGATTCCGTCGGGGCTCGAGGAGCTGGGCTTCGCACCTGCCGACCTGGACCGGCTTCGTGCCCTCCTCCGGGCAGGGCGCGGGGTGGTCCTCGCCGCGGGTCCCACCGGAAGCGGAAAGAGCTCCACCCTTTTCGGCGCCCTCGGCGAGGTGGACCGGGAGCGGCAGAACGTGGTCACCCTCGAGGACCCGATCGAGTACCGGGTCCCCGGGGTGAACCAGGTCCAGGTGAGCCCCCGTGCGGGGCTCACCTTCCCCGCCGCCCTCCGGGCCGTCCTCCGCCAGGACCCGGACGTCATCATGGTCGGCGAGATCCGGGACCGGGAAACGGCGGAGATCGCCATGGCCGCGGCGGTGACCGGGCACCTGGTCCTCTCCACCATCCATACCACCGACGCCCCGGGGGGGATCACCCGGCTCCTCCAGATGGGGGTCCCGCCGCACCTCGTGGCCGGTGGGCTCGCCGGGATCGTGGCGCAGAGGCTCGTCCGCGTCCGATGCCCGGCCTGCGACGGAAGGAGCGGCGGGTGCGATGCCTGCCACGAGGGGTACCGCGGACGCACCGGGGTCTTCGAGCTCCTGGTGATGAACGACGTGCTCCGTGACGAGGTGATGCAGGGTTCGGGCACCGAAGTGCTCCGCCGGCGAGCCCGGGAGTCGGGAATGGGCTCCATGGCCGGCGACGCCCGGAGGAAGGTTGCCGAGGGAGTCACCACCCCCCACGAGGTGGCCCGGGTGCTTCACCGGGACCCGGGGAGCCGCCCGCCCTGCGCCCGGTGCGGCGAGGAGGTCCCGGGGTGGGCGCGGGGGTGCCCCTCCTGTGGTCATCCGGCGGGTTCCGAGTGTCGCTGCGGGACCCGGATCCGACCGGGGTGGCGATTCTGTCCGTCGTGCCTTCGGCCGTCGCCTCCCCGACCCTGAGGCCCCCGGGGCTGCCGCCCACGGACGCGGTACACCCACCGCCCGCCTTGCCGCTTCCTCCATCGGGTGGGAGCTTCCACCCATGTTCCGCCGCCCCAACCTCCGGTCCCTCCGGGGTCGACTCTTCGTGGCGCTCTTCCTCACCGCCGCGGTCCCGGCTGCGATCCTCCTGGTCACCGGGTCCCTCGCCTTCCGGGAGGTCGTGGTGGTCACGGGGAGCGCCGGACCCTGGGACCAGGTGGCGGAATCGGGGCGCACCCTCCTCGACCGGATCATCGACGACCCGGCCCAGGACCCCGACATCCGTGCCGCGGCGGAGCTTCACCGGGAACAGCTTTCCGAGTCGGTGCGCTTCTCGAGGCTCTACGCCTTCCTGGGCGAGCGCATCCTCCGGCTCCTTCCGCTTTTCGCCGGCGGCCTCTTCGTACTGGCGGCGGGGCTCTCCCTCTGGAGCGCCAAGCAGGTGTCGCGCTCTCTCTCCCGCCCGGTGGGCGAGATCGTGGCCTGGACCGAGGCCATGGGTCGGGGAGAGCCCCTTCCCCCCTCGGATCCGGCCCGGGAGGGGCGGGAGATCCGCGAGGTTCGCGCCCTCCGTGACGCCCTCCGGGACATGGAGGGGGAACTGGTCGAGGCCCGGGCACGCGAAGTCCGGGAGGCCCGCACCCGGAGCTGGACGGAAATGGCCCGGAGGATCGCCCACGATCTCAAGAATCCCCTCGCGCCGATGCAGATGGCCGCCCGCACGGCGGCCCGGTCGGCGGACCCGGCGGCGGCACAGGCCGGGGAGGTTCTCCTGGACGAGATCGCCCGCCTGGACGAGCTCTCCCGCTCCTTCGCCCAGTTCGGGAGGCCCCCCGAGGGCCCTCCCTCGCCGGTGGAGCTGGCGGAGCTCCTCGAGCACCTGGTCCGGAGGATCGACCCCGACGGAGAGGAGGTGGTCCTCCACCGTTCCGCCGAGCCCCTCTACGTGGAGGGACACCCGGTGGCCCTCGAGCGGGTCATCCGGAACCTCGTCGTGAACGCGCTGGACGCGGTGGCCCCGGTGCGGGCGGCGGCGGCGGGAGAGGTCGACGCACCCCCCCGGCCCGTGGAGGTCGAGCTCCGCCCCGACCCCGACTCCTCCGGCCTCGTACGGATCCTCGTGCTCGACCGGGGTGGGGGGATCCCCGACGCCGAGGCAGACCGGATCTGGGACCCGGAATTCACCACCAAGCGGAAGGGGACGGGGCTCGGGCTCCCCCTGGTTCGCCAGGTCGTGGACGCCCACGGGGGGCGGGTCACCGCCCGGAATCGCCCGGGGGGCGGGGCCGTCTTCGAGATCATCCTCCCCCGCATCCCCGAACCGGCGCCCGACAGGGTGGCCCCCGACCTCGGCTCCGGCATCCGGTCCTCCGAAGGAGAGGTGTCATGAAGGTGCTCGTCATCGACGACGAAGGGAACCTGCGCCGGATGCTCCGGGCCCTCCTCGAATCGGAGGGGTACTCGGTTGCCGAGGCCCGGGATGGGCGCACGGCCCTCGAGGCCATTGCCCGGGAGCGCCCCGAGGCGGTCCTCCTGGACCTGGTCTTTCCCGGCGAATCGGGGCTCGACCTCCTCCCCCTGATTCTCCAGGAGATCCCGGGAACGCCGGTCGTGATGATGAGTGGCGAGGCCTCCCTCGGCGACGCCATGGAAGCCACCCGCCGGGGCGCCTTCCACTTCCTCGAGAAGCCCCTTACCCCGGAGTCGGTGCTCGTCACCCTCCGGGGTGCCCTCGAGGTGGGGCGCGCGCGGGACCTCTCCCGGGCCCTCCAGGAGGAGCTCGGTCCCGGAACCCGGCTCATCGGGGAGAGCACGGCAATGGAGCGGGCCCGGGAGCGGATCCGGAAGGCGGCGCCCACCGATGCCCGGGTCCTCATCACCGGGGAGAGCGGCACGGGGAAGGAGCTCGCGGCGAGTGCCCTTCACGCCCTTTCGCCCCGGGCCGGTGGACCCTTCGTCCGGGTGAACTCCGCCGCGATTCCCCGGGACCTCGTGGAAAGCGAGATGTTCGGCCACGAGCGGGGGGCCTTCACCGGCGCAACGGAGCGCCGTCGGGGCCGCTTCGAGCTGGCGCACAAGGGAACCCTCTTCCTGGACGAGGTGGGCGACCTGGGGCCCGAGGCCCAGGCCAAGCTTCTCCGCGCCCTGGAAACGGGCACGATCCAGCGGGTGGGGGGCTCGGGGCCCATCGAGGTGGACGTCCGCCTCGTGGCCGCCACGAACCGGGACCTCCGGGCCGAGGTGGTGGCCGGTCGGTTCCGCGAGGACCTCCTCTTCCGCCTCGAGGTGGTCCCCCTCCGCATGCCCCCCCTTCGAGAGCGCCCGGAGGACATTCCGGCCCTGCTGGAGTACGCCCGGGAGCGCCTCCGTCGCCGGGAGGGGCTCCCCGCTCCCGAGTGGGCCTCCGATGCGGTACGCCTCCTTTCCGCCTACGCGTGGCCGGGCAACGTGCGGGAGCTCCTGAACCTGGTCGAGCGGATCACGATCCTGCACCCGGGAGGCCCCGTCGATGCCGAGGTGGTCCGGGAACTCCTCCGGGGCGGAGGCTCCGGGGGCACGGGCCCGGGGGTTTCGCCGGAGGCTGACCCCCGTCCCCTTCGGGACCGGCTCGACGATTTCGAGCGTACCCAGATCCTGGAAGCGCTCGCCGCCGGACAGGGGAACGTGGCCGAAGCCGCCCGCCTGCTCCAGACCGACCGCGGCAACCTGTATCGACGCATGCGCCGCCTCGACATCGAACCCGTCGGCGCCGCCGACGACGCGGAGTCCTGACCCATGACCACCCCTTCACGCTCACTCCCGGCACCGGGCACGCCCAGCGGTGCCCTGCTCCTCGTCGGCGCCCTGCTCCTCGTCGGCGTCGGGCTCCCCGCACCCTCCGGTGCCCAGGTCATCGTGGGGGGAGACCGGCCGGCGCAGAGGGTCCTCCAGGCGGAGGTCCTCGAGTTCCTGAACGCCCCGGGCACCCTCCGGATGACCGGGGGCACGAGAATCCCGCCAGGTTCCCGGGTCGAGGGCGACGTGGGGATCCTGGGAGGTGGCGTTTCCCTTGGCGGCGAGATCACCGGTTCCCTCGTGGTGGTGAACGGGGACCTGGTGGTGCTCCCGGGCGCCAGGGTCGCGGGGAACGTCACGGTGGTGGGCGGGCGGCTCCAGGGCTCGGCGCAGGAAGGGTGGCTGGGAGGCACCCTTCGGCTCGACGCCGCCCCCCTTCGCTACCGGATCCGGGGGGACCGGGTCGAGGCGGAGCCCGCGGCAGGCGAACTTCCCCCGCTGCTTCGCGCCGAACTCGGATGGGGAGAACTCCGCCCGCTCCTGCGGGGCGCCGGGGCCTACAACCGGACCGAGGGTCTCCCGGTCGCCGTGGGGGCTCGTCTCCAGACGCGGAGCCGAAATCCCCTCCACCTGGAGGGCGTGGGGATCTGGCGCTCCGCCTCCGGCCTCGAACTCGAGCGGGAGAACCTCGGGTACCGGATCGGAATCGAGCAGGCCCTCGGAGGACGGCGGGAGGCGAGCGTCGGGGTGTCGTTCCACGAGGAGATCCGGCCCATCGAGGACCGCGGCCTCTCGAACCTCGAGTCGGCGCTCTCCACCTTCCTCCTCCGGCGTGACCTCCGGGACCACGTGGAGGCCAGGGGATGGGCGATCTTCCTCGGCGCCACCCCCCTCGATCTCCCGCTCCGCGCGCGCATCGAGTACCGGGAGGAGGAGCACGCCTCCGTTCCGGTCCGTGACCCCTGGACGCTCAGGGGAAGCGAGCGGGACTGGCGCCCCCAGCCCCTCGTTGCCGAGGGGAGTCTCCGGTCCCTCACGCTGGGGCTGGTCCTCGACACCCGGGATGATCCGGTGGACCCGGGATCCGGCTGGTGGGTCGATGGATTCCTCCGTCGCCGCGTGGGCGGGAGCCCCTCGGTTCCCGAGGTGAGTCTTCCCGATGCCTCCCCCTTCGGCCTCACCACCGACGGACGACTGGACCTCCGCCGCTACGGACGTCTCGGGCCCGACGCCCGCCTGAACCTCCAGCTCCTCCTCTCCGGCTCCCTTAACGGGACCCCCCTCCCGCCGCAGCACCAGGCTGCGCTCGGGGGCGAAGGGTCCCTTCCGGGGCACCCCCGCTTCGCCCTGGACTGCGGCGCCCGTCGGAGCACCGTGACCCGCCCCGACCTCCCCGAAAGCGAGGTGGGCACCGCGTCGGCGACCCTCGCCTACCCCGCCTACGGGTGCGACGGCGCCGCCCTCGTCCGGCTGGAGTACCAGGGGCGCCTCCCCTTCTCCTGGGACCCGGTGTCGACCCGGGAGGGGTGGGAGGTGGAGTCCCTCCTTTCCCTGCGCCCGGCGTGGACGGTGTTCCTCGGAGGGGGAACGGGGTGGACCCATGCCGACCCCGCAGACGGAGACTTGCGGGAAAACGCGCCCTTCCGCGCCGATGCAGGGGTGGGCGTCTTCGTCGGGCCCCTGGGCGTCTACTGGGCCGTTCCCCTGAACCGGAGGGATCGGGGGGTGAACTTCTTCGTCCGCCTCTCCCACCTGTTCTGAACCGAAGACGCTGCGTCCCGTGACCCGCCCCCTCGCCCCCGACCGCCTGACCAGGCCCGCGCCGTGGCGCGTCTGCGTGCGCCGGCTCGCCCTCGCGGCCGTCCTGGGGCTCATCCTCGCGGGCGCCCTCGCGCCGTCACCCGCAGGGGCCCGCCAGGAGGCCCCTCCCCTCGGGCTCCGGGTCGATGCCGCCTCCCATGCCCTCCAGGTGACGCTGGGCCCGATCCTGGAACGGGATGCGGTACGGTCGAGCCTCGAAGCCGGCCTCCCGGTGCGGATCCGGATCGTCCACGAACTCTGGCGGGTGCGCACCTTCGACGCCCAGGAAGGGCGCCACGAGTGGAGGGCCACCGTCCGCCTCGACCCCCTCTCGGGGCGCTACCTCGTGGAGTCCGCCTCCGCACCCCCCCGGGAGGCCGCATCCCCCACCGCGGCCCGCCTCCTCCTCCAGGAGGGACTCACCTCCCCACTCAGGCCTTCCACGCCGGGGCGTCACTACTACCTGGCACGGATCGAGGTCGAGACCCTCTCCCTCTCCGACCTGGACGAGCTCCGCCGCTGGCTCCGTGGCGACCTTGGCCCCGCCGTCGAGGGGCGGCAGGAAGTGGGAAGTGCACTCGGCCGCGGCCTCCGCCGCCTCCTCGTCCGGGCCCTCCGCCTCCCGGTTCAGCGCTTCGAGACCCGCACCCCGACCTTCGAGTTCCCGGGCCCCTGAACCCGTCCCCCTCTCAGCGCCCGGTTTGAACCGGCCTCGCCCCGGGCCCCCGGAGAAAGCGACCCGGCCGGGCGTCCGTCGCCTCACCGCCCCGGATCACCGGATCCCCGTTCACGAAGACGTGCAACATCCCGGTTGCGAGTTGGTGCGGCCGCTCGAAGGTGGAGCGCTCGGCGATGGTTTCGGGGTCGAAGACCACCACGTCGGCGTAGAACCCCTCCACGATGAGTCCCCGGTCCTTCATCCCGATCCGCTCCGCCACCGCCCACGACGACTTCCGGACCGCGTCCTCGAGGGTGATCACCCCCTCGTCCCGGACGTACTTCCCGAGGATCCGGGGGTAGGTCCCGTAGGCCCTCGGATGCGGCTGCCCCCCGGCCCCCTGGGGGTTCCACCCGGCCCCGTCGGTTCCGAACTTCATCCAGGGAAGCTGGAGCTTCCGGCGCACGTTGTCCTCGTCCATGGCGAAGTAGATCATCCCCACCCGGGACCGATCCGCGAGCACCAGGTCCATGGCCGCATCCACCCAGTCCACCCCCATGTCCTCGGCGACCTGCGCCAGCGACTGCCCGACCCACCGCACGTGGTCCCGGTTCGAGACCGAGGCGATCCGGCTTCCCTCCGGCGTGGCCAGCCGGCACCAGTTCTCCCACTCGGTCGGCGGCCCCGTCATTTCCGCCCGGATCCGCGCCCGCGCCTCCGGGTCCGCCAGGTTCCGGTAGAGGTTTCCATCGGCCTGCACCCAGGGGGGGAAGCAGGCGGTGAGCCCCGTCGAGGCGGCGGTGTACGGGTACATTCCGGCGCTCACGTCGATCCCCCGCGCCCGCGCGGCGTCGATCCGTTCCACCACCCGCTCGGTGAGCCCCCAGTTCTCCACCCCGGCGAGCTTCAGGTGGTAGATCTCCACCGGGACCCCGGAGCGCTCCCCGATCTCGATGGCTTCGTCGAGCGCCTCCATGATGAAGTACGACTCGCTCCGCAGGTGGGTGATGTACACCCCCCCGTACTCGGCCACCACCTTCGAGATCTCCACGAGTTCATCGGTTCCGGCGTAGGCCCCGGGCGCGTAGATGAGCGCCGTCGCGACCCCGAAGGCCCCCTCCTCCATGCTCCGCCGGGTCACCGCCCGCATCGAGTCCAGGTCCGCCGCGGTGGGCGTGCGCTCGGACATCCCGAGGGCCCACCGGCGCACCGTGGTCCCCCCCAGGAAGGACCCCACGTTGAGCGCCACCCCACCCCGCTCCATCTCCTCGAGCCAGGCGTCGAAGCGCACCCACTCCCGGGCCCGCCGCACCGCCGTCGTGTCGGACGCACTCACCGCGCCGGTCACGTTCCGGTTGAGGGGCGCCGGGGTGTTCGACTCCCCCATGATCTCGGTGGTGATCCCCTGGAAGATCTTGGAGAGCGCCGATCCGTCGGTCATGTAGGTCCCGTCGGACTGGCCGTTCAGGTCGATGAATCCGGGCGCCACCACGTGCCCCGTCACGTCCAGTACCTCGAGGGCCCGGCTCCGGTCCAGGAGCCCCGGAGGCGCCACCGCCACGATCCGGTCCCCGGCGATCCCCACCTCGCCGTAGCGCCACGCGTTCCCCGTTCCGTCCACGATCCGTCCGCCCACGAGGAGCATGTCGAAGGGGCCGTCCCACGACGCGGGGCGCACCTCCTCCTCCACCGCGGCGGGAGCCGGGAAGCCCGGCAGCGCGAAACCTCCGGGTGCGCCCAGGAGGGCCACGAGGGCAAGGACCAGGGCGGGGAGGGCGGCGGCGACGTAGGGGGCGGGTCGGTTCATCGGCATCAGCTCTCTCGGGGCGTTCATGTTCCGGGATGCGACGGGGCGGGCCAGCACCCCGCGCGGGTGCGGGGCCGGCAGGCGGGGTGGGCGACCGGGCGGGCTACCCGAAGGAGGCGGAGCGCACGGTCAGCGTCTCGATCCGGGCCCGGTTCGGGGCAACGCCGATCCCGGGACCTTCCGCGGGGGCCAGCGTTCCATCTACCGGGACCCATTCGGGGTTCACGATGTCTTCCATCCAGTACCTCCGGCTCCCGGAAAGGTCCCCGGGAAGGGTGAACCCCGGTAGCCCGGCAAGGGCCACGTTGAAGGCCCGACCGATCCCGGACTCGAGCATCCCTCCGCACCAGACCGGGATCCCATGTTTCCGGGAGAGATCGTGGATCGCCCGGGCCTCCGCAAGCCCGCCCACCCGGCCGGGCTTCACGTTCACGATCCGGCCCGACCCGAGCTCGAGGGCGAGGGCCAGGTCGCCGGCGGAACGGATCGACTCGTCCAGGCAGACCGGGGTGCGAAGGTCGGCCTGGAGGTGGGCGTGGTCCAGGAGATCCTCGTGCCCGAGGGGCTGCTCGATCATGAGAAGCCCCAGGTCATCCATCTCCCGGAGGAGGGGGAGGTCGGCGAGGGTGTAGGCGGAGTTCGCATCGGCCATGAGGGGGGCCTCCGGGAAGCGGTCCCGGACCGCCCGGAGCATGTCGAGGTCGCGACCGGGCTTGATCTTGACCTTGATCCGCCGATACCCCTCTTCCAGGTATCCCTCGACCCTTCCGAGGAGGGCGAAGTCGTCGGGCTGAAGCCCGATGCTCACCCCCACCGGGACCGGGGCCCCCGACGCGCCCAGGAGCTCCCAGAGGGGGACCCCCACCACCTTCGCCTGGAGATCCCATGTCGCCATTTCGAGGGTGGCCTTCGCCATCCGGTGCCCCCGCACGTGGGGCGCGTGGGCCAGGACCTCCTCGGGGCCCAGGATCTCCCGCCCGATGAATCCCGGAAGGAGGAAGTCCACGAGCACGTGCCACGCCGTGTCGGTGGTCTCGTAGCTGTACCCCGGGTCCTCGGCGGCCACGCACTCGCCCCATCCCTCCTCCCCCTCGGCCTCCAGCGTCAGGAGGAGGATCCGCCGCTCGAGGCGGGTGCCCGAACTGATGGCGAAGGGCTCCCGGAGGGGGAGGCGGATCTCCCGGAGTTCGGCGCGGTGGATCTTCATGAAGCGGTCTCCGGATGCGATTCCGCCGGCGCCGGCCCGGACGCTCCGGCGGCGCCCGGGGGCGGCGGAGGGACGACGACGAGGGATGGGTCCTCACCTGGCCCCGCATCGTGGAGCTCCCGGAGCTCCCACCCCTCCCGGAGGCGGGGCAGAAGGGCGGCCCGGACCCGGACGCGCCGGCGACGGGCCTCGTCCGGGTCCCGGGCCTTCAGGGCCTGGAGGTCCCTCGGGATCGGCACGTGAACCGCGCCCGGGGGAAGGGGGGGAGGCGGCGCCCCCGGGTCCGGGGGCTCCCGGTCCAGCGCCCACGACACGATGACCCGGTCCGTTCCGACCCCGGCGTGGAGGGGCGAGGTGGAAGCACCGTACATGTCCTCCACGTACCAACGCCCCACGGCCCCCAGTCGGTTCAGGTTGAGCCGGGCGTTCGCCGCTTCCAGGGGGTCGAAGCTCCAGCGCATCTCGTGGACCCCGAGGGCCAGGAGCCGGTCACGCTGCCAGCCCTTCAGGCGGACCCCGATCCCCTGCCTCCGCCACGCGGGGCGCACGGCGAGCATGTCGGACCAGTGGACCGGGCGCCCGTCCACGATCCCGGTGAGTCCGAAGACGAAGCCCACCATGGTGTCGCCCTCGAAGGCGCCGGCCAGGACCCCCCCGTAGTCCCGGGCAATGCGCAGGATCGCCGTCGGGACCCGCTCGGCGAACCCCTCGCCCCAGGTGGCCTCCTGGAGGCGGACCGCCGCCTCGAAGTCGGGCTGGCCGTCCAGGTCCCGGATCCGGATCTCCGCCCCCGTGCGCCCCTCCATCAGAGTTCCCGGAGGAGGTCCGCGAGGAAGGCCACCCGCCAGGCCAGGTCGTCCAGGAGCACGTACTCCTGGTGCGTGTGGGCCCCGTCGCCGTCGGGGCCGAGGCCGTCCAGCACCGGACAGCCGGCGGCGGCGAGGAGGTTGCCGTCGCTCGCCCCTCCGGTGGCGCCGCCCTCGAAGGGGTCCCGCCCGAGGCGGTGGGCCACCCGCGTGGCCACCTCCAGGATCCGCCGGCTCTCCGGGGTGGGCTCCAGGGGAGGGCGGTCCACCCCGCCTTCCACCTCCACCCGGATCCGGGGGTCGGGAAGGGTGGGGTGCGCGCCGAGCGCCCGGAAAGCCTCCTCGATCCGGAGGGCCTCTGCGGCGGTGGAGACGCGGATGTCCACGTCGAGCTCGGTCCGGTCGGCCACCACGTTCACCGGACCACCCCCGACCACCCGCCCCACGTTCACCGTTGTCCCGAGCTCCGGGGCCTGGAGCGCGAGGAGCCGGGGGAGGAGATCGGCCAGGGCGTGGATCGCGCTCGCCCCGCGACCGGGCTCGATCCCGGCGTGGGCGGGCACCCCCAGGATCCGGACTTGGTACTCCCCCACCCCCTTCCGGCGGATCTTCGGGCCACCCCCGGGAATCGGGGGCTCGAGGACAAGCGCCCCGCGGGCCGCCCGCGCCTCGGCCTCGAGCCGGGGTCGGGAGGCGGGTGCGCCCACCTCCTCGTCCGGGGTCACGAGAATCCGGAGGGGCCCGCCCGGTTGCATCCCCCGGGCACGGAGAAGGGAGAGGGCGCCGAAGAGGGCGGCGAGCCCCCCCTTCATGTCGTAGACGCCGGGACCGTAGAGGCGTCGGGACCCCCCTTCCTCCTCCTCGCGCAGGGGAAGGGGTCCGGCCAGGGTCCCCACCGGGTGGACCGTGTCCATGTGCCCGACGAGGAGGAGGGGGCGCCGGTGCGGGTCGGCACCGGGGTGGTCGGCCACGAGAACCGGGGGGCCTTCGGAGGATGCGTCGAGCCGGGCGGCGATCCCGATCCCTTCGAAGGCGGTTCGGTAGTGCTCGAGGGCCGCCTTCACCCCCGGGCTTCCCGACGGCGACTCGATGGCGACGAGCTCCTCGAGGAGCGCCCTGGCCTCGGCGGCAGGGCCCGCGGCGTCTGCGGCAATCACTCCGTCCATCCGGCTCTCCGGTAGCTTTCGGCAAGGAGCTCCACCGGGTGCACCACCGGGAGGGGGTGGTCCGCCAGGCGGAGTGCGGCCCCGATCTGCATCTGGCACCCGGGGTTTCCGGTGGCCACGACCTGGGCGCCCGAAGCCAGGATCGCCTCCACCTTGTCCGAAGCGAAGCGCCCCCCCAGCTCCGGGTGGGTCACCCCGTAGATCCCCGCCCCCCCGCAGCAGCGCTCCGCGTCGCGCAACGGGAGGAGCTCGAGCCCCGGGATCGCCCGGAGGAGTCGAAGGGGCGGGTTCTCCACCCCCTGGGCGTGGAGAAGGTGGCAGGGCGCATCGTAGACCACCCGGAGGGGGAGGGGGGCCCCGGAGAGCGGGCCCTCGGCATCGTCGCCGGCGAGGAGCTCGGAGACGTCCCGCACCCGACCCTCGATGGCCGGGTCACCCGAGGCCCGGAGGTGGGCCCCGCACCCGGCGGCGTTCACCCCGATCCGGTCGCCCGGGCGGAGGGGCCCGAGGGCGGCGGCGAAGGCCCGGGCGTTCGCGTGCGTGCGGTCGTGGGCCTCGTCCAGGGCGCCGGCATGGGCATGAAGCGCCCCGCAGCACCCCTGCCCCGGGGCCTCCACCACCTCCCAGCCATTCACCTGGAGGACGAGGCGGGTGTCCCGGTTCACGCGCCGGAAGAGCTCCTTCTGGACGCATCCTTCGAGGAGCACGACGCGCCCACGGGAACCCGGCGGGGGGCGATCGTGCGTGGGCAGGGGGGATCCGGGCCCCGCGTGGGAAGGGGCTCCCAGGGCCGGGGGTGCCGAGGCCTCGAGCATGGCGAGCCCGAGGCGGGGTGCGGCGAGGCCCCTCGGCAGGAGGGCGAGCCCGAGGCGGGCGAGGCCGCTGGCGCGGACCACCCGCCCCGCCGCACCGAAGGCCGCGCGCAGCGAGGCCGCCCCCATCGTCCGGAGAAGGATCCGGGTGGGGAGACCGGGGGGCTTCGCCTCCACCGCCACCGCCCGGGCATGCTCCAGGAGGGAACCGTACTCCACCCCCGACGGGCAGACGGTCTCGCAGGCCCGACACCCCAGGCACCGGTCCATGTGCCGCTGGAAGGCCTCGGCCCCGGGGTCCAGGCGGCCCTCCACCACCGCCCGCATGAGGTGGAGCCGTCCCCGGGGGGAGTCGGCCTCGTCGCCCAGCTCCTGGTAGGTGGGGCACACCGGAAGGCAGAACCCGCAGTGCACGCAGTGCGAGAGGAGCTCCTCCTGCCCGGCCAGCGCGCCGGCGAGGCTCCGGGAACGGGGCGCGCTCACCGCTCCTCCCGGCTCAGGAGCCTCACCCACACCGCCATGAGCCCCCGGATCCCCCGGTGCCGCTCCCACCCGAGGAGGGCCCGGAGGAACCGCCGCCCGCTCCGGCCGTAGGGGAACCACCAGGGCTCCCGGTTCCGGCGCCCGTGGCGCACGAGGAGGCTCCGGGTGCGGCTGAAGGTGAGGAGCCCCTCGTCGCCCCGGACCCGCGACCACCCCGACGCCCCCACCCCTCCCACCGGGAGCCCCGAGACGGCCCAGTGGGAAAGGGTGTCGTTGACGGAGACCCCCCCGGCCCGAAGCCTCCCCGCCACATCCCGCCCCCGGGCCGGATCCCGGGTCCAGACCGAAGCGAAGAGCCCCATCGGGTGATCGTTCACGAGACGGATCGCCTCGTCCGCGTCCTCCACCGCCAGCACCGGCACCACGGGGCCGAAGGTCTCCTCCTTGAGGATCCGGGCCTCCGTGGGGACGTCGGCGAGGACCGTGGGAAGGAAGAGGTTCGAGGCCGGGTCCGCCCGCTCGCCTCCGCAGAGGACCCGGGCCCCCCGCTCCACCGCGTCCCGCACGTGGGCCTCCACGAGCTCGAGCTGCCGGTCGAGCACCATGGGGCCCACGTCGATTCGTCCCCCGGTCCCGACGCGGAGCCCCTCCGCGACCCGAACGAGGCGTCGGAGGAAGGGCTCGTAGACCGACGCCTCCACGTACACCCGCTCGGTCGAGACGCAGGTCTGCCCCGCGTTGTAGAAGGCTCCGAAGGCGATCCCCCGGGCTGCGCGTTCCAGGTTCGCGTCGGCGAGCACGATGGCCGGGTCCTTCCCCCCGAGCTCCACCGAAACCGGAACGAGGTGCTCGGCGGCGCGGCGGAGCACGGCCCTGCCCGTCTCCGCCCCGCCCACCAGGTGCAGGTGATTGGCCCCCGCATCCACGAGCGCCCGGCCGGTGCGGCCGTCACCCTGGACCACGAGGACCAGGTCCTCCGGGAGCCCGGCGGCCTCGCAGAGCTCCGGAAGGATTGCCCCGGTGAAGGGAGTGTGCTCCGAGGGCTTCAGCACCACGCCGTTCCCGGCGAAGAGGGCCATGACCACCGGCTCGGCGGCAAGGACGAAGGGGTAGTTCCAGGCGGCGAGCACCCCCACCACCCCCACCGGCTCGCGGAGCACCCGTCCCCGCCCGCCTGGGAAGGGGAAGGTGCCGACACGGCGCCCCCGGAGCACCCGGGCGGCCCGCCGCTCGTAGTGGCGGATGAGCCGCATCACCACGAGGATCTCCGCCAGCGCCTCCTCTTCGGGCTTTCCGGTTTCGGCAATGATCCGGTCGGCAATGTCTTCGGCACGCCGCCCGATCTCCCGTCGGAGCGCCGCCATCCGCTCCGCGCGCTCGCGTGGAGTGCGCTCCGCCCACCCCGCCTGGGCTGCCCGTGCCCGGAGGACCGAAGCCTCCACCACCGCCACGGGGTCCACCGGAACGACCCCCACGAGCCCCCGATCGGCCGGCCTGTGGATCCGTAGCTCGGTGCGGGGGGGCTCCTCCACGACCTCTGAGGACTCCTCGACGGCCTCGGGCGGCTCCGGGGGTGCGCGCTCCTCCATGCTCGCCGGCTTCACGTTCCGTCTCCCGGCCCGCCCGGCGCCCCGGGAACCGCGCCGGAAAAGACCGCCTCCACCTCCCGGTGGATCCGGGCCCGCACCGGGTCGGTGGGCCCGGCGGGAAGCCCCGGCCCGAGGAGCCGGCCCCCGTCCGCGCGCACCGCCTCCGCCACCCGGGCGAGGGCCGCCCCATCGGAGGCGACTTCCACCGGCACCCGGAGCTCCGCCCCGCCCTCGAGGAGCGCGGCATCGATGCCCACCCCCGGGCCCCGGGCCAGTTCGCCCAGGAGTTCCAGGTGGGCCGGGAGCCGGTCCGGGAGCCCGGCCAGGCGGAAGAGCACCCGCGGGTCCCCCTCGTCCTCCCGCGCCCGCCGGGCCCACCACGCGGAGGATGCACCGCCCTCGAACCGCTCCGGCTCCGCCGCCGCCGCCCCCACCGCCCGCCGGGTCATGGCTTCCACCGCGGCGGGCGTGCCCACGAGGCGGAGGGCGACCCCGGCACCGCCGGCAAGGCCCCGCTCGTGGTGGAAGCGAAGGGCCCCCACCGGATCTCCGGAAGCCGAGAGCCTCCGCCCCAGCGTCACCGCCCACTGTCGAAGCTCTCGCGCCTCGAGCCCGTCCGGCTCCGGCCCGGGCCACCACAGGGTCCGGTCCGCCTCGGGCACCGGAAAGAGCCGGAGCGTGGCCTCGAGGATCCGCCCCAGGCGCCCCCCGCTCCCCACCACGAGGCGCACCAGGTCGAAGCCCGCCACGTTCTTCACGACCCGCCCCCCGAGCGCGAGCTCCTCCCCGGCGTGGGTCCGCACCCTGAGCCCCAGCACGTGGTCGCGGATCCGCCCGTACCCGGTGCGAAGGGGCCCCTCGCGCCCCCCGAGGAGCGCCTCCTCCAGCGTGAGCCGCTCCGGGTCCCCGGGAGGGTCGAAGGGAAGCCACTGCCCCGCCTCCGCCACCCGCCGCCCGAGCTCCCCCAGGGTGGTCCCTCCCTCCGCCCTGACGACCAGGTCCTCGGGGACGTGCTCGAGCACCGCCCGCCCCACATGGACCTCCGCCTCGACCCCCACCTCGACCCCCACCACCGGGGACCCGGCGACCCGGGGCTCCTGCCGCGGCCCCGGCGGCCCCCATCCGTCGGGAAGTACCTTTCCGGGGTTCGACCGCCCCTCCGGGTCGAAGGCACGCCGCACCTCGCCCATGGCCCGGAGCACCGGGGGCGGGCAGACCAGGGGAAGGTACCCGCGCTTGTCGATCCCCACCCCGTGCTCGCCGGTGATCGTCCCACCCGCCTCGATGCAGACCGCCATGATCTCCCGCGACGCCGCCTCCACCCGGGCCAGCTCGTCTGCGTCCCGGCGGTCGAAGAGGAGGTTCGGGTGGAGGTTTCCGTCGCCGGCGTGGAAGACGTTCGCCACCCGCAGGCGGTGCCGGGCCCCGATCCCGGCGATCGCGGCCAGCACCTGCGGGAGCTTGCTCCGGGGAACGGTGGCGTCCTGCACGAGGAGGTCCGGCGCGATCCGCCCCATGGCCCCGAAGGCCTTCTTCCGCCCCCGCCAGAGCGCCGCCCGCTCCGCCTCGTCCGTAGCCGTCCGCACCTCCCGGGCCCCGGACTCCCGGCACGCCGCCACCGCCGCGGCCACCTCGTCGTCGATCCCCTCCTCGACCCCGTCGAACTCCACCACGAGAGCCGCCCCCGCGTCGGTGGGGTACCCCGCCCGGAAGACCGACGCCTCCACCGCCCGGATCGTTTCCTGGTCCACGATCTCGAGGGCGGCGGGGAGGAGCCCCCGCGCCATGATCTCCGTCACCGCCCGCCCTGCATCCTCCATCGACGTGAAGATCCCGAGAAGGGTCCGCACCGCGGTCGGGACGGGGACGAGCCCCACCTCGATCTCCACGGCGATCCCGAAGCATCCCTCCGACCCGGTGAAGACCCCCGCAAGGTCGAGCTCCCCCTCGGCTTGCGCCCCGCCCAGGCGCGTCCGCTCGCCGGTGGGAAGGACCACGTCGAGCGCCCGGACGTAGCGCGACGTGACGCCGTACTTGAGGCAGTGCGGCCCGCCCGAGTTCTCGGCCACGTTCCCCCCGAGGGTGCAGGCGCTCTGCGACGAGGGGTCCGGGGCGTACATGAGGCCGTGGGGGAGGGTGGCCCGGGTCAGCGCGGCGTTCACGACGCCGGGCTCCACCCGTGCCCGCCGGTTCACCGGGTCGATTTCCAGGATGCGATGCATGCGGGCGGTCCCGACGATCACGCCGCCGGCGGTGGCGAGGGCCCCTCCGGACAGCCCCGTCCCGGCACCCCGCGGCACCAGGGGCACGCCTGCACGGTGAAGGAGACCCGCGACCCCGGCGACCTCGGCGGCGCTCCGGGGGAGTACCACGGCGGCGGGAGAGACCCGGTACTGGGTCAGCCCGTCGGACTCGTAGACGATGAGCCGCTCCGGGTCATCGAGCACGCCTCCCTCCCCGACGATGCGCCGGAGCTCCCGGAGGAGGGCGGCGTCCACCGCCGGGTCCGGACCGGGCCCGGTCCGTGACCCGGAAGCTGGAGAGGGTGCCAAGAGGGCCAAGGGGGTCGCGTGGTGGGAGCAGGGGGGGCCCGGTCGCCCGGGTGGCCCTCACGATACCACCCGCCCGGGGGGGCGCTCAAGGAGCGGTCCCCCTCCCGACGAAGACGCCCCACCCCCCGCCGCGGCGGGAGGTGGGGCGCACGGTCGCCCGGGGGGCCGGTCCGGTCAGCGCCGCTCGGAGGCGATCTGCTCGGCGAGCTTGTCGGCGATGGCCTGCACCTCCGCTTCGATCTCGGCGGAGAAGGCGTTCTTCTCGTCGGAGTCGATGTCGATCTGCCCGTAGATCTCGTCGCCGGCACGGATCAGGACCACGAGCTCGGACTGCACGTAGGGAGAGCAGGCAATGTAGTTGTCGATCTTGCTCACGTCGGGGACGTTCTGGTTCTTCCCCTCGGCCACGGCGGTACCGCACACGCCCTCGCCCACCTTGATCCGGGCATGCTCGGTCCCCTTCCCCACGTAGTTGTGGAGCCAGAGCTCGTTCCCCTCGGGACCCAGGAGGTAGACGCCCACCCAGTCGAAGTTCGGGTCGGCACGCTTGATGTGCTTGACCGCGTGGCGCATGAGGGCATCCGAGAGGAAGCCGTTGTCCCGCATCTCCTGGAGTTCCTTCAGCACCTCGGTGGCGTTCAGCATCGGGGGGGCACGTCCGCGTTCGGAATTCAGGGGGCCGGACCCGGGTGATCTCCCGCCGGTTCGCGGGCAGGAGTCGGGCCGGACCCCGGTTTCGTTCAGAGACCGTGAAGTTTACATGCGACCCGGCAAGGGCGTCAACGAGGAGCACCCTCCGGCGACAGGTCCCCGCAGCGGTGCCCCGGCCTCCCCTCACTCCGGAATGAAGGTGTCTCCACGGTCCAGCGACCGGACGAAGGCGGCAAGGAGCCGCGCCGCGCGCTCCAGGTCCGAGGCGCTCACCATTTCCGAGGGGGAGTGCATGTACCGGTTCGGGATCGAGACGAGCCCGGTGGGCACGCCGCTCCGGACCAGGAAGATCCCGTCGGCGTCGGTGCGGGTGGCCCGGGGTGCCGCCTGGATCGAGAAGGGGATCTCGTCCGCCTCGGCCACCTCCACGAGGCGATCGAAGACCGCCGGGTGCGTGGCCGAGCCCCGGCTGAGCACCGGGCCACCCCCGAGCTTGTGCTCCCCCACTTCCTTCTTCGGCACGTCCGGAACGTCGGTGGCGAAGGTCACGTCCACGACGAGGGCGGCGTCGGGCTCGAGGGCGAAGGCCGAGCTCCGGGCCCCCCCGCCCGAGTAGCCGATCTCCTCCTGCACGGTGGCCACCGCCACGCATCCCGCCACCGGCGCCGGGTCCTCGGCGAGGAGCCGGAGCGCCTCGAGGACCACGTAGGCCCCCACCCGGTTGTCGATGGCCCGGGACACGATCCGGTCGCCGGCGAGACGCTGGAAGCCGGTGGCGATCACGCACGGATCCCCCACCCGGATTCCGAGCTCCCGTACCTCCTCGTCGGAGCCCGCACCCACGTCGATCCAGAGATCCCTGATCTCGGAGACCTTCTTCCGCTCCTCGGGCTGCATCAGGTGGATCGGCTTCTTCCCGACCACCCCGGCCACCTCGCCCTTCGTACCGAGGATGCGCACCCGCTGTCCGACGAGAACCTGCGGGTCCCACCCACCGATCCCGTCGAAGTAGAGGAAGCCGTCCTTGTCGAGGTACGTGACCTGGAGCCCGATCTCGTCCACGTGCCCGGCCAGCATCACCCGGGGACGGCGCGTCTCCCCCACCGAGGCGTAGGCGTTTCCGTGCACATCGGTCCAGACGCGTTCGGCGAACCCCCGGGCCTCGTCCTTCCAGACCCTGGAGGGGCGGGACTCGAAACCGGAGGGGCCGGGTGCGTCGAGGAGGCGCTCGAGGAAATCCAGCTTCTGGCTCATGGGACCGGGGGGTCAGGGGTGGAGGATCTCGCCGGGCCTGGGGGGCCGGTCGGGGTCGTCGAGGGCGTCGTCCGGCCCGGGGTGCAGGTCCGGGTGCGGGCGCGCGTCGGGGCTCCGGGGAGGCGGCCCGCCGGGCATCCCGACAAACGTAACGTGCACGTGGCCGTCACGGATCCCCCGAGCGAGGCGCTCCATGGCCCGCCGCTGGAGGAAGCGGCGGGTGGGGGGAAAAAGGAGCGCGAACCCCAGGAGGTCCGAGAGGATCCCCGGGGTCAGGAGGAGGAGTCCGCCCGTGAGGACCGAGACGGCGTCGAGCATGGGCCCGGCGGGGACCCGCCCTGCCATGGCCTCCTGCTGGAACCTGGACAGGGCCTCGACCCCCTGCCCCCGGGCCAGGGCGGCGCCCACGAGCCCGGTGACCGCCACGATCCCGACGGTGGGAAGGACCCCGATCCAGCGACCCACCTGCACGAGGAGGGCGAGCTCCACGAGGGGGGCCACGACGAAGAGACAGCCGAGACGGGCGAACATCGGGGGCCGGGCGGGGTTCCCATGGCGTGAGGGGTCGATTACACATCCGTAGACGGCGCCTCCGTGGACGCACACCGAAGACGCTTCCCAAGGGTCGCACACCGCGACCGGCAATTCCAGCGGGACAGGAGTTTGATGCCTACCGAAGAGACCTATTTCCGGCGCGGGTTCGGGTTGAAGGAAGAAGTCCGCCCCGTCATCGAAGCCGAGTACCACTCCGCCCTCGTGGAGCGGATCCGCTCCCGGGGCTACTCCGAGACCTTCGGCAACGTCGAGGTGCGCCTCGCCGAGGAGTTCGGCTTCTGCTACGGGGTGGACCGGGCGGTGGACTACGCCTACGAAACGCGGCGGAAGTTCCCCGAGAAGAAGGTCTACCTGGTGGGCGAGATCATCCACAACCCCCATGTGAACCAGCGCATGCGGGAAATGGAGATCGAGTTCATCTACCCCGACCCTGCGGGGACCTTCGACTTCTCCCACGTGACCCCGGAAGACGTGGTCCTCCTCCCCGCCTTCGGGGTCACCATCGAGGACTTCCGCCGGCTCCGCGAGGTCGGATGCGTCCTGGTGGATACCACCTGCGGGTCGGTACTCCTCGTCTGGAAGCGTGTCGAAAGCTACGCCCGCGACGGCTTCACCTCGATCATCCACGGGAAGTACACCCACGAGGAGAGCCGGGCCACCGCCTCCCAGGTGCGCCGCCACGAGGGGGGAAAGTACCTCATCGTCCGCGACATGGAAGAGGCCGAGCTCGTCTGCGACTACATCACCCGGGCGGAAGGTCACCTCTCCCGGCAGGACTTCCTCGAGAAGTTCTCCCACAAGGCGTCTGAGGGGTTCGACCCGGACGTCCACCTGGAGCGCATCGGGGTGGCGAACCAGACCACCATGCTCGCGAACGAGTCCCTGGCCATCGGGGCCCGGCTCCGGAAGGCCATCATGGAAGCCCGGGGCGAGGACTACGCCCGGGAGAACTTCCGCTCCTTCGGCACGATCTGCTCGGCCACGCAGGAACGGCAGGACGCGGTGAAGAAGATGATGCAGGACCCGCCCGACATCATGGTCGTGATCGGGGGTTACAACTCGTCCAACACGAACCACCTGGCCCACATGTGCCAGGCCTACACCCGGACCTTCCACGTGGAGGATTCGGCGTGCATCGACCCGGAGACGGGACGGATCCGCCACAAGGTGGAGCTCGCCGCCGACGCCCCGGAGGTCATCGACGAGGACTGGCTCCCCGAGGGCCCCTTCTCCCTCGGGATCACCGCGGGTGCGTCCACACCGAACAACAAGATCGGCGACGCGCTCCTGAGGATCCTCCGCCTCCGCGGGATCGAGGTGGAGGGAGCCCCGCCCGCCGCACCGGCGCCGGTTCCGACCTGACCGGGACCGGACCCGACGAGTCCGCGACCCGCGCCGGCCTGGCGTCGTCCGGCCCGGCGGCAGCCGGCCCCGGGGTCAGAGCCCTTCGCTTCCCCCGGCGAGGGCCTCCGCCGCGGAGCGCGCCTGCCCGGCCCGCCCCTGGATCCCCTTTCCGAGCCGCTTCAGGAGCTCCCTGAGCTCGCGCTGCTCCTCCGGATCCAGGTGGTCCACCAGTTCGCGGATGAAGCAGGCGTGGTGCGGGAAGACCCGGTCGATCAAGGCCCGCCCCTCGTCGGTGAGGCGCGCCTCGATGACCCGCCGGTCCAGGTCCGAGCGCTGCCGGTAGACGAGCCCCTGCTCCTCCAGGCGATCCATCACGTAGGTCACGTTCCCCCCTGACACGAGAAGCTTGTCGGCGAGCTCCCCCAGGGAGAGCGGCCCCAGGTGGTAGAGTGCCTCGAGGATCCCGAACTGGGGAATCGTGAGCCCGTACTCCACCACCCGGGCACTCACGACCCGGGTGAAGGTCTGGTACGACCGGGCAAGGGCGATCCAGAGCCGGAGCGCCTCCTCCTCGCGGGGCGACCCGCCCCCGGTCCCGAATCCTGCCGCGGGAAAGGGTCTGTCGAGGGCCTCGCCGAGTGGCCGTTCCACGGGCTCGTCGCCGTCGGGGCGTGCGCCGTTCGGGGTGGTGATGATGGGAGCCTCCGGGGATGGGTTCGGAGACGTTGAACCCCGAACCCCGAGGAAGTTCCATCGGGCCCCGGAACGCACCCGGCGCCGCCCCCCACGTCAACCCCGGAGACGGCGCCGGTACCGGATCGTGTCCGGGTCGTTCCTCAGATGTGGATCGCGCGGCCCAGCGCGGCCAGGGCCGCCTCCGCCACAGCCTCCGAGAGGGTCGGGTGCGGATGGATCGCCTTGTCCATCTCCTCCACGGTGGACTCGAGGTGCCGCCCGAGCACGAACTCGGCAATGAGCTCCGTCGCGTGCGGCCCCACGATGTGCGCCCCCACGATCTCCGAGTACTTCGTGTCGCGAATCACCTTGATGAAGCCCTCGGCATCGCCGTGGGCCAGCGCCCGCCCGTTTCCGACCCAGGGGAACTTCCCGACCTGGATGTCGAGCCCCTTCTCCCTCGCCTGCTCCTCGGTGAGCCCCACCGAGGCCACCTCGGGGTGGCAGTAGGTGCAGTTCGGGATGTTGTCGTAGTCCACCGCGTGGTGGGCCTCGCCGGCGATCTTCTCCACGCAGGCGACCCCCTCGTGCGACGCCTTGTGGGCCAGGAGCTGCCGCCCGGCGCAGTCGCCCACCGCGTAGACCCCCTCCACGTTGGTCCGCATCCACGCGTCCACCGCAATGAAGCCCCCCTTCTCGGTGCGCTTCACCCCGGCGGCGTCGAGCCCCAGGTCCTCGGTGTTCGGGACCCGGCCCACGGCGGAGAGCACCCGCTCCACCTCGAGGGTCTGCTCCTTCCCCTTCGCATCCTTGAAGGTGAGGGTCACCGAGTCCTTTCCGGGCTCGGCCTTCTCGAGGCGGGCCCCGGTGTGGATCGTCATCCCGCGCTTCCTGTAGACCTTCTCCACGTGCTTCGAGACGTCGGCGTCCTCCAGGGGAAGCACCCGGTCCAGCGCCTCGATGATCGTGACCTCGGAGCCGTAGGCATCGAAGATGTCGGCGAACTCCATCCCGATGGCGCCGGACCCCACGATGGCGAGGGTCTTCGGGGCCTCCTTCGCGAAGAGGGCGTGGTCCGACGACCAGATCCGCTCCCCGTCGATCTCGAGGAAGGGGAGGCTCCGCGGCCGCGACCCGGTGGCCAGGATGATGTGCTTCGCCGAGAGCTTCCGCTTCGAGCCGTCCGAGCCCTCCACCTCCACCGCACCCTTGCCGGCGAGGCGCCCGTACCCCTCCACGTGCGTGACCTTGTTCTTCTTGAAGAGCCCGGTCACCCCGCGGTTCAGCTGGTCCGCCACCTTCCGGCTCCGCTCCTGGGCGGGCCCGAAATCGACCTTCAGATCGCTGAAGGTGATCCCGTGGGCCCCGGCACCCGCCATCTCGTTCACGAGGAGGGCCGAGGTGAGAAGGGACTTGGTGGGAATGCACCCGATGTTCAGGCACACGCCCCCGAGCTTGTCGGTCTCGACACACGCCACGTCCATCCCGAGCTGCGCCGCGCGAATGGCCGCCACGTATCCGCCGGGGCCACCCCCCACCACGATCAGATCGAAGGAGCTCTTTTCCTTGTCGTTCCCCGCCACGCTGCACCTCAGGGTCAGGATTCCTGGGAGGTCGTGCACCGCCTGGCGCACGCCGCTCGAGTGGTCGCCGCCCGATGCCGCCGGGTGGACCGGCTGAAGTTAGACACGCCCGTTGGGGGATGCCACCCCTCCGCCTCCCCGAAGTCCCCGGCCGGTGGGGAGCCCGTGGCCGGGGCACGGGCCCCGTTCCGCCGGCCGGACCGCGGGCTCCCCGTGAAGAAGTGGCCTTCCGGATCCGTAACTCGAGTGTCCGTCTCCGGACCGCCTCGCTTTACAACGGAGGGGGACCCGCCGTATTCATGGGGCGGAACGCGGGCGCCCCGTCCGGGTCGGTCCCGCCCCCCCTGCCTCCACGAGGAGAGGACGCGCCATGTGGGTGTTCCTGATCATCGTACTCGTCGTCGTCGGTGGCGGCATCCTGATCTACAACGGGCTCGTGCAGATGCGCGAGCACGTGGACGCCGCCTGGTCCGACATCGACGTGCAGCTCAAGCGACGCCACGACCTGGTCCCGAACCTGGTGGAAACGGTCAAGGGATACGCCTCCCACGAGCGGCAGACGCTCGAGGGGGTGATCCAGGCCCGGAACGCCGCCATGTCCGCCTCGGGTCCCGCCGAGCGTGGGAAGGCCGAGAACGCCCTCTCGGGCGCCCTCCGGCAGATCTTCGCCCTCTCGGAGGCGTACCCCCAGCTCCAGGCCGCGGAGAATTTCCGTGACCTCCAGCAGACGCTCCGCCAGCTCGAGGACTCGATCCAGCGGGCCCGGGGCGTCTACAACAACCGGGTCCGGGAATACAACACGAAGATCCGGTCGATCCCGTCGAACATCGTGGCGAACGCCTTCAGCTTCCGCGCCCGTGAGTTCTTCGAGATCGAGGAGACGGCCCGGGAGGCCCCCCGGGTCAGCTTCGACTGACATCCGGGAGCCCGCTCCTGGACGGCACCCCCGACCGAACCGCAGGGAGTCCGGCGCACGGCGCCGGGCTCCGCGTCGTCTTCACCGTCCAGGGTGAGGGGCGGGGCCATCTCTCGCAGGCCCTTGCGCTCAAGGAACTCCTGGAGGAGGGGGGGCACCGGGTCACGGGGCTTCTCGTGGGGCGAAGCGAGACCCGGGCCCTTCCGGGCTACTTCGCCGAGCGGATGGGACTCGAGCCCGAGTTCTTCCCGAGCCCCACCACCGTCCCGGGGCGAGACCGGAAGGGCGTATCCATCGGTCGGACCACGACCTACAACCTGCGGCGGATCCCGTCGTACCTCGCGGCCCGGGGGCGCATCCGGGCCCGGGTCCGGGCGCTGGACCCGGACCTGGTCGTGAACTTCTACGACGCCCTGGCCGGGATGGCCCTCGGGGGGGGGCCCTGGCCCTTCGTCTCCATCGGGCACCAGTACCTCCTGGGCCACCCGGGCGCGCCCCGACCTCCCTTCCGGCCCCTCCAGCTCTCCACCTTCCGGCTCCTGAACCGGCTCTCCTCCCCGGCGGGCACCCTCCGACTCGCCCTCTCCTTCCGGAAGCTCCCCGACGGCCCCGGGCGCCGCACCCGGGTGATCCCGCCCCTCCTCCGCCGGTCCATCCTCGACATGGAGGCGGAAGCCGGAGCGCACCTGCTCGTCTACGTGCTGAACGACGGTTACGGCGACGCCATCATTCGCCGGCACGCCGAGCACCCGGAGGTGGTGATCCATGGCTTCTGGGACCGGAAGGGCGCGCCCGAGTCCGAGGAGGTCCGGCCGAACCTCACCTTCCACCGGCTGAGCGACACCCGCTTCGTGGAGATGATGCGGACGTGCCGGGGGTTCGTGGGAACCGCCGGGTTCGAATCGGTGGCCGAGGCGCTCTGGCTGGGGAAACCAGTCATGGTGGTCCCCACCGGGAACCAGGTGGAGCAGGCGTGGAACGCCCGGGAAGCGGAAGCGGCCCGGGCCGGGATGGCCGCGGACCGCTTCGATCTCGCTCCCTTCCTCCGGTTCCTCGAGGGGCACGAGCCCCCGACGGAGGCGTACCGCACCTGGGTCCGGTCCGGCCGCCGACGGACCCTGGAACTCCTGGAGGAAGCGGCGATCCAGGGGAGCTGAGCCTCCTCCCCCGGTGTCAGTCAGACCAGCGCCGCCAGCGGCTCCTCGAGAATGCGCTTGAGGGTCTGGAGGAAGCGGGAGCCCTGCGCCCCGTCAATGACCCGGTGGTCGCACGACATGGTGACCTTCATGCGGGGCTGCACGTCGAGCTCGCCGTCCACGATCACGGCCCGCTCCTCCATGGCCCCCACCGCGAGAATTCCCGCCTCCGGGGGGTTGATCACGGCGGTGAACTCCTCGATCCCGAACATTCCCAGGTTCGAGACCGAGAAGGTGGCGCCGGTGTACTCGTCGGGCCTCAGCTTCTTCTCCCGTGCCCGCCCTGCGAGTTCCCGGACCTCGGCGGAGATCGCCGCCATTCCCTTCCGGTCGGCGTCGCGGATGACCGGGGTGATGAGCCCGTCCTCGATGGCCACCGCCACCCCCAGGTGCACCCGGTGGAAGCGGACGACGTGGTCGCCCCCCCAGTGGGCGTTGCACTCGGGGTGCCGGGCGAGGGCCATGGCCGTGGCCTTGAGCACGATGTCGTTGTAGCTGATCTTGACCCCTTCCTTCTCCAGGTCGCGGTTGATCCGCTCCCGGGCCTCCACCGCCCTCGACATGTCCACGTCGATGGTGAGGAAGAAGTGGGGGACAGGCCCGATCGACTCGACCAGGCGCTTCGCGATGGTCTTCCGCATCTGCGAAAGGGGGATCTTCTCGGACTCGGGCCCGTCACCGAGCCGGGGAGCGGGGGCCGCCGCCGCGGCCGGGGCCGGTCCCGCCTTTGCCGCCTCCGCCACGTCGCGCTTCACGATCCGCCCGCCGGGACCCGACCCCTCCACCCCCGAGAGGTCCACCCCCTCCTCCTTCGCGAGGCGCCGCGCCACGGGCGAGGCCTTGATCCGGCCGTCGTCCCGGTCCCGTGGGGCCTCGGCCCCCTCGGCGGGGGCATCGGGCTCTGCCTCGTGCTTTCCGCTGTCGTCGTCGTCCGCGGCCCCGGCCTCGGGGGCGTCGGACTCCCGGCCGGAGGGTGCCCCCTCCGCCTCCGCCTTCGCCGGGGCCTCCTCCTTCGCATCCCCCGAATCCCCGTCGCCCAACTCCTCGCCCTCGGCTGCGATCAGGGCGATCACCTCGCCTACCGGCGCCGTTCCACCCTCCTTCACGAGGATCTTCCGGAGGATGCCGTCGCCCCGGGCCACGAGCTCCATCGTGGCCTTGTCGGTCTCGATCTCGGCCAGGACATCGCCGCTCGAGACCGCGTCACCCTCGGACTTGAGCCACTGCACCACCTGCCCCTCCTCCATCGTGGGAGAGAGGGCCTCCATGTGGACCTTGGTTGCCATCTTCCGGTCGCCTCGTCGTCTCGGTCGGGGGTTCAGTTCTTCCGGTACAGCACGCGGTTGCAGGCGGCCACGACCCGGTCGGCCGAGGGCTTCGCGATCTGCTCCAGGTTCTTCGCGTAGGGCATGGGAACATCCGCCTGGGTCACCCGGATCACCGGGGCATCCAGGTCGTCGAAGGCCTCCTCCTGGATGATGGAGACCACCTGGGCACCGACCCCGGCCCAGGGCCACCCCTCCTCCAGGTAGACGGCACGGTTCGTCTTCCGCACCGTGGCGAGGATCGCGTCCACGTCCAGGGGGCGGAGGGAGCGGAGGTCGAGGACCTCGGCGGAGACCCCGTCCTTCTCGAGCTTCTGGGCCGCCTGGAGGGCCACGTGCACCATCTTCCCGTGGGTGATGATGGACACGTGTTCGCCCTCGCGCTTCAGGTCCGCGACCCCGAGGGGGATCACGAAGTCCCCGTCGTCGGGGTCCGGGACCTCGCCCTTCACGTTGTAGAGGAGCTCGCCCTCCATGAAGGCCACCGGGTCGTTGTCCCGGATGGAGGCCTTGAGGAGGCCCTTGGCGTCGGCGGGGGTGGCCGGGGTGACCACCTTGATCCCGGGGGCGTGGGCATACCAGACCTCGCAGGCCTGGGAGTGCTGCGCCGAGAGCTGGAGTGCCGCGCCGGTGGGGCCCCGGAACACCATGGGAATGGAGATCTGCCCACCCGACATGTAGAGCATCTTCGCGGCGGAGTTCAGGACCTGGTCGAGGGCCAGGATCGAGAAGTTGAAGGTCATGAACTCGATGACGGGGCGGAGCCCCACCATGGCCGCCCCCACCCCGAGCCCGGCAAATCCGAGCTCCGCAATGGGGGAGTCCACGACGCGCCGGTCGCCGAACTCCTCGAGGAGCCCCTTCGACACCTTGTAGGCGCCGTCGTACTCGGCCACTTCCTCGCCCATCAGGAAGACCGAGTCGTCGCGCTCCATTTCCTCGGCGAGGGCCTGGTTCAGGGCCTCGCGGTACGTGATCACCGGCATGTCACCCCTCCCCGCCGTGCGGATGCCCGGGCTCGTCCTCGCGGCCGTCGAAGAAGAGGCGGCCGTGTTCGTTGATTTCGGCGTACACGTGGGTGTAGAGCTCCCTCGGGTCGGGGAGGGGCGAGCCGTCGGCGAACTCCGCCGCCTCGTCCACCACCTTCCGGACCTCCGCGTCCATGGCCTCGAGCTCCTCCTTCGTCAGGAGGTCGGCCTCGAGAAGGCGGTCGCGAAGGAGGGTGATCGGATCCCGCTCCTTCACCCGGGACTCCACCTCCTCCTTCGAGCGGTAGGTGCCCGACACCGGGTCGGACATGGAGTGCCCCTTGAAGCGGTAGGTCTGGGCATCCACGAACTGGGGACCGGCGCCGCCCCGGACCTCCTCCACGAGGTCTTCCATGAAGCGCCAGGTCCCGAGCAGGTCCTGGGCATCGATGGAGTGGGCGGGCACGCCCAGGCCGTCGGCGCGCTGGTGCATGGGGAGGGCGCTCATCCGGGAAAACGCGGTTCCCATTCCGTACTCGTTGTTCTCGACGACGAAGATCGCCGGGAGCTTCCAGATGGCCGCCATGTTCAGCGCCTCGTGGAAGGCCCCCTGGTTCACCGCGGCGTCACCCATGAAACAGACGCAGACCTGGTCCGTGCCCCGGTACTTCGCGGCAAAGGCCATTCCGGCGGCGAGGGGAACCTGGGCGCCCACGATCCCGTGTCCGCCCATGAAGCCCACGTCGCTCCCGAAGATGTGCATGGAGCCGCCCTTTCCGCGGGAGGAGCCGCCGTCCCGGCCGTAGAGCTCGGCCATGACCGGCCCCGGCTCCACGCCCTTGGCCAGGGCCTGGGTGTGGTCCCGGTACGCGGTGATGACCCAGTCGTCCTCCCTGAGGGGGCCGATGAACCCCAGGGCCGCGGCCTCCTGGCCAATGTGAAGGTGGCAGAAGCCTCCGATCTTTCCGATCGCGTAGGCTTCCTCCGCCTTCTCCTCGAACCGCCGGTAGAGGAGCATCTCCTTCAGGAAGCGGTGGAGCTCCTCCTTCGAGAACCCCTCCAGGGCCCCGCCGGACTCCCCCTTCCCACTCTTCTTCGAGGCGCGCTTCGCCTCGGCTTCAGCCGTTCCCATCGGTCCTCCCTATGGAAGCCCCGCCGGCGCGCCCCATCTCGAGCTGAACGAGCCCGGGAAGAGCGACCTCGGCCGGGGCCGGAATGTCCGCTTCCATGACGTTCTGGATTTCGCCGGGTCCGCCGGCGGTGACTTCGCGTGCCTGCTCCTTCGCATGGTACGACGACCGGACGAGGGCGCCCGACTCCACGTGACGGAAGCCGTACTCCTCCTCGCCGATCCGCTTCCAGGCGCGGAACTCCTCCGGGGTGACCCACCGGGCCACCGGAATGTGGTCCGCCGAGGGGCGGAGGTACTGCCCCAGGGTCAGGATGTCCACCGCGGCGGCCCGGAGATCCTGCATTGCCTGCCGGATCTCCTCGTCCCGCTCGCCCATCCCCAGGATGATCCCCGTCTTCGTGAGGATCGTGGGGTCGAGGCGCTTCGCCGCGCCGAGGAACGAGATGGAGCGCCAGTACCGGCCCCCGGGGCGGACGTCCGGGTGCAGGCGCTCCACTGTCTCGAGGTTGTGCCCGAGGATCTCGGGGCGGGCGTTCACCACCACCGCCAGGGCGTCCTCGTCCCCCTTGAAGTCGGGAATGAGGACCTCCACCGAGCACCCGGGAACCTGAGCCCGGACCTGCCGGATCGTTTCGGCGTAGATCCCCGCCCCCCCGTCGGGGAGCTCGTCGCGGTTCACCGAGGTGATGACCACGTGCTCGAGCTCCATGGCCGCCACCGTCTCGGCGACCCGCCGCGGCTCGTCCTCGTCCAGCTCCGTGGGCATCCCGTGGGCCACCGCGCAGTACTTGCAGGCGCGGGTGCAGACGTCACCCAGGATCATGAAGGTAGCCGTTCCCGCCTCCCAGCACTCCCCGATGTTCGGGCACCCCGCCTCCTCGCACACCGTGTGGAGCGACTGGCTCCGCATGAGCTGCTTGAGGCGCAGGTAGTTCGCCCCGCCCGGCGAGCGGACCTTCAGCCACTCGGGCTTGCGTTCCTTGAGGGGAACCGTCCGGATCCCCTCGTGCGCACGGATCCGGGCCGTTCCCTTCGGCTTCACGACTCCGGTGTCCTTCTCACCGGGATGGTAGCCTCCGGGGACGCGCTCGGGCGCCTCGGCCAACGTGGATTCGGACATGGTCTTCCGTCACTCCCCAGGGCTCGTCCGGAGGGCTCCCGGAAGCCGCAAGGGCGAGGGGGAACCGAACCGCGAGCCGAAAAAAAAGCCCCCCTCGCATCCGGGGCGGACCCTCCGCGGGGAAGGCCCGGACACCCGGAAGGGTCCGGCGGCCGATGCTCGATGTTTTGGGGTTATGATAGCACGGTTCGACAAGGCGGGGCAACCGCTCAGACCCCCGTCGGCGGCGCTCCTCCCGCGTGCTCCTGCACGAAGCGCACGACCTCGGCGGGGTCGTCGGTGAGCGCCACGAGATCCAGGTCGTGGGGAGAGATCTTCCCCTCCTCGCGCATCATGGCACCGAGCCAGTCGAGGAGCCCCTCCCAGTACTCCCGGCCCACGAGGACCACCGGGAAGTTCCGGACCTTCCCGGTCTGGATCAGGGTCAGCGCCTCGAAGAGCTCGTCCATGGTCCCGAAACCGCCCGGGAAGATCACGAAGCCCTGGGCGTACTTCACGAACATGGTCTTCCGGACGAAGAAGTACCGGAAATCGATCCCCACGTCCACGAAGGGGTTCATCCCCTGCTCGAAGGGGAGCTCGATGTTGCACCCGATGGAGGGCACCCCGGCATCCCGGGCCCCCCGGTTCGCCGCCTCCATGATCCCGGGGCCCCCACCGGTGATGATGGAGAAGCCCGCCTCGCCCAGGAGGCGCGCCGTCTCGCGGCACGACGCGTACCAGGGGTCCGTGGGGAGGGTGCGGGCCGAGCCGAAGATCGAAACCGCCGGGCCCACCCTCGAGAGGGTATCGAACCCCGCCACGAACTCCCCCATGATCCGGAACACCCGCCATGCGTCCCCCCCCATGGCCTGGCTCGGGAGGTGGTCGGGCACCTCCGCCCCCCTCAGGAAGCGCTCGTCTTCCGTTTCCCCCTGGGGGCCCGGGCGCCCGAAGGGACGCCGAGTCGGGTCACGGTCGGGCAAGGTAGCGCTCCGCATCTTCCCGCAGCACGGGGAGGAGAAGGTCGAACCCATCGTACGTCTCGTCCTCCCGGGCCGTCTCCGCCTCCCAGACCTCGAGAAGGCGCGCGTAGTGGGCCCGGGCGGCGTCTTCGTCACCCAGCGCCCGGTACGCCTCGGCGGCGGCCGAGAGGAGAAGCACGTGGTCCGGCGAGCGTTCGAGACCTTCCGTCGCCACCGCCAGTGCCGCCTCCGGATCCACCGCCACCCGGTAGAGGAAGGACAGCCGGAAGAGCTGGAGGTCGTCGAGGGGACGGGCGATCTCGTGGGCGTCGATGGCCATGGGAAGGAAGTCCGCCACCTCCGCCGAGTCCTGGCGCTCGAGGGCCCCTGCGACACGGTTGAACAGGCGGCGCGCCGCCTCCCCGGGCGTCATGGATGCCAGGTCCACGTTGGGGGCGGGCCCGAGGGCACCGGCAGGGGCCCCGGGAGGAGCCCCCCCCGTGGCATCCCCGGGAGAAAGGATCGAAACCCCGCCGACCACGAGGAGGAGGACGAGGAGCACCCCCGACACCGTCCAGGGAAGGAGGGAGGGGGATGCAGAGAAGCCGGCACCGGCAGGCGCGCCGGAAATGGCTCCCTCCCGGCTCCGGAGGGGCGTGCCGCACTCGGTGCAGAAGCGGGTCCCGGGAGGGAGCACCGCGTCGCAGGCCTGGCACGGGAGTTCGACGAGGGAGGCGCCACAGGGGCCGCAGAACCGGCCGGACCCTTCGGCGCCGCACTGGGTGCAGTGCATGATGCGGATGAACCTCGGTGGAATGAACCTCGGTGAAACGAGCGGTCCGGTAGTATAAGTTTCGGCGGCCGGTGCTGACACCTTCCCCCGGGGTGCGCCGTAGGGCGTGCGGGGGCGGGAGCCTGCCCGGGTCCAGCCCCGCAGCACCTCACAGATCCTCTTGCCGGAGCTTCCGCGTGATTCGTGTCCGCCTCCACGGGGGGCCGCAGGGTGGCCATGCCGCCCCCGGATCGGCAGCCATCGGCTCCGCCCTGGTCCTGTTCCTCGTCCTCCTCCTCCTCCCCACCGGGGGTGCGGCGTTCGATCCGGCGCTCGATGCCCGGGGCGAGGCCGCCGCTGGAGACGCCGGGGCGCACCCCGTCGTCTCCGACACCTTCGGAGATGCCGGGGTGCGGGCCCTCGTGGAACGGGCCAGGGCGGCGCGGGGGCGCGAGGCCGAGGGGCTCGAGAGCTTCCATGGACGCATGTGGGAGCGGGTCTACGCCGGCATCGACGCCACCGGGTTTCGCCGGGAGCGGGGGCTCTTCCAGGAGGAGCGCTCCGCCTTCGTGCGCTGGAGTGCCTCGGGGGATCGGTGGGTCCGCTGGGAGGGGGCGCGCCGGGACGTGCCCATCGCGGGGATTTCGTCGGCCACCCACGAGGGGCAGGCCCGGCAGCTCGCGGCGCAGCTCGGCCGGAGCATCGAGCCATGGGCGCTGGGCTTCGAGCCCGGGAGCGACCGCCTCGTCTTCGGGCAGGGTAACTGGGCGCTCCACCCACTCGCCGACACGGCAGGGCTCCACTACCGGTACCACTCGGGAGACACGCTCCGGATCATCCTCCCCGTCGACGAGCGGACGGTGACCCTTGCCGAGGTGCGGGTCGAACCCCGGCGCGCGGAGTTCCGCCTCCTCGCCGCGTCGCTCTGGTTCGACCTCGAGAGCGGGGCGCTGGTGCGGGCGGTCTATCGGCCGGCCCGGCCCTTCGATCTCTCCCTGGACGGGGGGCCGGACAGCGACGACGTGCCCCGGTTCCTCCGCCCGATCCGGGCGGAGATCCGGGTCGTCTCGGTGGACCACGGCTTCTTCGACTTCCAGTGGTGGATCCCCCGGCGCTACCTCTTCGAGGGCGAGGCAACGGTAGGGCGTTTCGCGCGGTTCCCGCTCAGCGTCGAGTGGACCCTCGACGACCTGGACGTGAACCAGCCCCTTCCGGACGACCTGGACCCGGAGCTGGTGCCGGACGGGTGGACGGCGACGACGGCGCGGGTGGCCCGGCGTGCCGCCGGGGACTCGGTGAACATCGTCCGGATCGTCCCTCCGGCGGGGACCCTCGCCGGCGGACCCCGGATCGGCGCCGCGCCCCGCCCCGACCGGGTGACCTTCAGCCCCGGTGAGCTCCGGGAGCTCGAGGGTCGCCTGGGGCGGCTCCTCCCCTCGCCGGGGGCGCTCCGCCCGACCTTCCAGTGGGGCCTCGAAGAGGGGCTCACCCGGTCCAACCGCGTCGAGGGGCTCGCCACCGGGGTGGGGGCCTCCGTGCTCCTCCCCGGGAGCCGCACCGTCCGGGGGGAGGTGCGGATCGGCACCCACGCCCTCGTCCCCACCGGGGGGATCACCCTCTCCTGGGGACCGGTGGGGAGGGCCGGAGCGGTGGCCATCGAGCACAGGCTCGTGGGCTCGTCGGAGTGGCATGCCCCCCTGGGACTCGGGGCATCGCTCGCGAATGTCCTGAACGGCGAGGGGCCCACGCCCTACCACCGTGCCTACGGCGCCCGTGCGCGCCTCGAGCGCAGCGGGGCGCTCTGGCGGGGGCACATGGAGGCCTTCGCGGAGGCGCAACGTTCGGCCGAGCTCGGGACCTCCTTCCATGTGCGGCGACTCCTGGACTCGGAGCGGGGGACACCTCCGGTCCTCGCCGCCACCGAGGGGGAGTGGGTCGGGCTCCGGGGCGAGCAACGCTGGCAGACCGGGATCGACGCCCGGCGGGCCCGGGCCTTTGGGCGCTTCCTCGTGGAAGGTGCCTCCGGGACAACCTCCTACGCCCGGGGGTCGGCCACGGTCGGGGCGGTCGCCCCCCTCTTCCCGGGGTGGGAGGTGGGGATTGAAGGGGGAGCGGGGAGCCACCTGGGGGAGCTCCCCTTGCAGCGGGCCTGGTTCCCCGGGGGCGCCGCCGGCTACCGGCCCTCGGAGGTGGGAGCGTGGGGCGGGGGAAGCTACCTCCTGGGGCGCGCCGAGCTGGGTCGAGGGACACCGGCGGGGCGGATCGTCCTCTTCGCCGACGCCCTCAGGCTCGAGCGGCATCCCGGGGTACCCGCGATCCCGGCGCGCGACGATGACGGCCCGCCGGACCCGGGAGGAGGCTGGACGCCCTGGGCCTGGGGCGCAGGGGTCGGGGTCTCGCTCCTCGACGGGTTCCTGCGGGCGGATTTCGCCCGGAGCGTCGAGCCCCGGAGCGGTTGGCGGCTTCTCTTCTACCTGGACGGGATCTTCTGACCAGGGGGCCATGGGGGGGTGCGGGTCAGATCCCCGAGGGCTCGTCGAGGAAGGTCCACGCGATTCCGAACCGCTCCTCGAGGCGTGAGGCCACGGCCTGGACTCCGAAGGTCTCGGTCCTGTAGTGCCCGGCCAGGACGAGGTTCACCCCGAGCTCCATGGCGTCGCCGTAGGCGTGGTGGGGGGCCTCGCCGGTAACGAGGGTGTCGATCCCCGCGGCGGCCGCCTCCTGGAGGAAGGCCGCACCGGCCCCGGTCACGACGGCCATGCGTTCGCTTCGCTCCGGGCCCCCGGGAATCACGCGGACCGGGCCTGAGACGGCTGCGGCGATCCGGTCTCCGAGGGACTCCCGGGAGAGGCCGCACCGCGCCGACCAGCCCACGTGGAGTCCTTTCCATTCCCCGAAGGCCTCTGCGCGCTGGAGGCCGAGGGCGGCAAGGAGACCCGCGGCGTTTCCGACCTCCGGGTGGCGGTCCAGGGGGAGATGGGAGGCGTAGAGGGCCACCCGGGCCGAGAGGAGGGCGTCAAGTTTCCGGAACCGACGCCCGGTGATCCTCCGCTCCGGGTCCCAGAAGAGGCCATGGTGGACCAGGAGGAGGTCGGCCCCCAGCTCCACCGCCCGTTCGATGACGCGCTCGCTCGCGTCCACGGCCACGGCAACCTTCCCGATGCTTCCCGGTCCTTCCACCTGGAGCCCGTTCCACGCGCCGTCGTAGTCGGCGCCGGCGTCGGACCCGAGGAGGTCGTCAAGATAGTCGAACACGAATTCGGCTTCGGTCATGCTGCGTTCCGTTGCACTCGGTGTGGAAAGGCTGTGGAGGAACCCGGGAACATGCCGCTATCAACCAGAGCGACATATCGTTACCGGATTTTCCACCGCTGTGGACAAGGTCCGTGGACCGTGTGAACCTTCATGGGCGGTTCAGGAGGGCCAGGGGATCGAGCCAGCTCCCGTTCCGGGTGATCTCCAGGTGCAGGTGGGGTGCGGTGGAGCGCCCCGAAGACCCGGTAAGCCCCAGTACCTCGCCATCGTGGACCACCCGCCCCACCTCCGCCACCACGACGGAGGCATGGGCGTAGAGGCTCCGAAACCCTCCGGGGTGCTCGACCACGATGAAGAGCCCGTAGGTGGGGTCCTCTCCGCGATCCACGACCCGGCCCGGGCCGACCGACCGGAAGTAGCTCCCGGAGGGCACGGCCAGGTCGATCCCGGGATGGCCGGGTGCCTCGCCGTCGGGACCCGGAGCCAGGAGGGGCTGGGTCAGGAATCCCCGCTCGGTGAGGGGCCAGGTGGAGGGGGGTGGGCCGTCGGCCCAGGCGTCGGGATCGTCACCCGGGGGAGGGCGACCTTCCGTGGCCACCGGGAGAGGTGCCCCGGCCGGTGGAAGCCATAGCCCCTCGGCCCGGGTCTGTCCGGGGGCGAACAGCTGGACGAGCCTCGAGTACGCCTCCTCCACCTCCTCGAGGGCCCGGGCCAGTTCGGTCACCCGCTCGCGCTCCTCCTCGAGGGCCGCAACGGTGGCCCGGAGCCGGGACGATTCGTGTGCACGGGCGGCCAGGAACCACCAGCTCCCGAGGAGGAGAACGACGAGCGCCCCGGAAAGGAGGAAGAACCCGAGGAGCCTCCTGAGCTCCGGCCCCTCCCACTGGCGGACGTACTCGGAGCGGCTTCCGCCCGGACGAAAGCGAAGCGCGAGCCTGGGAGCCTCCCCGTCCGGATCCGGGTCGTGGGACCCCGGCCCCTCGGGCGTCATGCGGGAGCCGACAACGAGGTCACCCCGCGACCTCGCCGACCTCCACCCCGGTCAGGAGGTGGAAGAGTCGCTCGAAGTCCTCGTCCGAGGCGAAGGGGATGACGATCCGCCCCTTTCCCTTCCCCTCGACCCGGAGCTCGGCCCGCCCCCCGAGCGCCCGCCTGAGTTCTTCGGAGAGGGCACGGACCACCGGGTCCGCCCCGGAAGGCGTTGCCGCCCTTTCCCTCCTGCTCCCCTCTCCCGAATGCGGGGCCGCCCCCCGGCTCCGCTCCTCCACCTCGCGCACGGACCAGCCCTCCTCCACGGCGCGGCGGGCCAGCTCCACCTGTCGTGCCGGGTCGCTCACTCCCAGGAGGGCGCGAGCGTGCCCCATGGAGAGTGCACCGGTCTCCAGGTGCCGGCGGATCGAGACCGGAAGGCGGAGGAGCCTGAGGGCGTTGGCCACGCTCGGGCGGCTCTTCCCCACGGACTCGGCAATGGCCTCCTGGGTCAGTCCGAACTCCTCCGAGAGGACCCGGTATCCCTCGGCCTCCTCGAGGACCCCAAGGGCCTCCCGCTGGATGTTCTCCACGAGCGCCAGCACGAGGAGCGTCCGGTCGTCCACTTCCCGCACGACCACGGGAAGGTCGCTCCATCCCAGGTCACGAACGCAGCGGAATCGACGCTCCCCCGCCACGAGCTCGTATCGGGGCGGTCCGGCGGAGCCCGGGGCGGGGCGCACCATGGGGGGCTGGAGGAGACCATTCACCCGTATGGATTCCCTGAGTTCGGCGAGCTCCTCCTCGACGAACTCCCGGCGTGGCTGGAAGGGATTCGGGAGAATCTGTGCCACCGGGATCCTGCGGATCCGCTCCGGACCACCCACCTCGTCCTTCAGGTAGGCGTCGCCGAGGAGGGCGCCGAGCCCCTTCCCCAGCCTGCGACCCCCTCCCGGGGCGCTCATGCCGGGCTCCCGGCAGCCGGAAGGGGCCCGGGGGTGCCGCCGGCAATCGCGCTTCCGTCCCGCCGCTGGGCCAGGAGCTCCGCGGCCAGGGCCAGGTAGCCCTGCGCGCCCGGCGAGAGCACGTCGTAGGCCGCAATGGGCTGGCCGAAGGACGGGGCCTCGGCGAGGCGCACGTTCCTCGGGATCGTGGTCTCGAAAACCTTGGCTCCGAAATACTCCCGGGCCTCGTCGGCGACCTGCTTGGAGAGGTTGAGGCGGCGGTCGAACATGGTGAGAAGTACCCCCTCGATCTCCAGCGCCGGGTTCAGCCCGCGCTGGACGAGGCGCACCGTGCTCAGAAGCTGGCTCAGCCCCTCGAGTGCGTAGAACTCGCACTGGATGGGGATGAGAACCGCATCCGCCGCGGTCAGGGTGTTCAGGGTGAGGAGGCCCAGCGACGGTGGGCAGTCAACCAGCACGTAGTCGTAGCGCTCCCGGATCGGCGCGAGGGCCTCACGGAGGATGCCCTCCCTTTCGCTGCGGTCCACGAGCTCGATCTCCGCGCCCACGAGGTGGCGGTTCGAGGGAACCAGGTCCAGGGTGGGAACGTGAACCCCCTTCCGGATGCAGTCCTCCACCGGGCGCCCGTCCACGAGGATGTCGTAGACGGTAGGGAGCTCCACGCTCTTTTCGACGCCGAGCCCCGAGGTCGCGTTCCCCTGGGGATCGATGTCCACGACGAGGACGCGCTCTTCGGCAATGGCCAGGGAAGCGCCGAGGTTGATGGCGGTAGTGGTCTTTCCCACGCCGCCCTTCTGGTTTGCGATTGCGAGAACGCGTGCCACTCGGGAGTCGGTGTACCGGGAATGGATGCGCCGGTGCGTCGGCGGGGACCGACAATATAGGGGGAGGCGCCTGCGCGGAGAACGGCGGAGGTACGGGCGGCGGTGTTTCACGTGAAACGTCGCGACCCGCACCGGGATGTTCCACGTGGAACAGGGAGGGGTGTACCCCCTCGCCGGGAATTCAGCCGCGGATGGAGTCCCGCAGTTCCGCCAGGGTCCCCAGGACCTCGACGCCGGCCTCCTCCAGCACGTCGCGGTTCGAGAGGGCCGCCGCCCCGCCCACGAGAACCCGAACATCTCCCGTAAGGTCCCGACGAAGCGCGCGCATTTCGTGGGCCAGGTTCGGGTCGTCCGCCGGATGGATCGCCGAGAGGGCAACCGCCGACGCGCCCTTCCGTCGCGCCGCCTCGGCGATCTCCGAGGCAGGGAGGTCCGGCCCCAGCGGGAGGACATCCCACCCCTCTCCGGCGGCAACCACGGCCGCCAGGAGCGCTCCGAACTCGTGCCGATGTCCAGCGGGCGTTCCCACGACCATGAGGGGCCCGGGTTCGGGCGTGGCCAGGGCCTCGAGGAGCCAGTCGAGGAAGCGGCGGATCACCCCGGAGGCCATGTGCTCCGAAGCGGGGCCCACCTCCCCTTCGCGCCAGAGGAGCCCCATGCGGTCCAGGAGAGGAAGGAGGAGCTCGTCTACCAGGGAGTCGGGCGCGAGCGCCATGGCCGAGCGGTTGAGCACGGCCTCGAGCTTGCGCGGCTCCATCCCGTGCACCGCCTCGAGCGCCTGGTCCAGGAGCCCGGCAGCCATCCGGTGGGAGCCGGCCGGATCGGCGCCCCCCCCCGGACGCTTCCCCGGCTCGAGGACCTCCGGGGCGCGGGATCCGGGTCCCTGGGGGAGCACGCGGGACTGCTCGCGCCAGACCAGCTCCCGGAGCCCCTCGAGGGAGAGCTCGGCGACCTGGCTGATGTTGTGCCCGGAATCCACCGCCTCCCTCAGGAGGGTCAGCTTCCGGATGTCGTCCTCTGAGTAGAGTCGCTGCCCCCCGTCGGATCGCCCGGGCTCCACGGCACCATACCGTCGCTCCCACGCCCGGAGAAGGGAGGCGTTCAGACCCGTGCGCCGCACGACCACGCGCATCGGGTACTGGGGGGCGGAGGAGTCACGCTGGATCATGGCGGAGTGTACAGCTTTTCTCCCACCCGGTCAAGGTTCTGTGCACCTTTCTTTGCCGAACCCTTGACACCTCCTGTACAGGCCCTATACATTGGTTTCGTATCGTCTCGGCCCAGTTCCGCTCGGGCCCCTCTGGACGGTCACCAACCAGTTCTCAACCGAGGAATCCAACGCCATGAACGTTCGACTCGCCACCCTGCCCCTGGCCGCCGCCGCGCTCCTCGCGGTGCAGCCGGTTTCAGCCCAGTACAACGCAGCGCCCGCAGCAGACAAGGACATCGTCGAGGTTGCCACCGAGGCCGGCGCCTTCTCGACCCTCCTCGCCGCCGCCGAGGCCGCCGGCCTCGTGGACGTGCTCCGCTCCGAGGGCCCCTTCACGGTGTTCGCCCCGACGGACGAAGCCTTCGCCAAGCTCCCCGAGGGGACCATCGAGGCCCTCCTCGAGGACACGGATGCCCTCCGCGCCATCCTCCTGTACCACGTGGTCCCCGGCCGGGTCATGGCCGCCGACGTGGTTTCCCTCTCCGAGGCCGAGACTGCCCAGGGTGCCAAGATCAGCATTTCCACCTACGGCGAGACGGTCCGGATCAACGACGCCACCGTGGTCCAGGCGGACGTGGCCGCCACGAACGGCGTGATCCACGTGATCGACACGGTCATCCTGCCGCCTTCGGCGCGCTGAAGATGGTCACCGCCACCGGCGTCGGGTCCTTCATCCTCACGCCCGAGTCCGACCGCCGCGCTTCCGGCGCGGCGGTCGGCACCGGGGGCTCCGGCCTCGTGAGGCTCCATCGCCTTCACCCGGTCGAGCGGTGGATTCACCGCCCCGGGAAGGCGCGGGAGAAGGTCGTGGAGCTCCGGTGGCGCCTGGCCACCGACCCCGGCCCGGTGCGGCTCGAGGGGGCCGGAGGTCTCCTGACGAACAACTGACGTGAACGACTGACGGCAGGCCCGACCGGGCCGCCGCCGGAGCTCGGGATCCGCCAGGATCCGGAAGTTGGAGCCCGGGGTTTCGGTACGAGTGGAGAGACAGCGGCGCCAGGGGAGTCGTGGAACAGGCGGCGTCGAACTCGAAGCTCTACCGGCCCCGGGCTTCTTCCTTGCCCCTTCGGGCCCACCGTTTCACCTCGCCGGCGAGGTTCTGGAGATCGGAGGCTCCCACCCCCGGAACGACAGCCGCCTCGGAAAGCGTGGCCGGGGCTGCCCGGCCCAGCTGCTCTCGCCCCTCCACCGACAGGCTGTGGCACGCACCGAAGTCGAAGTCATCGGGGATCCTGAGCGCCCCGAGTCGCGCCATTCGTTCCGCCCGGGCCTCTTCCCGCGCCACGTACCCGGCGTAGCGCGCCTCCACGAGCACACCGTCCAGCACCTCGGCGGAGCTTCCCCGAGGCATCTCCCCCTCCCATCCCCCCGCCTCGAGAAGGACCGGGGCCGTGACCTCGGGCCGCTTCACCACCTCCCCGGCGGGCGTGGGCTCACCCAGGGGAGCCGACCCCACCTCGGCGAGCACCGGGTTCGCCCGGGCCGGGGCGAGGCGGGTCTCCTCCACCCATCCCCGCCAGCGGCGCCGCGTCTCCTTTCGCTCCCGCCACCGGAGCGCCTGCTCGCCCCCGAGGAGCCCGAGCTCGGTGGCCCGGTCGCTCAGCCGCTCCGGCGCGTTGTCCTGCCTCAGGATCAGCCGGAACTCCGCCCGGGAGGTGAAGAGGCGGTAGGGCTCCTCCACCCCGCGCCGCACCAGGTCGTCCACCATCACCCCGAGGTACGCCTCCCCCCGGCCCGGCACCCAGGGATCCCGCCCCTGGACCCGGAGCGCCGCGTTCACCCCCGCCACGATCCCCTGCCCCGCCGCCTCCTCGTACCCGGTGGTGCCGTTCACCTGCCCCGCCGTGAAGAGCCCTCCCACGGCGCGGGTCTCGAGGGAGGCCCTCAGCTGGGTCGGAGGGAGGTAGTCGTACTCGATGGCGTACCCCACCTTCGTCATTCGCACCTCCTCGAGGCCGGGGATCGTCCGGAGCGCGGCGAGCTGAACCTCCGCCGGAAGCGAGGTGGACACCCCGTTCACGTAGAGCTCGGTGGTGTCCAGTCCCTCGGGCTCGAGGAACACCTTGTGCCTGGGGGCGTCGGGGAAGCGAAGGATCTTGTCTTCGATCGAGGGGCAGTACCGTGGCCCCCGCCCGGAGATCGCGCCCCCGTACATGGCGCTCTCCTCCAGGTGCCGGTGCACGATCTCCCGGAGCCCTTCGCCGGTCCAGGTGAGCCAGCAGGGCAGGGCCCCGGGGCGGGCCGCGTCGTGCCAGAACGAGAAGCGGTACTCCGGGTCCTCGCCGTCCTGCCGTTCGAGCCGGGAGAAGTCCACGCTCCTCCCGTCGATCCGGGGCGGGGTCCCGGTCTTGAAGCGCCCCACCTGGAGCCCTTCGGCCTCGAGGCTCTCGGCCAGGTGCAGGTCGGCCGGCTCCCCGGCCCGCCCGCCATCCGCACCCGGCCCGCGGCCCACGTGGATCCGCCCCCGGAGGAAGGTCCCGGCGGTGATGACCACGGCTCGTGCCCCGACCTCGGCCCCGGACCCCAGTACCACCCCTTCCACCCGGGCCTCTCCCCCTCCCCGGGACACCACGAGCCCCCGCACCGTGTCCTGGAAGAGGTCCAGCCCCCGGTGCGCATCGAGTAGCGTCCGGACGCGGCGGGGATAGAGCCCCCGGTCGCACTGGGCCCGGGGCCCCCACACCGCCGGGCCCTTCGACCGGTTGAGCATCCGGAAATGGAGCGTCGCCCCGTCGGTGGCCGCACCCATGATCCCCCCCAGGGCGTCCACCTCCCGCGCCACCACCCCCTTCGCGATCCCCCCTACGGCCGGGTTGCAGCTCATCTGCCCGATCCGCTGGAGGTCGGGCGTCACGAGGAGGGTCGCCGCACCCATGCGGGCGGCGGCACCTGCCGCCTCCACGCCCGCGTGCCCGCCTCCCACCACCACCACGTCGTATCGCGTCCGCATCGTCGTCGCTCCCTCCCTCTCCCGTTCCGCCTCGCCCGACCTTCCTGGCCTACTTTCCGATGCAGAAGCTCCGGAAGAGGTGGTCCAGGACCTCCTCACCGCCCACCGGTTCCACGAGCCCCCGAAGCCCCTCCTCCGCCTCATCCAGGTGCACCGCCACGAACTCCGCCGGAAGCCCCTCCCGAAGGAGCCCGGCCGCCCGCAGGAGCTCTCCCTCCGCTCGCCGCACCGCCTCCCGGTGCCGGTCCCGGGTGAGAATCCCCTCCGCCGGGGCCACGGCCCCCACCCCGCCGGGGCCGAAGGCGGCGCTCCGGAGCCGGTCCTTGAGCGCATCCAGCCCCGCCCCGGTCCGCGCCGACACGGCGAGCCACCCGTTCCGTTCCACCGGCCCTTCCACCGGCCCCTCCACCGGTGGCCAGGGCGCCAGGCCGACCGCAGGGTCCGCGAGGTCCGCGCAGCTCCGCACCGGGACCACCGTCCGCTCGCCTGCCGCCCCCGCCCCCACACCCCCGGCGTCGGGATCGCCCTCGAGAAGCGTCCTCACCGCCGCGTACTCCTCCGCAGACGGCGCCTCCTCGTCGGCCCGCCGACACCAGAGCACGAGCCGGGCCCCCCGGATCCACCGCCGCGCCACCTCGATCCCCGCCGCCTCCACCGCGTCCGCCTCATCCTCGCCCCTGAGCCCCGCGGTGTCCACCAGTCGAAAGGGAAAGCCGTCGATCTCGACCCAGGCGTCCACCGCGTCGCGCGTGGTGCCCGGCGTCTCGGCCACGAGGACCCGCTCCTCGCCGACCAGGGCATTGAAGAGAGAGGACTTCCCGGCGTTCGGGCGACCGGCCAGCACCACCGTGGCCCCCTCCCGCACGAGCCGCCCCACCGGCGCCGTGGCGGCGAGCGCCCCGAGCGATCCCGCCAGTGCCTCGACCCGCCCGGCGAGCACGTCCGCCGGGGTCGGGGGCTCGTCCTCGTCGGGGAAGTCCAGGTGATGGGCCAGGAGGGCCATGAGCTCCACGAGCGCCTCCCGGAACCCCTGGATCCGCCCCGAGAGTCCTCCCTCCACCTGGTGCACCGCCACCGCGTGGGCCGCCGGGCTCTCCGCCTTCACCAGGTCCTCCACCGCCTCCACCTGGAGCCGGTCGAGCTTCCCCTCGAGCCACGCCCGCTTCGTGAACTCCCCGGGCTCGGCGGGGCGCGCACCGGCCCGGAGGCAGGCCTCGATCACTCCGGATACCACCGCGGTACCCCCGTGCACCGAGAGTTCCGCCACGTCCTCGCCGGTGTACGACCCGGGCCCCGGGAACCAGGTCACGATGCCCCGGTCCAGGAGCCCTCCGCTCGCCGGGTCCCGAAGGGGAAGGAGGCTCGCCCGCCGCGGCGGCCCACCAAGGACCGCCCCCGCCCCCAGCGCCTCGAGGATCCCGCCCACCCCGGGTCCAGAGAGGCGGATCACGGCGATCGCCCCCGCCCCCGCCGGGGTGGCCCGCGCCACGATGGTGTCGCGCCCGGGAACGGCGGGCTCCGGAGCGCCGGCACCGTCCAACCCGCCCCCGGCCACGTCAGGCCTTGGCGGGCGCCGCCGCCTGGGTCTTGCCCTTCCCCACCTGCATCTTCTTCCGCTCGTTCGCGATCCACCAGGACTGGGGGAGCGTCGCCACGTTCGCGGTCAGGTAGTACAGGTTCAGCCCCGAAGGGAAGTTCGCGAAGATCACGACCATCACCACCGGGAGCACGTACATCATCATCTTCATCTGGGGGTTCACCTCGTCCAGCGACCGGATCGAGATCCACTGGAGGAGGAACATGGACACCCCGAGAAGCACGGGGAGGATGAAGAAGGGGTCCTTGGCGGCCAGGTCCGGGAGCCACCCGAAGGGCACCCCCCTCAGCTCGATCGTGTTCTGGAAGACGAAGAAGAGGGCAATCAGGATCGGCCAGGGGAGGAGCATGGGCCAGCACCCGGCCAGCGGGTTGAACCCGTGCTCCTTGTAGAGCTTCATGAGCTCCTTCTGCATCTTCTCCGGGTTGTCCTTGTGCTTCGTCTGGATCTCCTTCAGGAGGGGCTGCACCGCCATGTTCCGGAGCTGCGCCTTCATCGCCTTGTGGTAGAGCGGGAAGAGCACGATCCGCATCATGATCCCGAAGAGGATCAGCACCCACCCGTACCCGATGGCCAGGTTCAGGTGGAGGAAGACGAGGATCCACATGATCACGGCCACGAAGGGCCGAAGCAGCGGCCGGAGGAACCGCCACCCCACCGGGTTCACCTCCTGCAGGTCATGCCCCAGCGCCGAGAGGAGCGCGTAGTCCTGCGGCCCGGCGAAGACCCGGTACGCGAAGGTCCCCCCGCTCGCCATGGAGTGGGTCACCGCGAACTCGGCGTCGGCCTCGTCGTCCTCGGAGGCCGGGGTCACCGGGCGCACGACCATTCCCCCCAGGTACTCGGCCCCCCCCTGGAGCGCCGGGGACTCGGCGGGGAGAAACGCCACCACGAAGTACCGGCTCCGCACCGCCGCCCAGTGGAAGGGTCCTTCCTGCACCGCGGCGGCATCGATCCTCGAGAGGTCCCGGCTCGAGATCCCGTTCTGCAGGTGGTTCACCGCGTAGGCCATGGCCCGGGCCTCGTCGCGGGTGTCCACCTCGTTGAAGGCGAGTCCCCGCCCCAGGTCGGTGACGAGAAGCCCGCGCTCGAGCCCCCGCACCCGCCCCTCGGCCCCGATCACGTACCCGTCAGGGTCGAAGGTGTAGCGCACCTCGAAGGAGAAGGGGCGCTCCGGGTGCGCGTACCGGAAGGTGACCTCCCCCGCCGGGCCTCCCTCCTCCAGCACCAGCCCCTCCGCCGGCTCCACCTCGAAGACCAGGTTCCGGAGGTCCACCGTGTCGGCGCCCACCACGATCCGCTGGGCCAGGAGTCCCAGTTCGGGGTCGTTCACGAGCTCCACGGGGCCGGGACGGGTAAAGGAGTTCCACCGGTGGAGCTCCGCCGAGGTCAGCCGCGCCCCCAGGGTCGAGAAGGTGTAGGTATAGAGCGGGCTCTCGACCCGCACCGACGTGGCCACCGCCCGCTCCTCCGCCTCCGTGTCCAGCGCGAGACCCGCCAGCGGGTCGTCCTCGGTGACCAGGGGGGGAAGCGTCGGGGGGTCTCCGGGGATGCGAGGCGGGGCGGCGGCCCCCGGCGCCGGGTCCCCGGCGGGCACCTCGGACCCGGGGTCCCGAGCCGCCTCGGGTTCCGGAGCATCCACGACCTCGACGGCATCCGGGTCGTCGTGCTCCGGGGCCGGCGGGGGGGCAAAGAGGATGTTCGTGCCCACGAGAACGCCCAGCATGAGCACCACGGCGAGGATGAAGCGGGTTTCCGAGTTCATGGAGTGACGGACTCTCCGGCGCCGGCAGGACCCGGACGGGCGCCTCCGGCGGGGGAGGATTCAGGGGGGAGGGGGACGGGATCGTATCCCTCTCCCCCGAAGGGATGACAGCGGCCGAACCGCTTGAGGAAGAGCCAGCCGCCTCTCACGAGCCCGAAGCGCGTGATCGCCTCGTGGGCGTACGCCGAGCACGACGGCTGGAACCGGCACGACGGAGGGAAGTGCGGCGAGACCGCGAGCTGGTAGAACCGGATCAGACCGAGTGCGGTGCGCCGGAACACAGCTCCTCCGTGAGTCGGGAGAGGGCGAGACGAAGATCGTCGAAGCTCGCGCGGTACGCCTCGGGGCGCGCCCGCACGAGAACATCGTGGGGGGCGCCGCACCGGCTGAGCGCCGGGAGCACCTCGCGGCGACCCAGCTCGCGGAGCCTCCGCTTCAGGCGGTTGCGCTCGACGATCGTGTGACGGTGCTTCGGGACGATGACCCCGAAGCGTGGAGGAGTGCCGGGGCGCTCCTCGCAGACGAGGTCCAGGGGGCCGAACCTCCGGCGCCGCCCGGACCTCAGGAGGGCCACGATCTCCGTTCCCCGGCGGATCCTGGCCCCTCGCGGGAATCGCTCCCCGCCCGGTACGGCGGACGAGCGGGATCCCTCTCCCCCGTTCTCCACCTCCCGGTTCACTTCGGAGCTTACTTGGAGCCCACCTTCACGGCGAGCTGATGGCGCCCCTTCTTCCGGCGGCGGGCCAGGACCTTCCGGCCGGACTTGGTGGCCATGCGGGCCCGGAACCCGTGCTTGTTCAGGCGCTTGCGATTGCGCGGACGGTAGGTGGGCTTCATGATCTCCTGCCCTGAAGTGCGTGGGCCCGGACGGTGGGAAAGAAAGCGCCTTCCCGGGCCGGGCTATGGACGGACCCCGAGCCTTCGGGGTTCGATTGCGGTCGAGCTTTGGAAGCTAGACGCTGGTCGGGGCCGCCGTCAACCGGGGGGGCGCGAAAGCTCAGGGTGGAGCCGTCGCCCCTTCGACCGATTCATCCGCGCGGTTCCGGCCAGTGGATCCGGTAGCGCTTGAGGGTGGAAACACCGAGGTCGTCGGTCGCGAACCCCCAGACCTCGTCGCCCCGGAACTC